>NZ_CP044423.1:484580-831660 GCF_008824185.1 Paracoccus pantotrophus
CCATGGAGGGCGAGGTGATGCGGATGCGCGAACTGCCCGATGGCCTGGCGATTCCGGCCGGGGCCACGGTCGAACTGAAGCCCGGCGGCTATCACCTGATGTTCATGGAGTTGAAGCAGCCGCTGGTCGAGGGCGAAACGGTCAATGTCACGCTGAGCTTCGAAAAGGCGGGCGAGGTCAGCCTGCCGCTGGCGGTCGGGCCGCGCAATGCCGGGGCGCAAAAAGGAGGTGGCCATGGCGGACACTAAGGGCAAATCCGGGTTGAAACCGCTGCGCTATGCGCTTTGGGCGCTGGTCGTGCTGGCGCTGGCCGGGCTGGGCTGGTTCCAGCTCGTCTCGCCCCGCTCGGGTTCGGGCACGGGCTCGATCGCCGATGCCGGGACGGCGGCGCTGGGGCGGGGCGACTACCGGCTGGTGGCGACCGACGGGACCGAGTTCAGCCAGGCCGCGCTGAAGGGCCAGCCCTCGGCGGTGTTCTTCGGCTTCACCCATTGCCCGGATGTCTGCCCGACCACGCTGGGCGACGTCGCCAGCTGGCAGGAGGAACTGGGCGAGGACGGCAAGAAACTGCGGGTGTTCTTCGTCACCGTCGATCCCGAGCGCGACACGGTCGAGGCCTTGCGCGAATACGTGTCCTGGGTGCCGGGCGTGGTCGGGGTCTCGGGCGCGCCGGAAGAGGTCGCCAAGGCGATCAAGGCGTTCCGCATCTATGCCCGCAAGTCGCCGCTGGAAGGGGGCGACTATACCATGGACCATTCCTCGACCATGCTGCTCTTTGACGGCAACGGCGATTATGCCGGGCTGATCGGCTATCAGGAGGATCGCGAGCGCGCCCTGGCCAGCCTGCGCCGCCTGCTGAACGGCTGAAGTCTTGCGGCGCCGGATTTCCGGCGCCGCTTCCCCATCCGGCGGGCGGGCCGGTTTTCGTCTCCGAAATGTTTTGGAAAACGGCTTGGCGGGTGATTCCCAGCCCTGCGCCGGTGATTCGGCCGCGAAAGCGCCCTTGTCGGCGAAACGCGCTGTCTGATGTTAGCGCATGACATCCGCTGTCCCGCGCGTTCGTCGCGCCGCCCGGCGCGACGATACGGTTTTTCCCAGGAAACGCACGGTTTCTTGCAGCCCGCCGCCCGGTTCCGGCGGGTTTCGTCGGAATTATTGACCGGACCGGCCGGATGCGGTAGAAATTTCCCGAAAGGTTTCGGAACGGGCCGAGGCAGGCAGGCCCGATACTGCGAACGGTGCTGGGAGGCGCCTTTACCAAGGGGAGGATGAGGATGGGACGTATCAGCCGGGGCGCGCTGCGCCCGGTCGCATTGGCCGCGCTCATGGGCAGCATCGCGCTGCCTGCCGTGGCGGACGAGCTGTTCTATGTCGCGGGCGGCGTCGGCAAGCAGGCCGAGCATTTCAAGGAACTGGTCAAGCCCTGGGAGGAACGCACCGGCCACACGGTGACGCTGGTGCCGATGCCGCAGTCCAGCTCGGACCAGTTCGCGCAATACCGGCTGTGGCTGGCGGCGGGCACCAAGGACGTTGACCTGTATCAGACCGACGTGATCTGGGCGCCGCAGCTTTCCGAATATTTCGTCGACCTGTCCGAGGCGGCCAAGGATATTGTCGGCGAGCATTTCCCCTCGGTCATCGAAAGCCAGACCTCGGACGGCAAGCTGGTGGCGCTGCCGCTCTATACCGATGCCCCGGCGCTGTATTACCGCACCGACCTGCTGGAGAAATACGGCAAGGAGGTGCCCAGGACCTGGGCCGAACTGACCGAGACCGCCAAGCTGATCCAGGACGGCGAGCGGGCCGCGGGACAGGGCGACCTGTGGGGCTTCGTCTGGCAGGGCAATGCCTATGAGGGGCTTACCTGCAACGCGCTGGAATGGGTGAAATCCTTTGGTGGCGGCCAGATCGTCGAGGCGGACGGCACCGTCTCGATCAACAATCCGCAGGCTGTGGCGGCGCTGGAACTGGCGGCAGGCTGGATCGGCACCATCAGCCCGCGCGGCGTGCTGGCCCATAAGGAAGAAGAGGCGCGCGGCGTCTGGCAGACCGGCAACGCGGTCTTCATGCGCAACTGGCCCTATGCCTTCGCGCTGAGCGGCGGCGCGGACAGCGCGGTCAAGGACAAGTTCAACGTGGCGCCGCTACCAGCCGGCACCGAGGAGGCCGGCTCGGCCGCGACGCTGGGCGGCTGGAACGTCGCGGTGTCGAAATTCTCGACCAAGCAGGAGGCGGCGGTCGATCTGGCGCTCTATCTCGCCTCGGCCGAGGCGCAGAAACGCCGCGCGCTGCTGGACGGCAACCTGCCCACCGTGGTCGCGCTCTACGACGATGCCGAGATCGCCGAGGCGGTGCCGCTGATCCCGCGCTGGAAAGAGGTCTTCGCCGATGCGGTGCCGCGCCCCTCGGGGCCGACCAAGAACAAGTATAACGAGGTCTCGTCGAAATTCTGGTCGGCCGTGCATGACACGCTGTCGGGCAACGGCAGCGCGGCTGAGAACCTCGAGCTGCTGGAGCTGGAGCTGAGCGACATGCAGGGCTCGGGCTGGTAAGGCGCTTGGCGGGGGCTGGCGGGTTTGCGCCGGCCCCGACCGGCCCCTGCGGCCGATGAGGAGTTTCCCCATGACTGACCCCATCGCGGGCCGCAGCGGCGGTCCCAGCCTGCGGCAGCGTCGGCAAAGGGCGGCCTTCTGGTTCCTGGCCCCCATGCTTTTCGCGCTGCTCTGCGTCGCGGCCTGGCCGCTGGCGCGCACCATCTGGTTCTCGTTCACCAACACCACGCTGTCGAACCTTTATGGCGGCGAATGGATCGGCTTCGACAACTACCTGTCGATGCGCACGCTGTCCTCGGGGCGGGTGGTCTGGCGCGGCACGCTGGTCGATCCGGCCTGGTGGAACGCGGTCTGGAACACCGTCCGCTTCTCGCTGATCTCGGTCGGGTTCGAGACGGTGCTGGGCCTGATCGTGGCGCTGGTGCTGAATGCCGAGTTCAGGGGCCGCGCCCTGGTGCGCGCCGCCATCCTGATCCCCTGGGCGATCCCGACCATCGTCTCGGCCAAGATGTGGGCCTGGATGCTGAACGACCAGTTCGGGATCCTGAACGACATCCTGCTGCGGCTGGGGCTGATCAGCGAAAAGATCGCCTGGACCGCCAGCACCGAAACCGCAATGACCGCCGTGCTGATCGTCGATATCTGGAAGACCACGCCCTTCATGGCGCTGCTGATCCTGGCCGGCTTGCAGATGGTGCCGCGCGACATCTACGAGGCGGCGCGGATCGACGGCATCCATCCGGTCAAGGTGTTCTTCCGCGTCACCCTGCCGCTGATCAAGCCGGCGCTGATGGTCGCGGTGATCTTCCGCATGCTGGACGCGCTGCGCATCTTCGACCTGATCTATGTGCTGACGCCGAACAGCTCGGCCACCAAGACCATGTCGGTCATCAGCCGCGAGAACATGATCGACTTCGACAAGTTCGCCTATGGCGCGGCGCAATCGACGCTGCTCTTCGCGATCATCGCCGTCTTCGTCAGCGCCTATATCTGGCTCGGCCGCGTGGACCTGGGCGGGGAGGGCTCGAAATGACCCGTCACAAGCTGCTCAAACGGATCGGCTTTTACGCGCTGGTCGTGGTGATCGTCGTCTTTTCGGTCTTTCCCTTCTACTATGCCGTCGTGACCAGCTTCGCCTCGGGGACGGCGCTGTTTCGGGTGAACTACCTGCCCGCGGGCTTCGACCTGCGCAACTACCAGGCGGTGCTGGGGTCGAGGAACTTCCTTTACTCCATCGGCAACTCGCTGATCATCGCCACGGCCACGGTGGGGCTGTCGCTGTTCCTGGGCGTCACCGCCTCATACGCGCTGGCGCGGGTGCGGTTCCGGGGGCGGGGGCTTCTGCTGATGACCATCCTGGCCGTGTCGATGTTCCCGCAGATCGCCGTGCTGGCCGGGCTGTTCGAGCTGGTGCGCTTCCTGGGCATCTTCAACACCCATTGGGCGATGATCCTGTCCTATACGATCTTCACGCTGCCCTTCACCGTCTGGGTGCTGACCACCTTCATGCGCGACCTGCCGGTCGAGATCGAGGAGGCGGCGATCGTCGACGGCGCCAGCCCCTGGATCATCATCACCCGCGTCTTCCTGCCGCTTCTGTGGCCGGCGATGGTGACCACCGGGCTTCTGGCCTTCATCGGCGCCTGGAACGAGTTCCTGTTCGCGCTGACCTTCACCAGCACTGAAAGCATGCGCACCGTGCCGGTGGCCATCGGCCTGCTTTCGGGCGCCTCCGAGCAGGAGATCCCCTGGGGTCCGATCATGGCCGCCTCGGTCATCGTGACGGTGCCGCTGATCGTCCTCGTCCTCATTTTCCAGCGCAAGATCGTGGCGGGCCTGACCGCCGGCGGCGTGAAAGGTTGAACCATGGCCAAGATCGAGTTGAAGAACGTCACCAAATCCTATGGCGGCTTGCAGGTCATCAAGGGCATCGACCTGGAGATCCGCAAGGGCGAGTTCATGGTCTTCGTCGGCCCGTCCGGCTGCGGCAAGTCCACGCTGCTGCGGCTGGTCTCGGGGCTGGAGGACATCACCAGCGGCGACATGCTGTTCGACGGGCAACGGGTGAACGACCTGGTGCCCTCGGACCGCGGCATCGCCATGGTGTTCCAGAGCTATGCGCTTTACCCGCATATGAAGGTCTATGACAACATGGCCTTCGGCATGAAGCTGGCCAAGGCCGGCAAGGCCGAGATCGACCGCCGCGTGCGCGAGGCGGCGCGGCTGTTGCAGATCGAGCACCTGCTGGACCGCCTGCCCAAGCAACTGTCCGGCGGCCAGCGCCAGCGCGTCGCCATCGGCCGCGCCATCGTGCGCGACCCGCGCGTCTTCCTGTTCGACGAGCCGCTGTCGAACCTCGACGCGGCGCTGCGCGTGCAGACGCGGCTGGAGATCGCCCGGCTGCATCACGGCATGGAGGACGTGACGATGATCTACGTCACCCATGACCAGGTCGAGGCGATGACGCTGGCCGACCGCATCGCCGTGCTGCGCGACGGCAGGCTGGAGCAGGTGGGCACGCCGGCCGAGCTTTACGAGCGGCCGAACTCGACCTTCGTCGCCGGCTTCATCGGCAGTCCCAAGATGAACTTCCTGACCGACGGTTTCGCGCATGCGCATGACTGCGCGACCCTGGGTATCCGCCCCGAGCATATCGACATCGTCGAGGCCGGCCCCTGGTCGGGCGAGGTCGTCCATGCCGAGGATCTGGGCGCCGACCATTACCTTTTCGTCGAGATCGGCGCCGCCGAGCCGCTGGTCGTGCGCCAGCCGGGCAAGCTGGCCCGGCCGCTGGGCACGCGGCTGAACCTTGGGCCGCGCCTGGGCCACCTGCACCGTTTCGACGCCAACGACGCGCCGATCCGCTGAATCCACCACCCGCTTCCGCAGGGGAGCAACAAGGAGCGATGAATGACCATCCGAGTCACTGTCTGGGGCGAGAACGTCCACGAGCAGAAGAACCAGACCGTCGCCGGGATCTACCCGGACGGCATGCACAACACCATCGCCGCGGCGCTGAACCGCGATGACGGGATCGCGGCCGGCAGCGTCACCCTGCAAGATCCCGAGCATGGGCTGACGGCCGAGAGGCTGGCCGAAACCGACGTGCTGATCTGGTGGGGCCATTGCGCCCATGGCGAGGTGCAGGACGCGGTGGTCGAGCGCGTGGCCGAGGCGGTCTGGTCCGGCATGGGCATGATCTTTTTGCATTCGGCGCATTTCTCGAAACCCTTCAAGCGGCTGATGGGCACGCCCTGCAACCTGACCTGGCGCGAGGCGGGCGAGCGCGAGCGGCTTTGGCTGACCTCGCGCAACCATCCCATCGCCGCCGGCCTGCCCGATCATTTCGAGCTGGAGCACGAGGAGATGTATGGCGAGCCCTTCGGCGTGCCCGAGCCGCTGGAGACGGTCTTCGTCAGCTGGTTTGCCGGCGGCGAGGTGTTCCGCTCGGGCCTGACCTACAAGCGCGGGGCCGGCAACGTGTTCTATTTCCGCCCCGGCCACGAGACCTATCCGACCTATCACGACGCCAATGTGCAGCGGGTGATCCTGAACGCGGTGAAATGGGCGCATAACCCGGCCGCGCGGCTGGCCGAGCCGACCGTCGCGCCCAATGTCCCGGTCGAACAGGCGCTGGAGCCGATCGAGGAACGCGGTCCCAGGCTGCATGCCGCCGGCGAGGAGGGCTATCGCTGATGGTCCGGCTTCTCGTCATCGGCACCGGCGGCATGGCGGCGAACCATGCCCGTGCCTTCGCCGGCATTCCCGGCGTCGAGCTGGTGGGCGGCGTGGACCCGCGGCCCGAGCCGCTGGCCGCCTTCAACGCCGAACATGGCATTGCCCGCGGCTTCGCCAGCCTGGACGAGGCGCTGGCCTGGGGCGCGTTCGACGCCGCGACCAACGTGACGCCGGATGCCGCGCATTATCCGACCACCATGCCGCTGCTGGCGGCGGGCAAGCATGTGCTGTGCGAAAAGCCGCTGGCCACCAATGCCGCGGATGCGGCAGCGATGGCCGAGGCGGCGGCGCGGGCGGGCGTGGTGAACATGGTCAATCTCAGCTATCGCGACGTGCCGGCGCTGCAAAAGGCCGCCGCGATGGTCCGCGCGGGCGAGATCGGCGCGGTGCGGCATTTCGAGGCGAGCTACCTGCAAAGCTGGCTGACCCAGCCCGGCTGGGGCGATTGGCGCACCGACCCGAAATGGCTGTGGCGGGTCTCGACCGCGCATGGCTCCAAGGGGGTGCTGGGCGATGTGGGCATCCATATCCTCGATTTCGCCACCTATATCGCCGGGCAGGACGCGGCGCAGGTTTCCTGCCTGCTCAAGACCTTCGACAAGGCGCCGGGCGGGCGGATCGGCGACTATGTGCTGGACGCCAACGACAGCGCCACCATGCAGATCGTGCTGGAAAACGGCGCGCTGGGGACGGTGGCGGCGACGCGCTTTGCCTCCGGGCACCTGAACGACCTGCGGCTGCGGATCTATGGCGACCGCGGCGGGCTGGAAGTCTGCTTCGAGAACCGCGTGAGCCGGCTGCGCGCCTGCCTGTCGCCTGACCTGGAGATCGCCGCCTGGCACGAGGTCGACTGCCCGCCGGTGCCGACGATCTACCAGCGCTTCGTCGCCGCGATCCGGGGCGAGGGCGCGGTCGATCCCGATTTCGCCCGCGGCGCGGCGCTGCAACGCCTGCTGGACCGGGCCGAGGAATCCTCGGTCGGGGCCGGGCTCGGCCTCGCCGTCTAGGCGCAACCGATCCGGCGGCGGCCCTCTCCTCCCTGCCGCCGCCGGACATCTTGCAAGGAGCATGGCATGACCCAGACCGTTCCCGCGCAGGCCCGCCGCGTGCCCCGCATCCGCCTTGGCATGGTCGGCGGCGGGCAAGGCGCCTTCATCGGTGCCGTGCATCGCATCGCCGCGCGTATCGACGACCAGTATGAGCTGGTCGCGGGCTGCTTTTCCTCGACGCCCGAGAAAAGCGCGGCCTCGGCGGCGGAGCTGGGCGTGGGCCGCGCCTATGGCGATTTCGCGCAGATGGCGATGCGCGAGGCGCGGCGCAAGGACGGGATCGAGGCGGTGGCCATCGTCACCCCGAACCACCTGCACGCCCCCGTCGCCCGCGCCTTCCTGAAGCGCGGCATCCATGTCATCTGCGACAAGCCCCTGACCGCGACCCTGCCCGAGGCGCGCAAGCTGGCCGGGGCCGCAGCGGATTCGGACGCACTGTTCGTGCTGACCCACAACTATACCGGCTATCCGATGGTGCGGCAGGCCCGCGCCATGACCCTGGCGGGCGAACTGGGCGAGATCCGGCTGGTGCAGGTCGAATACGCGCAGGACTGGCTGGCCGAGCCCATCGAGCAGGCGGGCAACAAGCAGGCGGGCTGGCGCACCGACCCGGCGCAATCCGGTGCGGGCGGGGCCATCGGCGACATCGGCACCCATGCCTTCAACCTGGCCGGCTTCGTGACCGGGCTGGAGTTGGAGGCGCTGGCCGCCGATCTGCAAAGCTTCGTGCCGGGCCGGGCGGTCGATGACAACGGCCATGTGCTCTTGCGCTATCGCGGCGGGGCGCGCGGGATGCTGTGGTGTTCGCAGGTCGCCTCGGGCTGCGAGAACGCGCTGCGGCTGCGGGTCTATGGCAGCCGCGCCGGCATCGAATGGGCGCAGGAAGAGCCGAATGCCCTGTGGGTCACGCCGCTGGGCCGGCCGCGCTACCGGCTGTCGCGCGGCGGCGCCGGCACGGGGCTTGAGGCCGCGCGCCTGACCCGCATTCCCGCCGGCCACCCCGAGGGCTATCTTGAGGGTTTCGCGAATATCTATGCCGAGGCGGCGCGCGCCATCCTAGCCCGTCGCGACGGGGCGGTTCCGGACCCGGCGGCGACCTTTCCCGGCATCCGCGAGGGGCTGGAGGGCGTGGCTTTCGTCGATGCCTGCCTGCGCTCCAGCAAGCGCAACGGCGCCTGGGTGGCGCTGGCTCTCTAGGCACCGCGGACCCCGGCATTCCGCGCCATTGTCGCGCCGGTCCCGTGCCGGCCATTGTTCGCGCCGCCCCGCCTATGCTACCCCGCGCGGCGAGAATGGAGGCGCGCGTGATCCTTTGCGAATTCGGTCCTGACGGCAAGCCGGTCCTGTTCCGGGATCCGCGGGAAGTGCTGGTGGTGACCGGGCCCGAGGATGTGGCCTCTGCGCTCGACCATCTCGAGGCCCGGCGCCGGCAGGGGGCCTGGATCGCGGGCTACCTGTCCTATGAGCTGGGCTATGCGCTGGAGCCGGTGCTGGCGCGCGAGATGCCGGCGGACCGGCGCACGCCGCTCATGGCCTTCGCCGTCCATGACGCGCCCGAGCCGGCGCCGCTGTTGCCCGCGCCAGGCGCGGCCCGGCTGGCGCCGCTGGAGCCCATGATCTCGCCGCAGGATTACGCGGCGGCCTTTGCCCGCACCCGCGACTATATCGCGGCCGGCGACTGCTACCAGATCAACCTGACCTTTCCCATCGGCTCGCGCCTGATCTCCGGCTCGGCGCTGCAGCTTTACGCCGCGCTGGCCGTGCGCCAGCCGGTCGGTTTCGGGGCCTATGCCGAGCTGGGGCAGGGGCCGGTGGTGGTCTCGCGCTCGCCCGAGCTGTTCTTCCGCCTCGATGCGCAGGGCCGGATCGAGGCGCGGCCGATGAAGGGCACCGCGCCGCGCGACCCCGATCCGGCGCGCGACGCGGCCCTGGCGGCGGGGCTGGCGGCATCGGAAAAGAACCGGGCCGAGAACCTGATGATCGTCGACCTGCTGCGCAACGACATCGCCCGCCTCTCGCGCGTGGGCTCGGTGCGGGTGCCCGAGCTTTTCGCCGTAGACAGCTTTGCCACCGTCCACCAGATGAGCTCGCGCGTGGTGGGCCAACTGGAGCGTCCGGCGGAACTGGGCGCGCTGCTGCGGGCGCTGTTTCCCTGCGGCTCGATCACCGGCGCGCCCAAGATCCGCGCCATGCAGATCATCCGCGAGGTCGAGCCGTTCCCGCGCGGGGTCTATTGCGGCGCCATCGGCTGGATGGCCCCGGACGGTGCGGCCTGCTTCTCGGTGGCGATCCGCACGCTGTCGGTCTGGCCGGATGGCGAGGTCACGCTGAATGTCGGCGGCGGCGTGGTGCAGGATTCGACCGCGGAAGGCGAATGGGAGGAGGCGCTATGGAAAGCCCGCTACGCGCAGGATCTGACGATCCCGAACTGCGGCTGATCGAGACGGTGCTGTGGGACGGCACCGGCTGCCCGCGGATCGCGGGGCATCTGGCGCGGCTGGCGGCGGGGGCGCGGACGCTGGGCTGGTCCTGCGACGCGCAGGCCGCCCGCGCCGCTCTGGTCGGGCCTGCGGGCCAGCCTGCGCGGTTGCGGCTGACGCTGGACCGCGCCGGGCGGATCGAGGTGACGCGCGCGCCCCTGCCGCAGTCGCGCCCGCAATGGCGGCTGGCGCTGGCCGGTACGCGGCTCAATTCGGTCGATCCCTGGCTCAGGCTCAAGACCACGCGGCGGGCGCATTACGACGCCGCCCGCGCCGCGCTGCCCGAGGGGGTCGAGGAGGCGGTCTTCCTGAACGAGCGCGGCGAGGTCTGCGACGGCACCATCACCACGGTCTTCTTCGACCGCGGCCAGGGGCTGCGCACCCCGCCGCTGTCCTGCGGGCTTCTGCCGGGCGTGCTGCGCGCCGGGATGCTGGCCGAGGGCACCTGCCGCGAGGAATTGCTGCTGGCCGGGGATCTGCCCCATGTCCGGCTGTGGGTCGGCAATGCGCTGCGCGGGCTGATCCCCGCCACCTGGGCCGGCTGAACCGGTCAGGCCAGGTCGGCCAGTTCGCTTGCCGCGCGCTTCAGCGCCGGCAGATGCGTCATCGCCGTTTCCAGCGACATGCGCTGCACCGGCGCGTGGAAGGTCACGGCGGCCAGAACCCGGCCGCGCCCATCCAGCGCCGGGACCGAGATCCCGACCATGCCGGGAATGAATTCCTGGTCGTCGATGGCATGGCCCTGTTCGCGCACCCGCGCCAGTTCCTCGCGCAGGCTTTCGGCCGAGACGAAGGTGTTCGGCGTATGCGGATGCAGCCGGGCATGGCGCAGGAAATGCTCGACGCTTTGCGGGTTCATGAAGGCCAGGCAGACCTTGCCGGCCGCGGTGGCATGCAGCGGCACGCGGGTGCCCAGCTGGATCACCAGCCGCAGGGGCCAGTTCGTCTCGACGCGGTCCACATAGACCAGCGTGTCGCCTTCGGGGATCGAGATCGAACAGGTCTCGCCCACGGCGGTGAAAAGCCGCACCAGCACGTCGTGGCGCGGCAGGTCGTATTGGCAGGCATGCATGACGCCCAGCATCATCTGGCGCAGCTTGAGGCCGGGCAGGTAGCTGCGCCCGTCGAGCTGGCGCGACAGGTAGCCCTCTTGCTCCAGATTGGCGACCAGGCGGTGGATGGTGGGCTTGGGCAGGCCCAGGCTGGCATTGATCTCGGTCGCGGTCATCGGGCGCGCCTCGCGGGCCAGGGCTTCCAGGATCTGGAGGTTTCGCAGGCTGGGCGGCACCGGGGAACTGTCTTGGAACTCTTTCATGGCCTGAACCCGATCACTTTACTGTTCATTTTTACCGCAGGACGGCCCGAGGTCCAGACGTCAGGGGCCGGCAAGGCGGCTTGTCCTTTTGGCGCAGCTTAGCATTTGCGTTGCCCGAGCGTCATCCATGGGTTAGGAACCGCGACTCACAGGCCCGGGGCTCTGGTATCGGGGGCCCGGCGCATTATATCCGGGGTGACTGCGACGCGGGCAGAGTGGGGGGACCGAATGCTCGATCTGACGACCATCCGCAGCGAGCTGGGCTCGCATTACGATCTCGAGCCCTCGCTCGAGCTGGCCGAGCGCATGGCGGATGTCCATGCCCGGATGGGCCGCGTCATGCCCTGGCCGGACTGGGCGATCCACGCCCCCTATGTCGCAGCGATCAACAAGCTGAAAAAGGAACGCAATGCCGTGGTGCTGGCGCATAACTACATGACGCCGCAGATCTATCACGGCATTTCCGACGTGGTGGGCGACAGCCTGGCGCTGGCCATCGCCGCGACCAAGGTCGAGGCGCAGGTGATCGTGCAATGCGGCGTGCATTTCATGGCCGAGACCTCGAAGATCCTGAACCCGCAAAAGACGGTGCTGATGCCCGACATGGAGGCCGGCTGCTCGCTGGCCGAAAGCATCACCGCCGAGGGCATCGCCCAGATGCGCGCGCGTTACCCGGGCGCGCCGGTGGTCAGCTATGTCAACACCACCGCCGAGGTGAAGGCCGCCTCGGACATCTGCTGCACCAGCGCGAATGCGGCGCAGATCGTGGCGGCGCTGGATGCCGACACGATCATCATGACGCCGGACAAATGGCTGGCGCAGAATGTGGCGAACAAGGTGCCGCAAAAGCGCATCGTCTGGTGGGACGGCGCCTGCATCGTGCACGAGCAGTTCACGGCGCAGGATCTGCGCGACTTCCGCGACTGGAATCCGGGGCTGAAGATCATCGCCCATCCCGAATGCCCGCCCGAGGTGGTGGCCGAAGCCGATTATGCCGGCTCGACCGCCAATATCCAGGACTGGGTCGAGGCCGAGCGGCCGAAGCAGGTGATGTTGGTCACGGAATGCTCGATGGCCTCGAACATCTCGGACGCCAATCCCGAGGTCGAGTTCCTCGGACCCTGCAACATGTGCCCCTACATGCAGAAGATCACGCTGGAGAAGGTGCTCTGGTCGCTGCACACCATGACCGGTGTGGTCGAGGTCGATCCCCAGGTCGCCGATCGCGCCCGGCTGGCGGTGCAGCGCATGATCGACCTGTCGCAGCGTCTGGCAGCCTGAGGTGCGCGAGGTTTCGACCGGCCGCGTCGTCATTGTGGGCGCCGGCCTGGGTGCGCTTTACGCGGCGCTGAAACTGGCGCCGCGCCCGGTGCTGATGATCTCGCCCGAGGTGCTGGGCCAGGGCGCAAGCTCGGCCTGGGCGCAGGGCGGGGTGGCGGCGGCCATGGACCCGGCCGACAGCACCGAAGCCCATGCCCGCGACACGCTCCGCGCCGGCGCCGGCACCGTCGATCCCGCCATCGCGGCGCTGGTCACGGAGGAGGCGCGGGCGCATATCCTGGACCTGACCCGGCTCGGCACCCCTTTCGACCGCAAGCCGGATGGCGGCTATGTGCTGTCGCGCGAGGCGGCGCACAGCTTCGCCCGCGTCGTGCGGGTGCGCGGTGACCAGGCCGGGGCCGAGATCATGCGCGCGCTGGTCGCCTGCCTGCGCGAGGCCCCCTCGGTGCAGGTGCTGGAGGGGGTGATGGCCACCGGGCTGCGGGTCGAGGACGGCAGGGTCGCGGGGGTCGAGGTGGCGCTTTCCGGCCCGCAGGGCTCGGCGCCGCTGCTGATCCGGGCGCCGGCGGTGCTGCTGGCCGGCGGCGGCTCGGGCGGGCTTTACGCGCTGACCACCAATCCGCCGCGCATCCGCGGCCAGGTGATCGGCATGGCGGCGCGGGCCGGGGCCGAGATCGCCGATGCGGAATTCGTGCAGTTCCATCCCACCGCCATCGATTGCGGCGAGGATCCGGCGCCGCTGGCCACCGAGGCGCTGCGCGGCGAGGGCGCACATCTGGTCAACCGCCTGGGCGAACGCTTCATGCCGGCGGTGCATCCCGATGCCGAATTGGCGCCGCGCGACGTGGTGGCGCGCGCCATCTATGCACAAAGCCAGGCCGGGCTGCGACCGATGCTGGATACCCGCGCCTGCCTGGGCGACCGCATTCTGACCGAGTTTCCGGCCGTGGCGGGGGCCTGTGCGCGGGCCGGGATCGACCCGACGCGCGAGCCGATCCCGGTGGCGGCGGCAGCGCATTACCACATGGGCGGCGTGGCGGTGGACAGCGACGGCCGCGCCAGCCTCGACCGGCTCTGGGTCTGTGGCGAGGCGAGCTCGACCGGGCTGCATGGCGCCAACCGGCTGGCCTCGAACGGGCTTCTGGAGGCGCTGGTCTATGCCCGCCGCTGCGCGCTGTCCATCGCGGCGCGGCTGGGGCCGGTGCAGGACGCGCCCGAAATCGTGCTGCCCGACCTGCCGCCCGGCCCGGTGCCCGATCCGGCGCTGGTCGCCCGCCTGCGCCGCGCCATGACCGAGGGGGCGGGCGTCTTGCGCGATGCCGGGGGCCTGACCCGCTGCCTGCGCGAGATCGCCGCCATCGAGGCGGCGCAGCCCGATTGCCCGGCGCTGCTGAACATTACCGCCACCGCCACGCTGATCGCCGCCGCGGCGCTGATGCGGCAGGAAAGCCGCGGCGCGCATTGCCGCACCGATTTCCCGCAGACCCTGCCCGAGGGCCGCCGCTCGCGCCTGACGCTTTCGCAGGCGCTGGCCCTGCGCGCCTCGCTTGAACCGGAGACGACATGACCGAGATGCCACCGCTGCCCGAGATGATCATGGAACCGCTGGTCCGGGCCGCGCTGACCGAGGATCTGGGCACCTATGGCGACATCACCACCCGCACGGTGATCCCGGCCGGCACCCGCTACCGGGCGCGGATCGTGGCGCGCGAGGCGGGCGTGGCCTCTGGCATGCAACTGGCGGCCATCGCCTTTCGGCTGATCGACCCCGCGCTGGACTGTCGGTTGCACCATGCCGATGGCAGCCGTTTCCAGCCCGGCGACACGCTGGCCGAGATCGAGGGCGAGGCGGCCTCGATCCTCTCGGCCGAGCGGGTGGCGCTGAACTTTGCCGGCCGGCTGTCCGGCATCGCCACCCAGACGGCGGCATTCGTGGCCGAGACGGCGGGGACGAAGGCGCGCATCACCTGCACCCGCAAGACCACCCCCGGCCTGCGGCTGGTCGAGAAGCAGGCGGTGCTGCATGGCGGCGGCTTCAACCATCGCTTCAGCCTGTCGGACGCGATCCTGATCAAGGACAACCACATCGCCGCGGCGGGCGGCATCCGGCCGGTGCTGCAAGCCGTCAAGGCCCGCGCCTCGCATATGATGCGGGTCGAGATCGAGGTGGACCGGCTCGACCAGCTTGCAGAGGTGCTGGAGGAGGGCGGCGCCGATGTCGTGCTGCTGGACAACATGGAAACGGCCGCGCTGCGCGAGGCGGTGGCCATGGCCCAGGGCCGGGTGGTGCTGGAAGCCTCGGGCAACATGCGGCTGGCTCGCGTGGCCGAGGTGGCGGCGACGGGGGTGGATTACATCTCGGTCGGCGCGCTGACCCATTCGGCGCGCACCCTGGACCTGGGCCTGGATTTCTGACCGGCCAAGGGGCCGCAGAACATGCGGCCCTTGCCCGGTTTGGCGCAATCCTGCAGCGCACAATGCGGCAGGGGCGGGTGTTTCCGGCGTCCCGCGCCGGGTTTCGGCGCGATATTGCCCGCGCCGGTTAACGCTAACAGAATTTTCTCCCAACCGCTTGCTTTCGATCACGGATGCCTTAAGCCAAGAGATGACCCGAAAGGATACGGGTGTGCCGACAAAGGGTGATCCATGGCCAGGGACGACATGCCCCAAAGCGATTTCCGCGACGCGATCCTGTGGCACCTGACCTATACGCTGGGCAAGGATCCCGACCACGCGCAGCTTTTCGACTGGCGGCTGGCGCTGAGCCATGCGGTGCGCGACCGCATCGTGGATCGCTGGATGGCATCGACCCGCGCCACCTATCGCGCCGATGCCAAGCGGGTCTATTACCTGTCGATGGAATTCCTGATCGGCCGGCTGCTTCAGGACAATATCGTCAACCTGCAACTGGCCGACGAGGCACAGGAGGCGGTGGAAAGCTTCGGCCTCGACTGGCGCGGCGTGCTGCTGGACGAGCCCGACGCGGCATTGGGCAATGGCGGCCTGGGCCGGCTGGCGGCCTGTTTCATGGAATCGCTCGCCACGCTGGGTTGCCCGGCCTATGGCTATGGCATCCGCTACGAGCACGGGCTGTTTCGCCAGAGCTTTGCCGAAGGGCGGCAGATGGAATCGCCCGAGGACTGGCTGGAACAGCCCTTCGTCTGGCAGTTCGAACGCCCCGAGGCGCGTTTTGTCCTGGGTCTCGGCGGCCGGGTCGCGACCCGCGACGGCCGCGCGGTCTGGGAACCCGAAAGCTTCGTGCAATCCGAAGCCTATGACATCCCGGTCATCGGCTGGCGCGGCGCCTGGGCCAATACGCTGCGGCTCTGGGCCGGACGGGCGGTCGATCCCTTCGACCTGGCCCGCTTCAATGCCGGCGATTTCGCCGCTGCGGCCGAGGCCGAGGCGCTGGCGCGCACCATCTCGCGCGTGCTTTATCCCGAGGATTCGACCGAAAAGGGCAAGCGGCTGCGGCTGACGCAGGAATATTTCTTCTCGGCCGCCTCGATTCGCGACATCCTGCGCCGCTTCGAGGCCGAGCATGCCGACCTGCGCCTGTTGCCGCAGAAGGTGGCGATCCAGCTGAACGATACCCATCCCGCCATCGCCGGGCCGGAGCTGCTGCGCATCCTGCATGACGAACGCGGCCTGCCCTTCGACGAGGCGCTGGCGATCACCAGGGCTTGCGTGAACTACACCAACCACACGCTCTTGCCCGAGGCGCTGGAAAGCTGGGGCGAGGGGCTTTTCGGCGACCTGCTGCCGCGGCATCTGCAGATCATCGACCGCATCGACGCCGAGGATGCCCGCGCACATCCCGACCGCCGCAACACCGCGCGCGGCGACGGCAAGGTGCGAATGGGCGAGCTGTCCTTCATCCTGTCGAACCGCGTGAACGGCGTCTCGGCGCTGCATACCGGGCTGATGAAGACCACGGTCTTTGCCGACCAGCACCGCATCTGGCCCGACCGCATCGTGAACCAGACCAACGGCGTCACGCCGCGGCGCTGGCTTTTGGGCTGCAACCCGCGCCTGGCGCGGCTGATCACCCGGACCATCGGCGACGGTTGGGTGGGCGATCTGGAGCAGTTGCAGGCGCTGGAGCCCCATGTCGCCGATGCCGGCTGGCTGGAGGAATTCGCCGCCGTGAAGGCCGCCAACAAGGCCGATCTGAGCGGCTGGATCGCCCGCGACCATGGCGTGATGCTGGATCCGCAGGCGCTGTTCGACGTGCAGATCAAGCGCATCCACGAATACAAGCGCCAGCACCTGAACATCCTGGAAGCCATCGCCCTGTGGCAGGAGATGCGCGAGAACCCGTCCGCGGACTGGACGGCGCGGGTCAAGATCTTTGGCGGCAAGGCGGCGCCGGGCTATTTCTTTGCCAAGGACATCATCCGGCTGATCAACGACGTCGCTGCCGTCATCAATGCCGACGCGGCCACGAAGGAGAAGCTGCAGATCCTCTATCTGCCCAACTACAACGTGACGCTGGCCGAGCGGCTGATCCCGGCCGCCGACCTGTCCGAGCAGATCTCGACGGCCGGCAAGGAGGCGTCGGGCACCGGCAACATGAAATTCGCGCTGAACGGCGCGCCGACCATCGGCACGCTGGACGGCGCCAATGTCGAGATCCGCGAACTGGTGGGGCCCGAGAACTTCTTCCTGTTCGGCCTGACCGCCGAGGAGGCCGAGGCCCGCCGCGCCGTCCCCGACCATGCCGCCTGCGCGGTCGCCGCCGATCCGCGCCTCAAGCGCGCCGTCGAGGCGATCCGCAGCGGTGCCTTCAGCCCCGGCGAGCCGGACCGCTATGCCAATATCGTCGAGAACCTGACGGGGGCGGATTACTTCCTGGTCGCCTCGGATTTCGCCGATTACTGGCGGGCGCAGCGCGAGGTGGATTTTGCCTATGCCAACCGCGCGGAATGGACGCGCATGGCGGCGCTGAACGTGGCGCGCTCGGGCTGGTTCTCGTCGGATCGCACCATCCGCGGCTATATGCAGGACATCTGGAACGTGAAAAGCCTGCTCGGGCAGGAGTGACGCCGCAAGGGGGGGAACCATGGCGCAGATCGACCCCAATGAAGTCGCCGACCCCGCGGTGCTGGCCCGCATCGCCGAGGGGCGCTTCGACGATCCCTTCGCGGTCCTTGGTCCGCATCCGCGGGGGGGCTTGCGCCATGTCACCGCCTTCGATCCCGGCGCTCAGGAACTGGCGGCCATGGTCGGCGGCAAGGCGCATCCGCTGGCGCCGGTCGAGGGCTGTCCGGGCCTGTTCCACGGCAAGGTGCCGGGCGCGGAACCCTATCTCTTGCGCGGGCGCCGCGACGGCGAGGAATGGCTGGTCGAGGATGCCTATCGCTTCGGCCCGGTCTTGGGCGAGCTTGACGAATACCTGCTGGGCGAAGGCCGGCACCGGCGGCTCTGGCAGGCGCTCGGCGCGCATGTGATCGAGCATCAGGGCACGGCCGGCACGCATTTCGCGGTCTGGGCGCCCAATGCCCGCCGTGTCTCGCTGATCGGGGATTTCAACGCCTGGGACGGGCGGCGCCATGTCATGCGCCGCCGCGGCGCGACCGGCGTATGGGAGATCTTCATGCCCGGCCTGGGCGAGGGCACCGCCTATAAATACGAGATCCTCGGCGCCTATGGCGGGCTGGCGCAAAAGGCCGACCCAGTCGGCTTCGGCGCCCAGCACCCGCCGGCCACCGCCTCGGTGGTGCGCGACATCGCGGGCTATGGCTGGTCGGACCAGGGCTGGATGGGCACGCGGGCCGCGGCGCAGCGCATCGACCGCCCGATCTCGATCTACGAGGTGCATCTGGGCAGCTGGCGCAGGAAGGACGGCGGCCGGCCGATCTCATACCGCGAGGCGGCGGTGGAGCTGGTCGATTACGCCCGCGACATGGGCTTCACCCATATCGAGCTCTTGCCGATCAGCGAATACCCCTTTGACGGCTCATGGGGCTACCAGCCGGTCGGGCTGTTCGCGCCGACCATCCGCTTCGGCCCGCCGCACGAGTTCCGCGACCTGGTGAACGCTGCGCACAAGGCGGGGCTGGGGGTGATCCTCGACTGGGTGCCCGGCCATTTCCCGACCGATCCGCACGGGCTGGTGCAGTTCGACGGCACCGCGCTTTACGAGCATGCCGACCCGCGCGAGGGCTTTCACCAGGACTGGAACACGCTGATCTACAATTACGGCCGCAGCGAGGTGATGAACTACCTGACCTCGAACGCGCTTTATTGGCTTCGGGAGTACCACCTCGACGGGCTGCGGGTGGATGCGGTGGCCTCGATGCTCTATCGCGACTATTCCCGTGCCGAGGGGCAATGGATCCCCAACAAGGACGGCGGGCGCGAGAATTACGAAGCCATCGCCATGCTGCAGGAGATGAACCGCCTGACCTATGGCGAGGAACCGGGCATCATGACCGTGGCCGAGGAATCGACCAGCTACCCCAAGGTCTCGCGGCCGGTGCATGAAGGCGGCCTGGGCTTCGGCTTCAAGTGGAGCATGGGCTGGATGAACGACACGCTGGATTATATCCGGCGCGAGCCGATCCATCGCAAGCACCATCACCACCAGATGACCTTCGGCCTGCATTACGCCTTTTCCGAGAATTTCATCCTGCCGATCAGCCATGACGAGGTGGTGCACGGCAAGGGCTCGATGCTGGCCAAGATGCCCGGCAGCGAATGGGAGAAATTCGCCAACCTGCGCGCCTATTACGGCTTCATGTGGGGCCATCCGGGCAAGAAGCTGCTGTTCATGGGCCAGGAATTCGCCCAAGGCTCGGAATGGAACCACGATGCCGAGATCGACTGGGCCTGCATCGGCAACCCGCTGCATTACGGCATGCAATTGCTGGTGCGCGACCTGAACGCCATCTATCGCGCGACCCCCGCGCTTTACGCGAAGGATTGCGACGGCGCCGGCTTCCAGTGGATCGAGGCCAATGACGCCGCGCATTCCATCTATGCCTGGATCCGGCGCGGTGGTCCGGGCGATGCCGCGGTGGTGGTGGTCTGCAACTTCACCCCGGTCGAGCGCAGCGGCTGGCGCATGGGCTTTCCGCAGCCGGGCCTGTGGCGCGAGGTGCTGAACACCGATGCCGAGGTCTATGGCGGGGCCGGGCGCGGCAATCTGGGCCGCGTCACCGCCCTGCCGGGCGAAAGCCACGGCCAGCCCGCCCATGCCGACCTGGTGCTGCCGCCGCTTTCGACGCTGATTTTCATCAAGGACGACAGGACGACATCATAGCAACCACACCCGCGCGCCGGGCAAAAAGGGAGAGGGCAGAGAGATGGCACCGCGTGAGGAAAGGCTTTCCAGACGATCCATGGCCTTCATTCTGGCCGGCGGCCGCGGCTCGCGCCTGCGCGAACTGACCGACAAGCGCGTGAAGCCCGCGGTCTATTTCGGCGGCAAGTCGCGGATCATCGATTTCGCGCTGTCGAACGCGCTGAACTCGGGCATCCGCAAGATGGCGCTGGCTACGCAATACAAGGCCCACAGCCTGATCCGCCATGTCCAGCGCGGCTGGAACTTCTTTCGCGCCGAGCGCAACGAGTTCCTCGACATCCTGCCCGCGTCCCAGCGTTACGACGAATCGATGTGGTATCGCGGCACGGCCGATGCGGTGGCGCAGAACATTGACATCATCGACAGCTACGGCGTCGATTACGTGCTGATCCTGGCCGGCGATCATATCTACAAGATGGATTACGAACTGATGATCCGCCACCATGTCGAGGCGGGTGCGGACGTGACCATCGGCTGCCTGACCGTGCCGCGGGCCGAGGCCTCGGCCTTCGGCGTCATGGCGGTGGACGGCAAGGACGTCATCACCAGCTTCCTGGAAAAGCCCGCCGATCCGCCCGGCACGCCGGATGATCCCGAGGTGACGCTGGCCTCGATGGGCATCTATGTGTTCCGCTGGGACTTCCTGCGCGACCTCTTGATCCGCGACATGCAGGACGACAATTCCAGCCATGATTTCGGCAACGACCTGATCCCGCAGATCGTCAGGAACGGCAAGGCGCAGGCGCATCGCTTCGCCGACAGCTGCGTGCGCTCGGACGGCGATCCGGTCTATTGGCGCGACGTGGGCACGGTCGACGCCTTCTGGCGGGCGAATATCGACCTGACCGACTTCAACCCCGACCTGAACCTCTGGGACCGCGACTGGCCGATCTGGACCTATTCCGAGCTGGTGCCGCCCGCCAAGTTCATCCATGACGAGCCCGACCGCCGCGGCAGCGCCGTCAGCTCGCTGATCTCGGGCGGCTGCATCATCTCGGGCAGCGAGATCCGCGAGTCGCTGTTGTTCACCCAGGTCCATACCAATTCCTATTCCAGCCTGGAGCGCGCGGTGGTGTTGCCCTATGCCAATGTCGCCCGACACGCGCGTTTGACCAATGTGGTCATTGACCGCGCCGTCAGAATCCCCGAAGGGCTGGTCGTCGGCGAAGACCCCGACGAGGACGCGAAATGGTTCCGCGTCTCGGAAGGCGGCGTCACGCTGATCACGCAGGACATGCTGGATCGAAGGGAAGCGTCTTTATGAGGGTCTTGTCCGTATGAGGGTTCTGTCCGTCGCCTCGGAATGCGTGCCGCTGGTCAAGACCGGCGGGCTGGCCGATGTGGCCGGGGCGCTGCCGGCGGCGCTGGCCGGGCACGGGGTCGGGATGCGGGTGTTGCTGCCCGGCTATCCGGCGGTGCTGGGGGCCGCGGCCAAGGCGCCGGCCGTGCGCGAGATCCCGGAGCTGTTCGGCGGCCCGGCCCGCATCCGGCGCGGCGCACTGGGGGATGCGGTGCTTTACATCCTGGACGCGCCGCATCTTTTCGACCGGCAGGGCGGCATCTATCTGGGGCCGGACGGCCGCGACTGGCCCGACAATCCGCAGCGTTTCGCCGCGCTTTGCAAGGCCGCCGCGCTGATCGCCGCCGAGGGGATCGAGGACTGGCGCCCGCAGGTGCTGCACCTGCACGACTGGCAGGCCGGCCTGACCCCGGTCTATCTGCGCCAGGCCGGGGTGCGGGACGTGCGAACGCTGCTGACCATCCACAACATTGCCTTCCAGGGCCTGGCGCCGGCGCATATGCTCTCGGCGCTGCAACTGCCGGCGCATCTCTTCAACCCGCGCGGCTTCGAATATTGGGGCCGGATCTCGGCGCTGAAGGCGGGAATCGTCTTTGCCGACAAGGTCTCGACCGTCAGCCCGACCTATGCCGAAGAGCTGATGACCCCGGAATTCGGCATGGGGATGGAGGGGGTGCTGGCCGACCGCGCCGGCGATTTCACCGGCATCCTGAACGGCATCGACCTGGATGCCTGGACGCCGCCCTATGCCGCGCCCGAGGGCAAGGCGCCGCATCGCGCCGCGCTGCGCAAGGAATTCGGCCTGCCCGAGGCCGAAGGGCCGCTTTGCGTCGTCGTTTCGCGCCTGACCGGGCAGAAGGGGCTGGACCTCTTGATCGAGGCGCTGCCGGCGCTGCTGGAGAACGGCGGCCAGCTTGCGGTGCTGGGATCGGGCGATCCTGGGCTGGAAGCGGCCTTTTCCCAGGCTGCCGCCCGCCACCCCGGCGTCGCGCTGCGGCTGGGCTATGACGAGCCGCTGTCGCGCCGCATGATCGCCGGCGGCGACGCCATCCTGGTGCCCTCGCGCTTCGAGCCCTGCGGGCTGACGCAGCTTTACGGGCTGCGCTTCGGCACCCTGCCGCTGGTGGCGCTGACCGGCGGGCTGGCCGATACCGTCATCAACGCCTCGGCGGCGGGGCTGGCTGCGGGCGTGGCGACCGGGGTGCAATTCCACCCGGTCGATGCCCGGGCGCTGTCCCGGGCGCTGTCGCGGCTCTGCGCGCTCTGGCGCCAGCCTGCCGTGTGGCGACGGATGACGGAAAACGCCATGGCGCATCCGGTCGGCTGGGACGCCTCGGCCCGCGCCTATGCCGAGCTGTTCGGGGCGATGGCCGCCTGATGACCGGGCTGCGCATCTTCGAGGGCCGGGCGGAACCGCTGGGCGCCACCTTCGACGGCGAGGGCGTGAACTTCGCCGTGTTCTCGGAACATGCGCGCCGGGTGACGCTGTGCCTGTTTTCCCCCGACGGCCGGACCGAGACGTACCGGCTGGACCTGCCGGAACGCGACGGCGACGTCTGGCACGGCTATGTCCCCGGCCTGCGCCCCGGCCAGCTTTACGGGCTGCGCGCCGACGGTCCCTATGCGCCCTCCGAGGGGCACCGCTTCAACTATCACAAGCTGCTTCTCGATCCCTATGCCAAGCGGCTGACCCGGCATCTGGTCTGGCACGATGCGCTGATGGGCTATACGGTCGGTGCGCCCGAGGCCGACCTGAGCTTCGACCGCCGCGACAGCGCCCGCTTCATGCCGCGCTGCGTGGTCGAGGATCCCTCCTTCGCCTGGGGCCCCGACCAGCCGCCGCGCCGCGACATCGCCGAGACGGTGATCTACGAGGCCCATGTCAAGGGCCTGACGCAACTGCACCCTGATGTCCCGCATCGCGGCACCTTCCTGGGCCTCGCCTCGGACCCTGTGCTGGAGCATCTGCAAGCCCTGGGCATCACCGCGCTGGAGCTCTTGCCGGCGCAAGCCTTCCTCAACGACCGCTTCTTGCTGGAGAAGGGGCTGGTGAACTATTGGGGCTACCAGACGCTGGGCTTCTTCGCCCCCGATCCGCGCTATCTGGCCAAGGGCCAGATCGCCGAGTTCCAGCATATGGTCGCCCGCATGCATGCCGCCGGCATCGAGGTCATCATGGACGTGGTCTACAACCACACCGGCGAGGGTAACGAGCTTGGCCCGACGCTCAGCTTCCGCGGCCTCGACAATCGCAGCTATTACCGGCTGCAGGAGGATCCGCGCCATTACGTCGACGACACCGGCACCGGCAACACGCTGAACGTCAATCACCCGATGGTGCTGCGCATGGTCATGGACAGCCTGCGCTACTGGGTCGAGGTGATGCATGTGGACGGGTTCCGCTTCGACCTTTGCGCCACGCTGGGCCGGCGGGTTCGTGGCGGCTTCGACCGCAGCGCCTCGTTCTTCGACGCGATCCGGCAGGATCCGGTGCTGACGCGGGTGAAGCTGATCGCCGAGCCCTGGGACATCGGTCCCGGCGGCTATCAGCTGGGCGGCTTTCCGCCGCCGTTCCTGGAATGGAACGACAAGTATCGCGACGGCATCCGCCGCTTCTGGCGCGGCGACGCGCGGCAGGTGCCGGAGTTGGCCGACCGCATGGCGGGCTCCGCCCGGCAGTTCGACCATTCCGGCCGGCCCGCCACGGCTTCGGTGAACTTCCTGACCGCGCATGACGGCTTCACGCTGATGGACGTGGTCAGCTATTCCGAAAAGCACAACCAGGCCAATGGCGAGGAGAACCGCGACGGCCATTCCGAGAATTTCTCGGACAACATGGGCGCCGAGGGGCCCAGCGACGACCCCGCGATCCGGGACGCCCGCGCGCGGCGGCGGCGCAACCTGCTGGCGACGCTGCTTCTGTCGCAGGGCACGCCGATGCTGCTGGCCGGGGACGAGCTGGGCAATTCGCAACAGGGCAACAACAACGCCTATTGCCAGGACAACGAGATCGGCTGGGTGCAATGGCAGGGTGCCGACCCGGCCTTCCTGGACTTCACCCGCAAGCTCATCGCCTTTCGCCGCGCCCATCCGATCCTGCGGCAGAAACGTTTCCTGCATTCGCGCCCGCGCCTGACCGACGGGCTGCCCGACCTGTTCTGGCTGCGCCCGGACGGCGCGCAGATGACCCCGGCCGATTGGGGCAATCCCGAGCTGCGCGTGCTTTGCGCCGAGCTGCGCATGGCCGCCGGCACCCCCGAATATGCGCAGCGCGAGGAGGCGCTGTTTCTGGTCTTCAACAACGGTGAGCCGCTGGAGGTGGTGCTGCCCGAGCGCCCCGAGGGCTGGCGCTGGCGGCTGCATCTGGATACCAGCCGCCCCGACCTGGCCCCGCATGTGGTCGAGGCCGAGCGGCTGGCGGTGGACGGCCAGTCGACCCTCGCCTTCGATCTGGAGCGCGAGCATGGCTGATCCGCGCCTGACCCTGGCCGGTCGCATGGGCGTGCTGCCGGGCTTTCACGACCTTGCCGGGCAATGGCGCGAGACCTCGGTCGAGACGGCGGTGGCGCTGCTTGCCGCCATGGGTCTTGCCGTGCCCACGGCGGCCGAGGCGCAGGCGGCGCTGGACGACCATGCCGTCCGCCTGCCGCAGGATGTGATCTGCGCTGCCGGCGCGCGCCCCGACCTGGCCTTGGACGACTGGCAACTGACCTTCGAGGACGGCACCGAGGCCGAGGGGAACGGCCCGCTGCCCGTGCTGCCGCTGGGCATCCACCGCCTGCGGGCCGGGGGCCGGGACTATACGCTGCTCGCCGCGCCGCCGCGCCTGCCGGGGCCGGCGCGCTGCTGGGGGCTGGCCGCGCCGCTCTACGGCATTTCGGAAACCGGGATCGGCAGCTATGCCGACCTTGCGGTGCTGGCCAAGGGGATGGGCCGGCAAGGGGCGGCATTCCTGGGCATCAACCCGGTCCATGCCGGCTTTCCGACCGAGCCGCAGCTGTCCAGCCCCTATACCCCCTCGCATCGACGGCGGCTGAACGTGATCCACCTGCCCGGCGGCCCCGGCACCCCCGGCCCGCGCATCGACTATGCCCGCGACATCCCCGCCCGCATGGCGGCCTTGCGGGCGGGATACGACGCCTTTCCCGGCGATCCGGCCTTCGACGCCTGGCAGGCGGCGGAGGGCGAGGGCCTGCAACGCTTTGCCCTGCATCAGGCGCTCTCGGCCCGGCTGGGGGCCTTCTGGGGCGACTGGCCGGCGACCCTCGCCTCGCCCGACACGCCCGCCGCCATCGCCGCGCGGGCCGATCTGGCCGGCGAGATGCGCTTTCACGCCTGGCTGCAATGGCGGGCCGAGCGGGCCTTGGCGGCGGCCGGGCAGGCGGCGCGCGACGGCGGCATGGCGCATGGGCTCTATCTCGACCTCGCCGTCGGCACTCATCCCTTCGGCGCCGAGACCTGGGAGGACCGTGCCAGCTTCGCCTTCGGCGCCTCGCTCGGTGCGCCGCCCGACGCTTTCGCCCCGCAGGGGCAGAACTGGAGCCTCGCGCCCTTCAGCCCCTTGGGTCTGCGTGCCCAAGCCTATGCGCCGCTGGCCGAGACCCTGCGCCGCCAGCTGCAATTCGCCGGCGTGCTGCGCATCGACCACATCCTGGGTTTCGAGCGCGCCTATTGGGTGCCGGACGCCGCCCCCGGCGCCTATGTCGCCATGCCGCGCGATGCCATGCTGGCCGTGGCCCGGATCGAGGCGGCGCGCGCCGGCAATGCGGTGCTCGTCGGCGAGGATCTGGGCAATATCCCCGACGGCCTGCGCGAGGCGCTGGCGGCTTCCGGCATCCTCGGCTGCCGCGTGGCGATGTTCGAGCGCGAGGGCTGGCATCCGCCGGCCTTCCGCCCGGCCGAATCCTATGACCAGGGCGCCATCGCCAGCTTCTCGACCCACGACCTGCCGACCTGGCGCGGCTGGCGGCGTGGCGCCGACATCGCTGCCCGCGCCGGCATCGCCGGGCAGGAAACCGCCGCCGGGCAGCAAGAACGCGCCGAGGAGGTCGTCGCCTTCGACCGGCTGCTGCCCGATCCCGGCTTGGACGCGCTGCACGGTTTCCTGGCCCGCACGCCGTCGCGTCTGGTGGCGGTGCAGGCGGAGCTGCTGCTCGACATGGCCGACCAGCCGAACCTGCCCGGCACGGTCGGCGAATATCCGAACTGGCAGCTGCGCCTGCCGGTGGCGGCCGGGGATTTCCCGGCATTGCCCTCGGTCGCGCGGACTGCCAGCATCATGCGCGACCACGAACGCTAAGGAGAGGTCCATGACCGTTCACACCGTCCCGACCCAGCCCATCGCGGGGCAAAAGCCCGGCACCTCGGGCCTGCGCAAGAAGACCTCGGTCTTCATGCAGCCGCATTACCTGGAAAACTTCGTGCAGGCGATCTGGAACGGCACCGGCGGCGCCGCGGGCAAGACCTATGTGCTGGGCGGCGACGGGCGCTATTTCGGCGACCGCGCCGCGCAGGTCATCCTGCGCATGGCCGCGGCCAGCGGCGCGAAGAAGGTGATCGTCGGCCAGAACGCGCTGCTTTCCACCCCCGCCGCTTCGCACCTGATCCGGCTGCGCGGGGCGGATGGCGGCATCATCATGTCCGCCAGCCACAATCCCGGCGGCCCGACCGAGGATTTCGGCGTCAAATACAATATCGGCAATGGCGGCCCGGCCCCCGAGCCGGTGACCGAGGCGATCTTCGAGGCCACCAAGACCCTGGCCGAATACCACATCCTCGACGCGCAGGACGTGGACCTGGCCACGCCGGGGACCAAGGCCCTGGGCGGCATGGAGGTCGAGGTCGTCGACCCGGTCGCCGATTATGCCGAGCTGATGCGCTCGATCTTCGATTTCGGCAAGATCCGCGCGCTGTTCGCCGACGGCTTCCGCATCCGCTTCGACGCCATGCATGCGGTCACCGGCCCCTATGCCAGGG
Organism: Paracoccus pantotrophus; assembly: GCF_008824185.1. Classification (NCBI taxonomy): domain Bacteria; kingdom Pseudomonadati; phylum Pseudomonadota; class Alphaproteobacteria; order Rhodobacterales; family Paracoccaceae; genus Paracoccus; species Paracoccus pantotrophus. Next base: position 511,578 of record NZ_CP044423.1, read on the forward strand.
CGATCCTGGAAGGCGAGCTGGGCGCGCCCGCGGGCTCGGTGGTGAATGCCGTTCCCAGTCCCGATTTCGGCGGCGGCCATCCCGACCCGAACCCGATCTGGGCCAAGGATCTGATGGATGCGATGTTCGGGCCGGACGCGCCGGATTTCGGCGCCGCCTCGGATGGCGACGGCGACCGCAACATGATCGTCGGCCGCAACTGCTACGTGACGCCTTCGGACAGCCTGGCGGTGCTGGCTGCGAACGCCACGCTGGTCCCGGCCTATGCCGGCGGGTTGAAAGGCGTGGCGCGCTCCATGCCGACCTCGCGGGCGCTGGACCGGGTGGCCGAGCGCCTGGGCCTGGCCTGCTACGAGACGCCGACCGGCTGGAAATTCTTCGGCAACCTGCTCGACGCCGGCAAGGCGACGCTCTGCGGCGAGGAAAGCGCCGGCACCGGTTCGGACCATGTGCGGGAAAAGGACGGGCTCTGGGCGGTGCTGTTCTGGCTGAACCTGCTGGCCGAGCGCCGGCAGCCGGTGGCCGGGATCATGGCCGACCATTGGGCGAAATACGGCCGCAACTACTATTCCCGCCACGACTATGAGGCGGTGGATGCCGCGGCCGCGGCCGAGCTGATGCAGGCGCTGCGCGAGCGTCTGGCCGATCTGCCGGGCCAGGCCGCGGCCGGGCTGCGGATCGAGGCGGCGGACGAGTTCGCCTATGACGACCCGGTGGACGGCTCGCGCAGCGAGGGGCAGGGCCTGCGCATCATGACCGAGGGCGGCGGCCGCATCGTGCTGCGCCTGTCGGGCACCGGCACCGAGGGGGCGACGCTGCGCGTCTACCTGGAGCGGGTCGAGACCGATCCCGCCCGGATGCAGGACGATCCGCAACAGGCGCTGGCAGGCATCGTCGCCGCCGCCGAGGAAATCGCCGGCATCCGCGCCCGCACCGGCCGGGATGCGCCCGACGTCATCACCTGAGCGCGTCCCGCGCGGCGGGATCAGCCCGCCGCCAGCTCGTCCCAGCAGGCCAGCGCGTGGCCGGCATACATCAGGCCCGGCCCGCCGCTCATCTGGATCGCCATGGACAACACGTCGCCCAGTTCCTCGCGCGTGGCGCCGGCCTTCATCAGCGCCTCGACATGAAGCAGGATGCAGGGCTCGCAGCGCTGGACGATGGCCATGCCGACGGCGATGAATTCCTTGGTCTTGGCGTCCAGCACGCCGCCGTCATGCACCGCCTTGGACAGTGCGCCGAAGCCCTTGGTGGCGTCGGGGATGGCCTTGTTCATCACCCGCAATTCGCTGCGCATCTCGTCGATCTTTGCCTTGTAGCTCATGGTTCGCACTCCTTCTGGGCCGGGCATGGCTAGCCCGGCGCCGATCGCAACGGCTTGATCCAGATCAAGGGAATTGCGAATTTTCGCAGGTTCGCGGCAAGGTTCAGACCCGGCGCCCGCGCACCCATGTCTCGCGCATGACCGGCGTATCCTCGTCCAGCATGGCAAAGCGGATCAGGTCGGCGCGCAGCCCCGGCGCCAGGCGGCCGCGGTCGGCCAATCCGGCCGCCTGGGCCGGGTTGGCCGTCACGCTTGCCATGGCGCGCGGCAGGTCGTCCCAGATCCGCGCCAGGATCAGCGCCCCGGCCAGGAGCCCCGCGGGCACGTAATCCGAGGACAGGATGTCGAGCTGCCCAACCCGTGCCAGATCCGCCGCCGAGACATTGCCGGAATGGCTGCCGCCGCGGATCAGGTTCGGCGCCCCCATCATCACCATGATACCGTGGTCGTGGCAGGCCGCCGCCGCCTCGGGCGTGGTCGGGAATTCGGCCAGCCGCACGCCATGGCCGGCCGAAAGCGCGACATGTGCGGCCGTGGTGTCGTCATGGCTGGCCAGCACCGCGCCCAGCCGGTGCGCGATCTCGACCGCCGCCGCCTCGTGGCGGTCGCCGAAGCGGGCGCGCAGATCCTGCAGCCGGGCGACATGCTCGGCGAAGGCCGCGTCCGAGAGCTTGTACTTGCCCTGCACATATTGCGCGAGCTTCGAGATGTCGCGGAACTGGCGCTGGCCCGGTGTGTGGTCCATCAGGCTGATGATGCCGACCCGGTCCTCGGGGCCGAACTCGTCGAGTTCCGCCAGCAGGGTCTGCGAGCAGATCTCGGCGCGCAGGTGCAGGAAATGGCTGATGCGCAGCGCCCCCCGAGCCCGTAGCGCGGCCAGTTCATGCGCCAGTTCGCGGGCATATTTGTCGTAATCCTGGTCTGGCCCCTCGTTCGGGATCGAGCCCACGCGCATGGCGTCGAAGACCGTGGTGATGCCGCAGCCCGCCAGTTCGGCGTCATGCGCCAGGATGGCCCCGGCATGGGGCCAGTCCACGCCGGGGCGGGGACGGATGTGGCGTTCCAGGTTGTCGGTATGCAGCTCGACCATGCCGGGGGCAAGATAGTCGCCCTGCATGTCCAGCGCGCCGGCCGGCACGGCGCTGCCCGGCTGGATCGCGGCGATGGCGCCGTCCTCCAGCACCAGCGCGCCGGGGGTCACGGTCTCGGGCAGGATCAGGCGGGCATTGGCAAGGATGGTGCGGGTCATCGCGGGCCTTGGGGTTGCGGGGCAGGCCAGGGGTGGCCGATTGCGGCGCCATGGTCAAGCGCGGTGGCTGCGAGATGGGGGCCGGGGGGCTTTGCCCCCACGCCGCGCCGGCCCCTCGACGGGGCCGGCGCGGCGTTCCCCCAGGATATTTGCACAAGAAAGAAGCCGGAAGGCGGCGCCTAGGGGCAGAGCGCATCCACCCATTGCGGCACCACCTCGGTCGCGGCGCCGAGGCGGCGTTCGGCGAAGTCGCGGCTGACGGCCGAGGCAGCCAGGTTCAGCTCGATGGTATGGGCGCCGTTGCGGCGGGCGTGCTGGGCCAGGCCGGCGGCGGGATAGACTAGGCCCGATGTGCCGATGGCGGCAAAGAGCTCGGCGCTTTCGACCGCCTTCCAGATCCGCTCCATGTGATAGGGGATCTCGCCGAACCAGACGATGTCGGGCCGGGCCAGGGCCTTGCCGCAGGCCGGGCAGGGATCGGGCGGGCGCATCACCAGCGCCGCCGGCCAGCGGTGGCCGCAGCCGGCGCAGAGCGCGCCGAGCAGGCTGCCATGCATGTGGATCACCTCGGCCGAGCCGCCGCGCTCGTGCAGGTCGTCCACGTTCTGCGTGACCAGGGTTAGCTCGTGCCGTTGCGCCAGCCGCGCCAGAGCCCGATGCGCCGCGTTGGGCCGGGCGCGGGCGGCATCGGCGCGGCGCTGGTTGTAGAAGCGATGCACCAGCGCCGGGTCGCGCCGAAAGCCCTCGGGCGTGGCGACGTCCTCGATGCGGTGCTCTTCCCACAGCCCGTCGGTGGCACGGAACGTCCTGATTCCGCTTTCGGCCGAGATGCCTGCCCCCGTCAGCACGGTGATGCGCATCCCCGGCTCAGCGTGCGCAATAGGCCTCGGCCGCGGCGGCGAAATTCTTGTAGCGGGCCCAGAAGGCGTTGTCGGCATCGCTTTTCGACATGCGCACTTCTTGCGCCGCATCGGCGTCGCGGAAGAAGCGCGCCGCGCGGCGCTGGTCCGAGCGCGACAGCGTCTGGTCGGCGACCTGCTGGATGCAGCGACAGGCCTGGCCGTTGCGGGCGCCCCGCTCCGAACGGATGCAGGCGGAATCGATCGGGCCTGCCACGGCGAGCGGCGTGGTCAGCACCACCGCGGCGGCGGCGATCATCAATCGGTTGAACATCTCTGTCTCCTCGGCTCCTGCCACGGCAACGGGGCTGCGCACCCTCTTTCCGCCGCGCTCTTGTCCGGCGGAGCTTAGCAGAAGCCGCCCCTTGCCTCAATTGCGGCGGGGCGGCGCAGGGGGCCAAAGGATGGCGGCCGCGGGGGCGCGCGCCCCAAGATATGCGGTCAGGCCGGTTCGGGCGTATAGCCGGCGTCGCGAATCACCTCGGCCGCGCGGGCGGCATCCAGCCCCTCGACCGTGACGCTGCGGCTGGCGAGGTCGGTCGCGGCCCTGCCGCCCGCCTCGGCCACCGCCTTTTCGATGGCCGCCGTGCAATGGCCGCAGCTCATGTCCTCGACGCGGAATTTCATCGGCCCGTCCTTTCACCCGTTTTTCGTCTGGCCCGGCCTTTCGCTTGTCCGGGAAGCAGCCTATGATCGCGTCGCGGCGCCACGGGCGCAACTCCCCCTCATGAGGCTGCGACCAATGGTCACCGAAAACTTCCGTGGCGCGATCCTGATGGTCGTCTCGATGGTGCTGTTCGCCTTCGAGGACATGTTCATCAAGCTGCTTGCGGCCGAACTGCCCTATGCGCAGGTGCTGGCCCTGATCGGGCTTCTGGGCTTTCTTGCCTTTGGCGCCATGCTGAAGCTCAAGCGTGGGCGGCTGTTCACCCGCGACCTGGTCCGGCCCATCGTGCTGTTTCGCAACCTGGCCGAGGCGGTTGGCTCGATCGGCATCGTCGTGGCGCTGGCGCTGACCGAGCTGTCCTCAACCTCGGCGATCATGCAGGCGCTGCCCCTGGCCATCGTGCTGGGCGCGGCGCTGTTTCTGGGCGAGCCGGTCGGCTGGCGGCGCTGGAGCGCGATCATCGTCGGCTTCCTGGGCGTGCTCTTGGTGATCCGGCCGGGACTGGCGGGGTTCCAGCCGGTGTCGCTGATGGCGCTGCTGGCGGTGGTGGGGCTGGCGGCGCGCGACATCGCCACCCGCCGCGTGCCGGCGCATATCCATTCCGACCAGCTGGCCGCCTCGGCCTTCTTCGCCATCCTGATCGCCGCGGTGCTGATGGGGCTGGTGCTGGGGCAGGACTTCGTCCTGCCCAGCCCGCGGCAATGGCTGCTGTTGCTGGCCTGCATCACCCTGGGCGTCGGCGGCTATGCGCTGCTGGTCACCGCAACCCGCGTGGGCGAGGCCTCGGCGCTTGCCCCCTATCGCTATGCAAGGCTGGTCTTTGCCCTGATCCTGGCCTTCCTGGTCTTCGGCGAGCGTCCGGATGCGCTGACGCTGACCGGCGCCGCGATCATCGTCGGCTCGGGCTGCTACACCATGTGGCGCGAGGCCGCGCTGCGCCGCCGCCGGCTGCGCGAGGCCGGTTTCGTCACCGCCTCATGAACCCTCTTTCCGCAACGCCAAAGCCCTTGTATAGCCCGGCCATGACCGACCTTGACCTCATCCGCAATTTCTCGATCGTGGCCCATATCGACCACGGCAAATCCACCCTGGCCGACCGCCTGATCCAGCTGACGGGTACGGTCGCCGAACGCGACATGAAGGCCCAGCTGCTCGACAGCATGGATATCGAGCGCGAGCGGGGCATCACCATCAAGGCCAACACCGTGCGCATCGAATACCCCGCGCGAGACGGGCGGACCTATGTGCTGAACCTGATCGACACCCCCGGCCATGTCGACTTCGCCTATGAGGTCAGCCGGTCGATGCGCGCGGTCGAGGGCAGCCTGCTGGTCGTGGACGCGACGCAGGGGGTCGAGGCGCAGACCCTGGCCAATGTCTATCAGGCCATCGACGCCGGGCACGAGATCGTGCCGGTGCTGAACAAGATCGACCTGCCCGCCGCCGAGCCCGACCGCGTCAAGGAACAGATCGAGGACGTGATCGGCATCGACGCCCATGACGCCATCGAGATCTCGGCCAAGACCGGCCTTGGCATCCCCGAGGTGCTGGAGGCCATCGTCACCCGCCTGCCGGCCCCCAAGGGCGACCGCGACGCGCCCTTGAAGGCGATGCTGGTCGATTCGTGGTATGACCCCTATCTGGGCGTCGTGGTGATGATCCGGGTCATGGACGGGGTGATCCGCAAGGGCGACCGCATCCGCATGATGCAGACCAATGCCGTCTACGGCATCGACAAGCTCGCCGTGCTGCGGCCGCAGATGCAGGACATTGCCGAGCTGGGGCCGGGCGAGATCGGCGTTTTGACCGCCTCGATCAAGCAGGTGCGCGACACCCGCGTCGGCGACACCATCACGCATGAGCGCAAGGGCACCGACAAGCCGCTGCCGGGCTTCAAGCCGGCGCAGCCGGTGGTGTTCTGCGGCCTCTTTCCGGTCGATGCCAATGATTTCGAGGCGCTGCGCGACGCCATCGAGAAGCTGGCGCTGAACGATGCCAGCTTCTCCTACGAGATGGAGACCTCGGCCGCGCTGGGGTTCGGCTTCCGCTGCGGCTTCCTGGGCCTTCTGCACCTCGAGGTGATCCGCGACCGGCTGGAGCGCGAATACGACCTGGACCTGATCACCACCGCGCCCTCGGTGGTGTTCCGGCTGCACATGCGCGACGGCGAGGTGCGCGAGCTGCACAACCCCGCCGACATGCCCGACCTGACGCTGATCGACCATATCGAGGAGCCGCGCATCAAGGCCACGATCATGGTGCCCGACGAATACCTGGGCGACGTGCTGAAGCTTTGCCAGGACCGCCGCGGCATCCAGATGGACCTGACCTATGCCGGCAACCGGGCGATGGTGGTCTATGACCTGCCGCTGGCCGAGGTGGTCTTCGATTTCTACGACCGGCTGAAATCCGTGACCAAGGGCTATGCCAGCTTCGATTACCAGATCAGCGAATATCGCGAGGATTATCTGGTCAAGATGTCGATCCTGGTGAATGACGAGCCGGTGGACGCGCTGGCGATCATGGTCCACCGCGACCGTGCCGAAAGCCGCGGCCGGGCGATGGTGGAAAAGCTGAAGGAGCTGATTCCGCGCCACATGTTCAAGATCCCGATCCAGGCCGCCATCGGCAGCCGGGTGATCGCGCGCGAGACGCTTTCGGCGCTGCGCAAGGACGTGACGGCGAAATGCTATGGCGGCGATGCGACGCGCAAGAAGAAGCTCTTGGAAAAGCAAAAGGCCGGCAAGAAGAAGATGCGCCAGTTCGGCAAGGTCGAGATCCCGCAGACGGCATTCATCCAGGCATTGAAGATGGACGGATGACTCATCCCCCGGGTTGTGGCAGCATGGATTCGCGCCACATCGGGGAATGGTATGCGGGTTGCCTTCGTTTTACTGGCGGTTTCTTTCCTGGGCACGGGGGCCTTCGCCCAGGACGGAGACGATTTCGGCTTCCCGGTCCCGATTGATGTGCAGACCCGGCGGCAGTTGCTGAGCGAAGCTTTTCCGCAGGTCGATAACAGCCTGAAAAAGCTGGACAGCCTGATCAGGTATCGCCGGGATCTGGAGCTTTACCGAGTCACGCATCTTGAGGCGTTCAACGAGGCGATAGAGCAGATCTGCCGCGATCTGCTTATTGTCGAGGCCAGGGTGAGTGCGGCCGCCGGCAGGGGCGACCTTTCCCCGAACGAGAAAGGCAATTACGACCGCCGGATCGCCGAGGAACGCGGGCAATGTTCGGTCTCGAACAAGGCTTCCAGCCGGTATTATCGGCTTTACGATCAGTTCATGGGCATTTATCGCGACGAGGCCGCCAGTTCCAGGGATCGCCTGCATAGTTGCTATGCCAGCGATCCTTGCCGCCTGGGGCAGGGTTAGATGCTGCTGGACTGGAGCAACGTCGTCTCTCGGGCCCAGCTTTCGCTTTTCAATTTCCTTTTGGCGCTTTCGGACCTGCTGCCTGCCATATTCTTCGCGATCACCTTTCCGCTGGTCCTGCTGCTTTTCATCCGCTTCGATGAAGGGGAAAAGGTTCTCGCGCCGTTCGAACTGACATTCTTTTCCTTTATCGGGCTACTGGTCGCCTATCTGACCTATCTGAGCAAGGATACCTTGCTGGAAAACCTGCTGCCGTCCTTTGTCGTGATCCTGGCCTTCTTCTTTCAGCTGTTCGGTCGGACGAAATCCGGGGCAGAGGTGCCCCTGGGAACCAAGATGACGCTGGCGGCCGGGATCGTCACCGTCGGCTCGTTCATCATCGGCTCGCGCTTCTTCAACCTGTTGTTCGGCGGCGGCGGGGGAGGCTAGGGCCGGGCTCCGGCCGATGCGCAATCACGCAGAAAGTCTGCGTTCAGGATATTGAGCAATTGGATTGAAAACCGCCCGGCCTAGCCCTATGACCGGACCGGCCGACGGCCGATTCCAGCAGGGGGACAGGATGAGCTATCCGAACACGCAGCTTTTCATCGACGGAATCTGGCGTCCGGCGCAGGACGGGCGCAGCCTGCCGGTTCTGAACCCGGCCACCGGCGCCGAGATCGGCCGCGTCGCCCATGCCGGCCTCGCCGACCTGGATCAGGCGCTGGCCGCCGCCGACCGCGCCTTTGTGGAATGGCGGCGCAGTTCGCCGCTGCACCGCTCGGACCTGATGCGCAAGGCGGCGGCGCTCTTGCGCGAGCGCGCCGAGCCCATCGCCGCGCTGATGGTCGCCGAACAGGGCAAGCCGCTGGCCCAGGCGCGGACCGAGACCCTGGCCGGGGCCGAGATCATCGAATGGTTCGCCGAAGAGGCGCGCCGCAGCTATGGCCAGGTCATCCCGCCCCGCGTGCCGGGTGTCACCCAGCTGACGGTCAAGGAGCCGCTGGGCCCGGTCGCCGCCTTCACGCCGTGGAATTTCCCGATCAATCAGGCGGTTCGCAAGGTTTCCGCCGCGCTGGCGGCGGGCTGCACCATCATCGTCAAGGCGCCCGAGGAAACTCCGGCCTCGCCGGCCGAACTGATCCGCTGCTTTGCCGATGCCGGGGTGCCGGCGGGGGTGGTGAACCTGGTCTATGGCGACCCGGCCGAAATCTCGGGCTACCTGATCCCGCATCCGGTGATCCGCAAGGTGTCCTTCACCGGCTCGACGGCGGTGGGCAAGCAGCTGGCGGCGCTGGCGGGGCTGCACATGAAGCCGGGGACCATGGAGCTGGGCGGCCATGCGCCGGTACTGGTCTTCGACGATGCCGATGTCGATGCGGCGGTGGCGGCCATGGCGGCCGCGAAACTGCGCAATGCCGGGCAGGTCTGCATCTCGCCCACCCGCTTCCTGGTGCAAGAGGCGGTGGCAGACCGCTTCACCGAAGGTTTCACCGCCGCACTGGCCGCCGCCAAGGTCGGGCCGGGCATGGACCCGGACAGCGCCATGGGGCCGCTGGCGAATGAGCGCCGCATCCCCGCCATCGAGCGGCTGATCCGGGACGCGCTGGACCGCGGCGCGCGGCTGGCGACCGGCGGGGCGCGGATCGGCAACGAAGGCTGGTTCTTTGCCCCGACCGTGCTGACCGACGTGCCGGCGGATGCGGCGGTGATGAACGAGGAACCCTTCGGCCCCATCGCCGTGGTCAACCGGTTCAGCAGCGACGACGAGGCCTTTGCCGAGGCGAACCGGCTGCCCTATGGCCTGGCCAGCTATGCCTGGACGGGCAGTTCGGCCCGCGCGCAGCGGTTGCAGGATGAAATCCAGGCCGGAATGCTGACCATCAACCATATCGGCCTGTCGCTGCCGGAATTGCCCTTTGGCGGCATCGGCGATTCCGGCATGGGGACCGAGGGCGGTTCCGAGGCGATCGGCGCCTATCTGCAGACCCGCTTCGTCACCCGCAGGGGTTAGAAATCAGGGGCTAGAGATAGGGCGGGGTGCAGGCGCTGACCACCACCGCCTCGCGGTCCGAGATGTTGCGGAAGCGGTGCGGCTGGGTCGAGGCGAAGAGGTAGCTGTCGCCCGCCTTCAGCACCCGGCTCTGGTCGGCCACGATCAGCTCGATCTCGCCGGCGATGACGATGCCGCCCTCGCTGCCGTGATGGGCCAGCATGGTCTCGCCGGTATCGGCGCCCGGCTCATAGCGTTCGTGCAAGATTTGCAGGTTGTGCAGCCGCGCGTCGCCGACCTGGCGCAGGGTCATGCGCCCGACCGGCCCCTGCGCGGCGGAATAAAGCCGCGAGGTCAGGTCGCGCAACTCGGCCGGGGTGAAGAAGGGTTGCGGGCTTTGCGGCAGGTCGGGCTCGAAGAACTCGGACATGGTGACGCCCAGCCCGCCAAGGATCTTGCGCAGCGAGGCGACCGAGGGGCTGGAGCGCCCGGTCTCGATCATCGAGATCTGGCCATGCGGCACGCCCGAAGCCTCGGCCAGCTGCCGCTGCGACATGTTTGCCGCGCTGCGCAGCTCTTTCAGCCGCGCGCCCACGTCGAAATCGCTCATCCTTGCCCCGATGCCGTTTTGCGGCAGGTTAGCAGGGCCGGGGGTTGCGCACCAGTTCCGCATCCTGCCGCAGATCGAAGAAAGTCGTTGCTCAAAATATTGAGCATCGTGTAAGCCGATTCCATCAGCATGGAGGTCTGCACATGGAATCGAAGCAGTTGATCGAGCGGCGCAAGGCGGCGGTGGCGCGGGGTGTCGGCACGCGGGACATCTATGCCGTCCGGGCCGAGAATGCCGAGCTTTGGACCGCCGAGGGCCGGCGGATGCTGGATTTCGCCGCCGGCATCGCGGTGAACAACACCGGCCATCGCCATCCCAAGGTGATCGAGGCGGTCCAGCGCCAGATGCAGGACTTCACCCATACCTGCTTCCATGTCGCGCCCTATGAATCCTATGTCGCCCTGGCCGAGCGGCTGAACGCGCTGACCCCCGGCGATTTCGCGAAAAAGACCATGTTCGCCACCACCGGCGCCGAGGCGGTCGAGAATGCGGTGAAGATGGCGCGGGCCTTTACCGGGCGCTCGGGCGTGATCGCCTTCAACGGCGCCTTCCATGGCCGCACGCTTCTGGGCATGGCGCTGACCGGCAAGGTGGCGCCCTACAAGGCCGGTTTCGGCACCATGCCGCCCGAGATTCACCACGCGATCTTCCCCAACGCCATGGCGGGCGTGTCGGTCGCGCAGGCCGTCGCACATCTGGAGACGCTGCTGGCCTCGTCCATCGACCCCCGGCGGGTGGCGGCGATCATCGTCGAGCCGGTGCAGGGCGAGGGCGGCTTCAACGTCGCGCCGCCCGAGTTCCTGGCCGCGCTGCGCCGCATCTGCGACAGCCACGGCATCGTGCTGATCGGCGACGAGATCCAGGCCGGCATGGCCCGCACCGGCCGCATGTTCGGGTTCCAGCATTCCGGCGTCGCGCCCGACCTGGTGACCATGGCCAAAGGGCTGGCCGGGGGCTTTCCGCTGTCCGCCGTCACCGGCCGGGCCGAGATCGTGGACGCGCCCGCGCCGGGCGGGCTGGGCGGCACCTATGCCGGCAACCCGCTGGCCATCGCCGCCGCGCTGGCGGTGCTGGAGGTGATCGAGGACGAAGACCTTTGCGCCCGCGCCGAGGAAATCGGCTCGGCCATCCGCTCGCGCCTGCAAAAGCTGGCCGAACGCTTCTCGGCCATCGGCGACGTGCGCGGGCTTGGCGCGATGAACGCTTTCGAGCTGGTGCAGCCCGGCGACCGCAGCCAGCCCGACGCGCAACTGACCGCCGCCATCGTGGCCGAGGCCGAGGCGCGCGGGCTGATCCTGCTGTCCTGCGGCACGCGCTACAACGTCATCCGCCTGCTGCCGCCGCTGACCATCCCCGACGCGCAGCTGTCCGAGGCGCTGGCGATCCTGGAAGCGGCCATCGAGGCGGCGCTGGTCCCGGCCTGAAGGCGGGCGGCCCCTAACCCATGCCGTCCAGCGCCATGCGGGCGGCGAGCCAGTCGCGAAAGGCCGCCAGCGGCTTCAGCCCGGCCTTGCGCGCCGGCCAGGCCAGCCAATAGGCGCCGCTGCCCGGCACGCCCTGCCGAAGCACCGGCGCCAGCCGGCCCTCGGCGATCTCGACCCGGGCCAGGTAATCGGGCAGCAGCGCGATCCCCAGCCCCGAGATTGCCGCCTGGATCATCATCGAGAACTGGTCCATCATCATCCCGTCCAGCGGCGCCGGCGGCTCGGCGCCCTGGCCCCGGAACCATGCTTGCCAGGCGTCCGGGCGGGTCGGCAATTGCAGCAGCACCATTCCCGCCAGATCGGCGGGCGCCGTTACAGGCCGCCGGGCCAGAAGATCGGGCGAAGCGCAGGCGGTGAGGCGTTCATCGAACAGCTTCAGGTGCTCGGCCCGCGGCCAGTCGTCCCGGCCGTAAAAGATCATCGCGTCAAAGGGCTCTTCGTCGAAGTTGAAGCGACGGAAGCGGGTGGTCAGGTTGATCGAAACCCCCGGATGGGCCGACAGGAAATCCGGCAGCCGCGGCGCCAGCCAGCGCGTGGCAAAGGTCGGCAGCACGGCCAGGTCCAGGCTGCCGCCGTCGGGATTGGCGATCAGCGACATGCTGCCGCGCTGGATCAGGTCGAGCGCGGCGGAAATGTCGCGGAAATACCGCTCGGCCGCCTCGGTCGGGGTCAGGCGCTTCTTGTGGCGGATGAACAGCTCCTGCCCCAGCTGCGCCTCCAGGCTTTGCAGCAGCCGGCTGACCGTGCTTTGCGTCAGCCCCAGATCCTGCGCCGCGCCGGTGACCGAACCCGTGCGCATCACCGCATCGAAGGCCAGCAGCAGGCTGAGGTTCGGAAGAAAGCGCCTTTGCCGCAAGAACATTCACCCCATGCATGAAGTAATGAGGATTATCCATTTTCCGGCCCGGTTTGAAAGCGGTAATGAATGATCCGACAAGCATCAGCGCATGAGGCATGACGTGACGACGAAATCGCACAAGGGCAGCCCTTTCTCGTGGTCCGACCCGTTCCTGCTTGAGGATCAGCTGACCGAGGAAGAGCGGATGATCCGCGACACCGCCGCGGCCTTTGCCGCCGACCGGCTGGCGCCGCGCGTCGAGGCCGCCTATCTGAACGAGGAAACCGATCCCGAGATATTCCGCGAGATGGGTGCCTCGGGCCTGCTGGGCGTCACCGTGGACGAGGCCTATGGCGGCGTCGGCGCCTCTTACGTCGCCTATGGGCTGGTCGCGCGCGAGATCGAGCGCATCGATTCGGGCTATCGCTCGATGGCCTCGGTGCAAAGCTCGCTGGTGATGTTCCCGATCGAGGCCTATGGCAGCGAGGCGCAGAAGCAGAAATACCTGCCGAAACTGGCCTCGGGCGAGTTCATCGGCTGCTTCGGCCTGACCGAGCCGGACGCGGGCTCCGACCCCGCCGGGATGCGCACCGTGGCCCGCAAGACCCAGGGCGGCTATGTGCTGAACGGGTCCAAGATGTGGATCTCGAACGCGCCCATCGCCGATGTCTTCGTGGTCTGGGCCAAGTCCGAGGCGCATGGCGGCAAGGTGCGCGGCTTCGTGCTGGACAAGGGCACGCCCGGCCTTTCGGCGCCCAAGATCGAGGGCAAGCTGAGCCTGCGCGCCTCGATCACCGGCGAGATCGTGATGGAGAATGTCGAGGTTGGCGAGGACGCGCTGCTTCCGAATATCGAGGGCATGGGCGGTCCCTTCGGCTGTCTGAACCGCGCGCGCTATGGCATTTCCTGGGGCGCGATGGGCGCGGCCGAGGATTGCTGGTTCCGCGCCCGGCAATACGGGCTGGATCGCCACCAGTTCAACCGCCCGCTGGCCGCGACGCAGCTTTACCAGAAAAAGCTCGCCGACATGCAGACCGAGATCGCCCTGGGCCTGCAAGCCAGCCTGCGGGTCGGGCGGCTTTTCGACGAGGGCAAGTTCGCGCCCGAGATGATCTCCATCGTCAAGCGCAACAATTGCGGCAAGGCGCTGGAGATCGCCCGCCAGGCCCGCGACATGCATGGCGGCAACGGCATCCAGATCGGCTATCACGTCATGCGGCACGCGCAGAACCTGGAAACGGTGAACACCTATGAGGGCACGCATGACGTGCATGCGCTGATCCTGGGCCGGGCGCAGACCGGCATCCAGGCGTTCGCGTGATGGATCAGCCGGCGCTGAAGGGGCTGCGCGTCGTCGAACTGGCGCGCATCCTTGCCGGGCCGTGGATCGGCCAGACGCTGGCCGACCTGGGCGCCGAGGTGATCAAGGTCGAGGCGCCCGAGGGCGACGATACCCGCCGCTGGGGCCCGCCCTTCATCGAGCGGCCGCGCGCCGACGGGACCACCGAGCGGGTCGCGGCCTATTTCCACGCCGCCAACCGCGGTAAGCGTTCCGTCACCTGCGATTTCAACGATCCCGCCGACCTGGAGCGGTTGCGGGCGCTGATCGACCAGGCCGATGTGGTGATCGAGAATTTCAAGCTGGGGGGGCTGCGCAAGTTCGGGCTGGACTACCAGACGCTTTCGGCGCGCAATCCGCGGCTGGTCTATGCCTCGATCACCGGCTTCGGGCAGGACGGGCCGCGCGCGGTGCAGCCGGGCTATGATTTCCTGATCCAGGGCATGTCGGGCATCATGGACCTGACCGGCGATCCGCAGGGCGAGCCGCAGAAGGTCGGCGTCGCCTGGATCGACATCTTCACCGGGCTTTACGGGGTGATCGCCGTGCAGGCGGCGCTGGCCGAGCGGGCGCGTTCGGGCCTGGGCCAGCATCTGGACCTGTCGCTGCTGGATTGCGGGGTGGCGGTGCTGGCCAATCAGGCAACGAATTACCTGCTGGGCGGCGCGGTGCCGCATCGGCTGGGCAATGCGCATCCCAATATCGTGCCCTACCAGCTTTTCCCGGCTTCGGACGGGCATCTGATCATCGCCTGCGGCAATGATCGACAGTTCGCGGCGCTGTGCCGGGTTCTGGATCTGGCCGGTCTGGCGACCGACCCGGATTACGCCACCAACCCCGCCCGCGTGGCGAACCGCGCGCGGCTGGTGCCGCTTCTGGCCGATGCCACGTGCCGCTTTGCCCGCAGCGCGCTGATCGCCTTGCTGGAAGAGGCGGGCGTCCCCGCGGGCCCGGTCAACGACGTGGCCGAGGCCCTGGCCGAGCCGCAGGTGCAGGCCCGCGGCCTGCGCATCGCGCCCGAGGGCATCGCCGGGCTGCGCAGCCCGCTGCGCTTCTCGCGCAGCCCGCTGGTGACGGAACGCGCCGCCCCGGCGCTCGGCGAGGGCGACTGGCGCTTTCAGGGCTGAACCCTAGCCCTGCCGCCCCGCGCGGCAGGCGGCGCGATAGCCGCTGGGGGTCTGGCCGAACATGGCCCGGAACAGCCGCGAGAATTGCGCCTGGTCGCTGAAGCCGAAGCGATAGGCGACGGCGGCCAGGGACAGGTCGCCCGGCATCTGCAGCATGTCCCGCGCCGCCTTCAGCCGCGCCTCGCGGATGAATTGCGCCACCGTGGTCCCGGTATCGCCGAACAGGTCGTGCAGATAGCGTTTCGAGATGCCGCAGGCCGCCGCCACCGTCTCGGGCGACAGGGCCGGATCGGTCAGGCTGCGCAGGATCGCGTCCTGCGCGCGCTTCAGATGCGCGGCGCGGACCGCCGTGGCAGCGCCGCCGTCGGTTTCCGCCTGCCGGTCCAGCGCCAGCGCCAGCAACTCGATCAGGTGCCGGCCCAGCACGTCTGCCGCCGCGGAATCGGCGGGCAGGGCATGGGCGCGGCGCACCGTCTCGGCGAACAGGCCGCCCAGGCCCTCGCGCCCGTCGAAGACCGTGGCGCAAAGCCGGTCCGGCTGGCGCAGCCTTTCGGCCAGCGCGCTGCGGGCGATCTTCATCACCAACAGGTCGTTGCGCGCCTGATAGGCGAAGCGATAGGGCTCGTCGCCGCGCTCGACGATGAAGCCGCCGGGGGCGCAGGTGATGTCGCGGCCCAGCTGGCGAAACAGCACCGGCGCCAGGCTGGGAATGGTGACCAGGTATTCCTCGGCCTCGCCCTGCCGGATCAGGCCGGGCACCCGCTCATAGCGCGCCGGCTCGGTGCGCAGCCGCGACAGCGACACTTGCCCCATGCCGCGCCGTTCCAGCCGGCCCTGGAAGGTGGCGGGGTCGCGATAGCTCAGCTGCAGCGGAAAATAGGTATCCGCGATGATGGCCGACCAATGCGCCGCGCGCTCGGGCGGCGCGGCCGCGGCGGTGCTGTAGCTTTCCAGGGTCATGATGCGCCTCCCCGCATCGGTTCCGCGATTCGTAGCGCGCCGCGAGCAATCGGGCAAAAGAAAACGTGCGCGCGGGGCAGGCGCCAGATCCTGCCGCATGGATCGGCAGGGCTGCGCCCAGCGACAAGTTTCTCCGCACCCAGCGCCAAGACCGGGCGCCGCTGCCGCCGCACCATGGTCCAACCGAAAAGATGCCGCGCCAGGCGGCACGCCGCAGGGAGAAAAGACCATGAACCAGCCGTTTCCCGGCTGCCCTGCCCGTGCGCGCCCATGCGGCCCAGACAGGGAAATGCCATGACCAGACCCAAACCCGACCCCATCACGCTTTCGGTGGTGCGGGGCGTGCTCGAGACCACGCAGCGCGAGATGACGCTGACGCTGGAACAGACCGCCCGCAGCTCGGTCTTCAACCTCGCGCATGATTATTCGACCGCGCTCTTCAACCACACGCCCGAGATGATCCTGCAGGGCCAGGACATCCCCATCCACCTCGGCAGCCTGATCCCGGCGATGAAATCGGTGGCGAAATTCTTTCAGGGCGACATCCACGAGGGCGACCTGATCCTGCACAACGATCCGGCCCATGGCGGCAGCCATATCATCGACACCTGCATGTATTACCCGGTCTTCTACCAGGGCGAGCTGGTGTTCTGGACCGTTTGCAAGGGCCACCTGACCGATATCGGCGGCCCGGTGCCCGCCGGCTACAACCCCAACGCGACCGAGATCTATGCCGAGGGGCTGCGCATCCCGCCGGTCAAGCTCTGGGATCGCGGCAGACCGCGCCATGACGTGATGAACCTGATCCTGACCAATATGCGCGCGCGCCGCGACCAGGAGGGCGATTTCAATGCCCTGATCGGCGCCTGCCAGGTCGGCGCCCGCAACCTGGTCCGGCTGATGGACAAATATGGCAAGCAGGTGGTGCAGGACTGCATCGCCGAGCTGCTGGACATGGCCGAGGCGCATATGCGCAAGCTCATCGCCCAGGTTCCCGACGGCACCTATACCGGCACGGCGGTGCTCGAGGATGCGGGCCACGGCTTCGGCGACATGGACATCACCGCCACGGTGACGATCCAGGGCGACGGCTGCCACATCGCCATCAGCTCGCCGCCGCAGGTGCCCTATTTCATCAACAGCTACGAAGGCAACAGCCATTCCGGCGTCTATCTGGGGCTGATGATGTTCGCGCAGCTCCCGCCGCCCTATAACGAGGGGCTCTATCGCTGCGTGACCACCGACATGGGGCCCCGGGGCACGCTCTGCAACGCGAAATCCCCCGCGCCGCACATGAACTGCACCACCACGCCGATGGAGACGCTGACCGATGCGGTGCGGCTGGCCTTCGAACAGGCGGCGCCGGCCAAGGTCTCGGCCAGCTGGGGCCATGCCAATGGCTGCAACATCGCCGGCTGGGACAAGCGCCATGACGAGGAATATGTGACCATGGTGCTGGCCTCGATCATCTCGGGGGCGGGGGCCACGGCCAGCCAGGACGGCTGGCATGCCTGCGGGCCGGAATGCTGCTTCGGCGCGCTGACCTCGGGCGATATCGAGATGCTGGAGCACAGCTATCCGATCATCATCCACCGCTATTCCCTGATGCAGGATTCGGGCGGCGCCGGCCAGTTCCGCGGCGGCTCGGGCACCTGCTGGGAGGTCGAGCCGCTGGACAGCCCGATGACGCTGGTCACCTTCGGCGAGGGCCGCCGCATCCCGGCCATGGGCGCGGCCGGCGCCCGTTCCACCCTGATCCCGCCCAAGGTCGGCCGGCTGGAAGTGACGCGGGGCGGCGAGACGCAGGTCATCACCGAAAACGTCATCGAGACCATCCAGCCCGGCGAGCGCGCCGCGAACCGCAATCCCGGCGGCGGCGGCTACGGCGACCCCTATGCCCGCCCGGTCGAGAAGGTGGTCGAGGATGTCAGGAACGGCCTCGTCAGCCTCGAGGGCGCGCGGCTCGACTATGGCGTCGTCATCGCCGATGCCGCGACCCTCGCCGTCGATCACGCCGCCACCGCCGCCCTGCGCGCCGCCTAAGGCTTTCGCCGTTTTCCAAATACCCCGCGGGGGTCCGGGGGCGCGAAGCCCCCGGCGCCGGACCCGCGAACCGCAGCCAAAGATGGAACCCGCCATGAAACACCAATATCGCCTTGGCATCGACGCCGGCGGCACCTTCACCGATTTCATCCTCGCCGACCGCGAGGGGGGCTTGCGCATCTTCAAGGCGCTCTCCACCCCGCAGGATCCGACCCTGGCCATCAGGAACGGCCTGGCCGTGATCGAGGAGGAGACGGGCATCGGCCCGCGCGACCTCGTCTCGAACGCCGACCTGTGCATCAACGGCACCACGGTCGGGCTCAATGCGCTGATCACCCATAGCGGCGCCAGGACCGGGCTGATCGCCACCAAGGGCCACGAGGACAGCATCGAGATCCGCCTCGGCCACAAGGAGGACGGCTATCGCTACGACCCGGACTATCCGCCCGCGACCATGCTGGTGCCGCGCTACCTGCGGCGCGGGATCAGCGAGCGGGTGATCTCGACCGGCGCCGTCCACACGCCGCTGAACGAGGACGAGGTGCGCGAGGCCTGCCGGCATTTCCTGCGCGAGGGCGTCGAATCGGTCGCCATCAGCTTCGTCTGGTCGGTCCTGCATCCCGATCACGAACTCCGCGCCGCCGAGATCGTGCGCGAGATGATGCCCGAGGCGCGCCTGACCGTCGGTAGCCAGCTCTATCCGCAGGTGCGCGAATATACCCGCACCTCGACCGCCATCGTGAACGCCTATCTCGCGCCGATCCTGTCGCGCTACGTGCAGGCGGTGGACGGCTATTTCCAAGGCCTCGGCGCGCGTCAGCCGGTGCGCTATTTCCAGTCGAACGGCGGGCTGGCGCTGGGGTCGGTGGTCTCGGACCAGTCGGTCTATGCGATCAATTCCGGCCCCGCCTCGGCGCCGCGCGCGGCGCTCTATCTGGGCGAGCCCTACGGGCTTGAGGACATCATCACCGTCGACATGGGCGGGACCAGCTTCGACATCACCCTGACCCGCGACGGGCAGGCCAATGTGTCAAAGAACATCGACTTTCTGCGCTATCGCATTGGTATCCCGATGATTCAGGTGGAAACCCTGGGCGCGGGCGGCGGATCGATCGGCTGGATCGACTCGATGGGGCTGATGCAGATGGGGCCGCAATCGGCGGGCTCGGAACCCGGTCCGGCCTGCTATGGCAAGGGCGGCGAGCGGCCGACCACGACCGACGCGAACCTGGTGCTGGGCTACCTGAATCCCGAGGGCCTGGTCGGCGGCCGCCTGCCGCTCAGCGTCGAGAAGGCGCGCGAGGCGATCCGCAAGCACCTGGCCGAGCCCCTGGGCATCAGCGTCGAGACCGCGGCCTATGGCATGTTCACCATCGTCAACAACAATATGGTGAATGCGATCCGCAGGGTTTCAGTCGAGCGGGGCTACGACCCGCGCGACTTCGTGCTGAACTGCGCCGGCGGCGCCACGGGCGCGCATATCACGGCGCTGGCGCGCGAGATGGGCATCGGCAAGGTGCTGGTTTCCAAGCTCGCCTCGGGGCTTTGCGCCTTCGGGCAGATCATCTCGGACGTGAAATACAACTACATGGCCCCCATCGCCGCGTGGCTGGAAGGGGCCGAGGCGGCCAGGCGGCTGGACGAGACCTTCGCCCGGCTGGAGGAGAAGGGCCGCGCCGACCTGCTGGCCGACGATTTCGCGCCCGACCGGATCGGCATCCGCCGCAGCCTGGACATGCGCTATGTCGGGCAGGTGCATGAATGCACGGTCAGCGTCGATCCCTTCCCGATCGACGAGGCGGCGCTGGAACGCCTCAAGGCCGCCTTCCACGCCCGCCACGAAGAGCTTTACACCTATGCCGAGCCGCACAGCCCGGTCGAGGTGGTGAACGTGGAAAGCGCCATCTCGGGCGCGGTCGAGCGGCCGGCGCGGATGCGCATCGCGCAGGGCGCAGGCGCGCATGCGGCGCTGTCGGGCACGCGCGAGATGATCTTCGATGCCTCGGGCCGCAAGCACGAGACCCCGGTCTATGACGGCGCGAAGCTGGGCGCGGGCGACGTCGTCACCGGCCCGGCGGTCATCCAGGAGGTGACGACCACCATCGTCATCGAGCCGGGCTGGGTCGCCGAACTGGACCAGAACGGCGTCTATGTCGTGACCGTGGCCAGCGCCGCCGGCGCTGCGCCCGAAAGGGCCGCGGCATTGGCCGAGGCCTGACCAAGGCCGGGCGGGGCCGCGCCAGGCCCCGCCCATCCGGAACCAATCACAAGAACCAAAACAGGGAGCTTCAGCCATGGCTGGATCTTTGGACAATTCGGAAGAACTGGAATTTTCGGACCGGCCGGTGCCGCGCGACCAGCGCATGGGCCGGCTGCCGCTGACCATGGCCTGGTGGTCGGTCTGCTCGGCCATGTTCTACCTGGTCATCGCCGCCTCGCTGGCTCTGGCCTATGGCGCAAGGAACGCCATCATCGGGCTGGTGCTGTCGGTTATCGCCTATGCGGCGGTGAACGCGGTGCTGGTGCGGCACGCGATCCGCACCGGGCTCAGCGTCTCGCTGTTCTCGCGCATCCTGCTGGGGCGCAGCGGGGCGGCGGTGGCGACGCTGATCTTCTTTGCCACCGCGATCTATTACGCGGTGTTCGAGGGCTCGGTGATCGCCGTCGCCCTGCGGGAATATGCCGGCATCTCCTATCCGCTGGCGGCGCTGGTGGTGGCGGTCTATTCGGTGGCGCTGATCTTCGGCTCGATCCAGAACTGGCTGGACAAGTTCAACGGCGTGCTTTTGCCCTTCTACCTGCTGGGGCTGGTCGCGGCGGTGGTGCTGGCGGTGGCGGAATACGGCTATTCGGACGCCTGGCTGAACCTTGGCCCCGAGGGCGGCGCGCCCGCCGGCGGCTGGTGGGACTGCTTCACCGCCTATATGGGCGTCTGGATCCTGATGATGTTCACCTATGACTATGCCCGCTTCGGCCGGCCCGAGGATGCGCGCTTCCACGCCATTATCAACTTCGGCGCGCCCTTCTATGCCGTGGCCTTCCTGCTCAACGGTCTTGTCGGCATCTTCCTGGCCGCCAGCCTGCCGACCGAGGGCGGGGTCTCCGAGGTCTCGGTCGTCTTCGCGCTGGTGCAGCTGATGGGCGTGGCGGGCCTCGCCTTCGTCTGGATCTCGCAGACCCGGATCAACACCGCGAACTATTACCTCGCCGCGGTGAACATGGAGAGCTTTGCCGAGACCGCCTTCCGGCTGCACCTGCCGAAATGGGTCTGGGCCTGCGTGGTCGGCGCCATCGCCTATGCGCTGATGCTGGCCGATGTCTTTGCCTATATCCTGCAGGCGCTGGCCTATCAGGGCATCTTCGTCGTGGCCTGGGTCGGCATCGCGCTGGTCCATATCGCGACAGATCGCGGCGCCGGCGCCGGCGACGCCGACCTGGCGGATGCGCGCGCGGTCAATCCGGCGGGGCTGGGGGCCTGGCTGCTGGCCTCGGGTGCGGGGCTCGCGCTGCATTTCGCCGGCGGCACGGCGGCCTCGCTGTCGGCGCCGGCGACCTTCCTGGTCGCGGGTGCCGCCTATGCCGCGCTGGCGGGCCGGGCGGCGGTGCGCCGGGCGCTGTCCTGACCCTGGCACGAGGCCGGTTGCGCGCAGCCGGCCTTGCTGTCAGATTCCGCCGCAGGGAGAGAGAGAGAGAGAGCGGGAAGGAAGGCATGCCTTGGATGCGCCGGTTCGGATGCGCATAGACCCGCGGCCGCGCCGCTGGCCGCTGGTCCTGTCCTGCCTGGCCTGCGTGGCGGCCGTCCTGTGGCTGGGCGCGCAGCTTGCCCATCAGCATTACTTCCGCGAAGGCCATGCCCGCGCCACGACCGCGCTGCGGCTGACGGTGAACGCGCTCAATGCCGACCTGGCGCGCTATGAGGTGGTGCCGCAACTGGTCGCCGACCTGGACCTGATCCGAGAGCTTGCCGCCGATCCCGGCAATGCCGCGCTGCGGCAGCAGACGAACCGCTGGCTGGCCGAGCAGAACGAGGCGGTGCAGGCCTCGGACATCTACCTGATCCTGCCCGATGGCGAGACCATCGCCCATTCCGGCTATCAGGGCCCGGCCAGTTTCGTCGGGCAGAATTTCAGCTACCGGCCCTATGTCATCGACGCCATGGCGGGCGGACAGGGGCGGTTCTACGGCATCGGTACCACGTCCGGCGTGCGGGGCTATTTCTTCTCGGCCCCGGTCGCGGACGAGACCGGCCGGATCAGCGCCGTCGTCGCGGTCAAGATCGGCGTGGACCGGATCGAGGCCTCCTGGCGCGGCAACCAGTATCGCGTGCTGGTGACCGATCCCGAGGGCACGGCCTTCCTGTCCTCGGAACCCAGCTGGCTTTACCACAGCATCCGGCCGCTGACGCCGGAACGGCTGGCGCGCACCGAATCATCGCGCCGTTATGCCGGCACGCCGCTGGCCGAATTGCCGGTCGAGCGGCTGGAGCTGCACGGCGCGCCGGTGTTCCGCCTGCCGCCCGCCCTTGCAGAAGGGCCCCAGCGCAGCCACGACTATATCGCCGCCTCCGAGGAGATGCCGGGGGCGGGCTGGACCGTGCATGTGCTGCTGGACAGCGCCGAGCTGCGGGCCGAGGCGCGGCTGGCGGTGCTGAGCCTCATGCTGCTGATCGCGGTCGCGGGAATCGGGCTGATGATGTGGCGCCAGCGTCGGGCGCGCATCGCCGATCGCCTGGCCGCAACGGCGGAACTGGAGCGCCGCGTGGTCGAGCGCACCGCCGACCTGGCGCGGGTCAACAGCCAGCTTGAACAGGAGATCGCCGAGCGCCGCGCCACCGAGGCCGAGCTGCGCGCCGCCCAGGCCAGCCTGGTGCAGGTCGGCAAGCTGGCGGCGCTGGGGCAGATGTCGGCCTCGCTTTCGCACGAGATCAACCAGCCGCTGGCGGCGGCGCGCAACTATGCCGACAGCGCCGCCATCCTGATCGAGCGCGGCGACCTGACCCGCGCGCGCGAAAACATCGCGCAGATCCTGGCGCTGGTGGACCGGATGGCCGCCATCGGCAAGCACCTGCGCCATGCCGCGCGCAAGCCCGACGATGTGCTGGGCGCGGTGGCGCTGGCCGGGCTGCTGGAGGAGACGCGCACCATCGTCGCCGCCCGGCTGGCCAGCAGCGACGCGGTGCTGGATGTGGATGTGCCCGCCGACCTGCCGCCGCTGCGGGCAGGGCCGACGCGCTTGCAGCAGGTGCTGGTGAACCTGATCACCAATGCCGCCGATGCGGTCGAGGGCGGCGCGGATCGCCGCATCACGCTTTTGGCGCGGGCCGAGGGCGGGCGCGTCGCCATCCGCATCCGCGACCGCGGCCCCGGCGTGCCCGATGCCATCGCCGCGCGCATCTTCGACCCGTTCTTTACCACCAAGGGCATGGGGGCGGGGCTGGGGCTCGGCCTGTCGATCACCGCCAATATCGTGCGCGATTTCGGCGGCGAGATCGCCTGCCGCAACATGGACCCCGGCGCCGAGTTCTGCGTGACCCTGCCCGCCGCCGTCCCGGCCGAGGCCGCCGCATGACCCGGCGCGTGCTTCTGGTCGAGGATGACGAGCAGATGCGCAGTTCGACCGCGCAGGCGCTGGAGCTGGCGGGCTTTGCCGTCGAGCCGCTGGCCTCGGGCGAAGAGGCGCTGGCGCTGGCCGGGCCGGGCTTTGCCGGCGCGGTGGTCAGCGACATCCGCATGCCGGGTATGGACGGCATGACCCTGCTGGGCCGGCTGCACGAGATCGATCCCGAGATCCCGGTGATCCTGGTCACCGGCCATGCCGAGGTGCCGCTGGCGGTCGAGGCGATCCGCGGTGGCGCCTATGACTTCATCGAAAAGCCCTTCGTGGTGCAGGAACTGGCCACGGTGATCCGCCGCGCCATCGACCATCGCGGGCTGGTGCTGGAGAACCGCCGCCTGCGCGCCGTCGCCGGCAAGCGCGACGATGTCGAGGCGCGGCTGCCCGGCCGCACCCAGGTCATGGTCGACCTGCGCTATCGGCTGCGCGCCATCGGCGCCTCGGATGCCGATGCGCTGGTGATCGGCCCGACCGGCGCCGGCAAGGAGGTGGTGGCGCGCACGCTGCACGACATCTCGGCCCGCGCGGGGCGGCCCTTCATCGCCATAAACTGCGCCGCCCTGCCCGAGGCGCTGATCGAATCCGAGCTGTTCGGCCATGAGGTCGGCGCCTTTCCCGGCGCGCTGCGGCCGCGATACGGCAAGTTCGAACATGCGCGCGGCGGCACGATCCTGCTGGACGAGATCGGCTCGATGCCGCTGGAATTGCAGGCCAAGCTGTTGCGGGTGCTGCAGGAGCGCACGATCACCCGGCTCGGCTCGAACGACCCGGTGGCGCTGGACGTGCGCTTCGTCGCCGTCAGCAAGGCCGATCTGGAGGAACTGGTCGCCCAGGGCCGCTTTCGCGAGGATCTGTTCTGGCGGCTGAATGTCGCCGTGCTGCACGTCCCGCCGCTGTCCGCCCGGCGCGAGGACATTCCGCTGCTGTTCCTGCAACTCTTGCGCGAGGCGGCCGCCCGCCACAACCGGCCCGAGCGCGAGGCGCCCGCCGCCTTCCTGTCCGGCCTAGCCGCACGGGAATGGCCGGGCAACGTGCGCGAATTGCGCAACCTGGCCGAGCGTTTCGTGCTGGGGCTGGAAGGGGTCGAGCTTGGTACCGCCCAGGGTGCGCGCCTGGCCGACCGCGTGGCGGCCTTCGAGCGCAGCCTGATCGCCGGCGCCATCGCCGCCCATGACGGCAAGCTGCGCCCGGTCTACGAGACGCTGGGCATCTCGCGCAAGACGCTTTACGAGAAGATGCAGAAATACGGTCTCGACCGCCGGCTGATCCTGGATTCCGCTGAAGACGAGCCGGGTTGACCGGAAATGGGTGGAAATCCACCCACTCCAGCCAGGCAATGTTCCCTTTTCCACCCATTTCCGTCGTATTGCGGCAATATGCGCCGGATGGGCCGCGTTTTTGATTTGTGCCGTGGTCCGGCCCGCCGCAGGCTTCACCCGGTGGCCGCGCCGGGAGGGAGGCGGCCGGAATATCCTTGGGGAGGGAACATGGCTTATCCAAAGCTTCTGGGCGCGCTTTGCGCCGCGACATTGCTGGCCGCGCCGGCATTCGCGCAGGACTGGCCGCAGCGCCAGATCACCATGGTCGTGCCGTTCTCGGCCGGCGGTCCGACCGATACGGTCGCGCGCATGGTGGCCGAGCGCATGTCGGCCGATCTGGGCCAGCAGATCATCGTCGAGAATATCGGCGGCGCCGGCGGCACGCTGGGCGCGGCCAATGTCGCCAAGGCCGAGCCGGACGGCTATACCGTGCTTTTGCACCATATCGGCATGGCGACATCGGACACGCTTTACCGCAACCTGCCCTATGACACGCTGAACGCCTTCGAATATGTCGGGCTGGTGACGGAGGTGCCGATGGTGGTGACGGCGCGCAAGGATTTCGAGCCCGCCGATTTCACCGCCTTCAAGGATTACGTCAAGGCCAATGCCGACAAGCTGACGCTGGCCAATGCCGGCATCGGCGCGGCCAGCCACCTGTGCGGCATGCTGCTGATGCAGGCGCTGGAGGCACCCTTGGTGACGGTCCCCTACAAGGGCACCGGCCCGGCGATGACCGACCTGCTGGGCGGGCAGACCGACATCATGTGCGACCAGACCACCAACACCACCCAGCAGATCAAGGGCGGCACGATCAAGGCCTATGCCGTGACCTCGCCCGAGCGGCTGGACCTGTTCCCCGACCTGCCCACCGCCAAGGAAGGCGGCGTCGAGACGATGGAGTTCGGCATCTGGCACGGCATCTATGCCCCCAAGGGCACGCCGGCCGAAGTGACCGAGCGGCTGTCGCAGGCCCTGCAGGTCGCGCTGGCCGACGAGGGTGTCGCCAAGGCGATGGCCGACCTGGGCACCGCGCCCGAGCCGGCGGAAAACGCCACGCCGGCCGCGCTCAAGGCCAAGCTGGAATCCGAGATCGCCCGCTGGAAGCCGGTGATCGAGGCCGCCGGCGTCTATGCCGACTGAAACGGAAAGCGGCCCCGCCCCTTGCGGCGGGGCCCGTCAATCGGGGGGAGGAACGCATGTCCGCAAAACCCAAGGATACCACCGACATCGTCGCCGGGCTTTCGATGATGGCGGCGGCGGGATTCTTCGGCTGGCACACGGCCGGGCTGGAAATCGGCACTTCGCTGCGGATGGGGCCGGGATATTTCCCGATGGTCCTGTCCGGGCTTCTGTTCGTCCTGGGGCTGATCATCCTGCTGAGATCCTTCGGGCGCGAGGATGACGAGCCCTTCGGCAAGGTCGCCTGGCGCGGGCTGCTGTTCATCCTGCCGGCGCCGATCTTCTTTGGCCTGACGGTGCGCGGCCTCGGCTTCGTGCCGGCGCTGTTCTTCACCACGCTGATCGCCTCGCAGGCCTCGATGCGGATGCGGCCGCTGGCGGCGCTGATCCTGGCGGTGGCGGTGACGATTCTGTCCACGCTGATCTTCAGCTACGGCCTTGGCCTGCCCTTCCGGCGCTTCGGCCCCTGGCTGGGCATGTGAGGGCGCGATGGAACTTTTCAGCAATCTCGCGCTCGGCTTTTCGGTCGCCTCCTCGCTGGCGAACCTGGCCTTCTGCCTGATCGGGGTCATGCTCGGCACGCTGATCGGCGTGCTGCCCGGCATCGGCGCCACGGCGACCATCGCCATGCTCTTGCCGATCACCTTCCAGCTCGAGCCCGTCAGCTCGCTCATCATGCTGGCCGGCATTTATTACGGCGCGCAATACGGCGGCTCGACCACGGCGATCCTGATCAACATGCCGGGCGAAAGCTCGTCGGCCGTCACCGCCATCGACGGCTACCAGATGGCCCGCAGGGGCAAGGCCGGCACCGCGCTGGCGCTGGCGGCGCTGGGATCGTTCTTTGCCGGCTCGGTCTCGACCTTCCTGGTGGCGCTGTTCGCCCCGCCGCTGACCGCGGTGGCGCTGAAATTCGGCGCGGCCGAGTATTTCAGCCTGATGGTGCTGGGCCTGGTGATGTCTGTGGCGCTGGCGCATGGCTCGGTGCTGAAGGCGCTGGCCATGGTGGTGCTGGGCCTGCTTCTGGGCATGGTCGGCACCGATATCTATACCGGCGCCCCGCGCTTCACGATGGGGATCACGCAATTCGCCGACGGGCTGAACTTCGTCGCCGTCGCCGTGGGGGTCTTCGGCATCGCCGAGATCCTGCGCAACCTCGAGGACGAGCATGACCGCCAGGTCATGACCAAGAACATCAACCGGCTGTTCCCCACCGGCCAGGAGCTGCGCCAGATGATCGGCCCGGTCCTGCGCGGCACCGGCATCGGCTCGGTCCTGGGCATCCTGCCGGGGGGCGGGGCGATCCTGGCCAGCTTTGCCAGCTACACGATCGAGAAGAAGGTCTCCCGCCACCCCGAGGAGTTCGGCAAGGGCGCGCTGGCCGGGGTCGCCGGGCCGGAAAGCGCCAACAATGCCGGGGCGCAGACCAGCTTCATCCCGCTCCTGACCCTGGGCATCCCGGCGAACCCGGTGATGGCGCTGATGATCGGCGCGATGATCATCCAGGGCATCGTGCCGGGGCCGAACGTGGTCAGCGAGCAACCCGCACTGTTCTGGGGCATCATCGCCAGCATGTGGATCGGCAACCTGATGCTGGTGGTGCTGAACCTGCCGCTGATCGGGCTGTGGGTGAAGCTGCTGACCGTGCCTTACTACGTGCTGTTCCCGATCATCATGGCCATGTGTTCGATCGGGGTCTATTCGGTGAACTCGAACAGCTACGACCTGTTCGCCGTCGCCTTCTTCGGCCTGCTCGGCTATGTCATGTCCAAGCTGCGCTGCGAGCCGGCGCCCTTGCTGCTGGGCTTCGTCCTCGGCCCGCTGCTCGAGGAAAACCTGCGCCGGGCGATGATCCTGTCGCGCGGCGATCCCACGACCTTCCTGACCCGTCCGATCAGCGCCACGCTGCTGGCGATGTCGCTGGTGGTGCTGGTGCTGGTCTTCATGCCGCAGATCCGCAAGCGGCGGGACGAGGTCTTTACCGAAAGCGACGCCTGAATATTCAACTGGGAGGAAACCATGACCGCATCCATCACCCGCCGGCTGCTGCTGGGCGCTGCCGTGGTGCTTGGCTTGGCCGGGGCCGCCGCCGCCGAATACCCGGACCGTCCGATCACCCTGGTCATCCCCTTTGCCGCCGGCGGCTCGACCGACGTGGTCGGCCGTATCGTCGCCGACCGCATGAGCCAGGAGCTGGGCCAGCAGGTCATCGTGCAGAACGTCGGCGGGGCGGGCGGCAGCCTGGGCGCGGCCCAGGTCGCCAAGGCCGATCCCGATGGCTATACGATCCTGATGGCGACCGTCGCCACCCATGCGCTGAACCCGCTGATCCTGAAGCAGAAACCCTATGACCCGGTCGCGGATTTCGCGCCCGTCTCGCTGCTGGTGCTGGTACCGAACGTGCTGGCGGTGAACCCGGAACTGCCGGTCAACACCGTGCAGGAGCTGATCGACCTGTCCAAGTCCGAGCCCTTGGCCTATGCCTCGTCCGGCAACGGCACGCCGCTGCACCTGTCGGGCGAGCTGTTCAAGGCCATGGCCGGGATCGACCTGACCCATATCCCCTACAAGGGTTCGGGGCCGGCGCTGACCGATGTGCTGGGCAACCAGGTGCCGATCATCTTCGACAACCTGCCCTCGGCCTCGGGTCATATCGCCTCGGGCAAGCTGCGGGCGCTTGGCGTGACCACGGCGGAACGCGCGCCCAGCTTCCCCGACATCCCGGCCATTGCCGAGACCCTGCCGGGATACGAGACTTATACCTGGAACGCGCTTTTCGCCCCGGCCGGCACGCCGCCCGAGGTTGTCGAGGCGCTGAACAAGGCCGCGCTGGTGGCCATGGCCGACCCGGCCGTCGCCGAGCGGATGCAGGAGTTCTCGGCCACCATCGTCGCCTCGACCCCCGAGGAATTGGCCGAGCATGTCCAGGCCGAGATGGCGAAATGGGAGCCGGTGGTCCGCGACGCAAACGTCAGCCTGGACTGACGCGCAATCGAAAGGCCGGGCACCGTCCCGGCCTTTTTCCTGCCGGCTAGCCCTCTGCGGCGGGGGCGGCTTTCGCGCCAGCCGCGCGCGTTCCAGCGCCGCCGCCGTTCAGCCGGCGCAGCGACAGGTCCAGCCGCGCCTCGGCCTCGCGGATCTCGCGGCTGGCTTGGCGCAGATAACGGATATGTTCGCACGCCGCCTGCCGCGCGGCTTCCGCATCGCGGGCAAGGATCGCTTCGGCGATGGCGCGGTGCTGCTGGCGCAGCAATTCGCGGATGGCCGGCACCGCGAACAGCCGGCTGCGGTTCTGGATCACGTCCGAGCGCAAGACCCCTGCCAGCGCCTGCATGATCTGCAAAAGCGTCAGGTTGTGGCTGGCCTCATAGATCAGCAGGTGCAATTCGGCATCCGCCTCGGCCTCCTCCTTGGTATCGGCGCGGGCATGGGCGCGGTCCATGCGCCCGAGGCAGTCGCGGATGCGTGCCAGCTCCACCTCGGTCGCGCGCTCTGCCGCCAGCCCTGCTGCCGCGCTTTCGACGATGCCGCGGAACTCCAGGTAATCGTCGGCCGCCTCGGCATGGCGGACCAGCATGGCGATCAGCGGATCGGTGATCGCGGCCTGGCCCAGGGCCGCCACCCGGCTGCCGCGCCCGCCGGCGCTGGTCAGCAGCCCGCGTTCCTCCAGGATCTTCAGCCCGTCGCGCAGGGTCGAGCGCGAGACGTTCAGCCGCTCGGCCAGCTCGCGCTCGGGCAAGAGCCGCTCGTCCGGGCGCAGCGACCCTTCCAGGATCAGCGATTCGAGATGCTGGGCCACGGCCTCGGCGGCGCGTTCGGATTTTACGGAAGCGTTGGTCATGGGCGCTCATGCGGTTTTGCCGGATCGTGGCCATGTAAGCACAAATCCCGCATGATGGTACAGAAAAATACCGATTGACTAACATGGTCTGAAAATAATACCAAGAATGCAGGGGCAGAGGACGGCCCCGCCACGAAGGGAGAAGAGCTTGTCCGGTATCGCCATGCCCCAGCCCGATGCGGGCATCCTTGCGCGCCTGCCGCAGATCGTCGCGGCCCTGCGCGACGTCCTGCCCGAGGATGCCGTGATCTGGGATCCCGAGGAGACGCGGGCCTATGAATGCGATGCGCTGACCGCCTATCGCTGCCCGCCCTTGGCCGTGGTGCTGCCGCGCACCACCGAAGAGGTCGCCGCCGCCATGCGCATCTGCCACGAAATGCGCGTGCCGGTGGTGCCGCGCGGCGCGGGCACCTCGCTGGCCGGGGGGGCGCTGCCCACCGCGGACAGCGTCATCATCGCCACCCTGCGGCTGCGCGAGGTGCTGGAGATCGACACCCAGAACCGCTTCATCCGCGTGCAGACCGGCGTGACCAATCTTTCGGTCAGCGCCGAGTTGGAGCCGCATGGCTTCTTCTATGCGCCCGACCCGTCCTCGCAGTTGGCCTGCACCATCGCCGGCAATATCGCGATGAACTCGGGCGGGGCGCATTGCCTGAAATACGGCGTGACCACCAACAACCTGATGGGCGCCACGGTGGTCCTGCCCAGCGGCGAGGTGGTCGAGCTGGGCGGGCCGGAAATGGGGCCGACGGGCTTGGACCTGATGGGGCTTCTCTGCGGCTCGGAGGGCCAGCTCGGCATCGTGACCGAGGCCACCCTGCGCATCCTGCCGCGGCCCGAGGGTGCGCGGCCGGTGCTGATCGGCTTCGACGGCGCCGAGGTGGCGGGGGAATGCGTGGCGCGGATCATCCGCTCGGGCGTGCTGCCGGTCGCCATCGAATACATGGACGATGTCTGCCTGCGCGCGGTCGAGGCCTTTGCCCATGCCGGCTATCCCGATTGCGCCGCGGTGCTGATCGTCGAGGTCGAGGGCTCTCCGGCCGAGATCGACCACCAGATCGCCCGCATCCGTGAGATCGCGGGTGCCCTGAACCCGGTCGAGTTCCGCGAAAGCCGCAATGCCGATGAGGCCATGGCGATCTGGAAGGGCCGCAAATCGGCCTTCGGCGCCATGGGCCGGCTGGGCGATTACATTTGCCTGGACGGCACGGTGCCGGTGGGGCAGCTGCCCTATACGCTGAAGATGATCGGCGAGTTGTCGCGCCAGCACGGGCTGGAGGTCGCGAACGTCTTCCATGCCGGTGACGGCAACATGCACCCGCTGATCCTGTTCAACGCCAACAAGCCCGGCGACCTGGAACGCGCCGAGGCTTTCGGCAACGACATCCTGCGGCTTTGCGTCGATGTCGGCGGCTGCCTGACCGGCGAGCATGGCGTGGGCATCGAAAAGCGCGACCTGATGGGCAAGCAATATGACGGCCCCGACCTGGAGATCCAGATGGCGGTCAAGGATGTTTTCGACCCACGCTGGCTGCTCAATCCGGCCAAGGTCTTTCCGCTGGATGCAAGCCAGCCCTGGCGCGAGGAGGCAGCCACCCGATGATCCCCGAGACCCCCAGCCGCGCGGGGCTGAACCCCGCCAGCGAGGCCGAGCTTGGCGCCCTGATCGCCGAGCGTTTCGCCGCCCGCCAGCCGCTGCGCCTTGCCGGCGGCGGCACGCGGGTCGAGACCGGCGCCGTGCCGGGCGACACCCTGTCTACCGCCGCGATCTCGGGCGTCGTGACCTATGAGCCGGGCGAGATGACGCTGATCGCCCGCGCCGGCACGCCCTTGGACCAGATCCAGGCGATGCTGGCCGCCGAGGGCCAGGCGCTGGCCTTCGAGCCCGCCGACATGCGCGGCGTGCTGGGCCAGGGCGGCACGCCGACCATCGGCGGCGTGGTTGCGGCCAATGCCAGCGGCCCGCGCCGGCTGCTGGCCGGGGCCTGCCGCGACCATCTGCTGGGCCTGCGCTTCGTCGACGGGCAGGGCAGGGTGCTGAAGAACGGCGGCAGGGTGATGAAGAACGTCACCGGCCTCGATCTGGGCAAGCTCTTTTGCGGTGCGCATGGCACGCTGGGCGTGTTGACCGAGGTGGCGCTGAAGACCCTGCCGCACCTGCCCGACCGCTGTACGCTGGGCTTTCACGGCGTTACGGTCGAGGAGGCGGTGGCGATCTTTTCGGCTGCGCTGGCGACGCCTTTCGAGGTCTCGGGCGCCGCCTTCCGCGACGGCACCGCCTGGCTGCGGGTCGAGGGGCTGGGGCCGCAGATGGATTATCGCCGCGACCGGCTGCTGGCGCTGCTGGCACCGCGCGAGGCCGAGCTTCTGGATGCCGAGGCCACCCTGGCCCTGTGGCGCGAGCTGCGCGATCTGGCGCATTTCGCCGGCACGGACGCGCCGCTCTGGCGGGTGCTGGTCAAGCCCAGCGACGCCCCGGCCGCGGCGCGGGCCTTGCAGGCGCTGGGGGGCGAGGCGTCGCTCGACTGGGGCGGCGGGCTGGTCTGGTATTGCGGGCCGGGGACGGCCCAGGCGGTGCGGCAGGTCGCCCCCCATGCCACGTTGCTGCGGCGCGGCGGGCTCACCGGCCCGGCCTTCCCGCCCGAGGCCCCGGCCGTCGCCCGGCTTTCGGCCGGGCTGCGCCAGAGGTTCGACCCCGCCGGCATCCTCAATCCCGGCCTGATGGATCAGTGACATGCAGACCAATTTCACGCCCCAGCAACTGGCCGACCCCGGCACCGCCCGCGCCAACGAGATCCTGCGCAGCTGCGTCCATTGCGGCTTTTGCACCGCGACCTGCCCGACCTACAAGGTGCTGGGCGACGAGCTGGACAGCCCGCGCGGCCGCATCTACCTGATCAAGGACATGCTGGAGAACGGCAAGATCCCCGACGCCAAGACCGTCGGTCATATCGACCGCTGCCTCAGCTGCCTTTCCTGCATGACCACCTGCCCCTCGGGCGTGCATTACATGCATCTGGTCGATCACGCCCGCGAATATATCGAAAAGACCTATCGCCGCCCCCTGGGCGAGCGGGCGCTGCGCTGGCTTCTGGCGCGCATCCTGCCCTATCCGGGCCGTTTCCGGCTGGCGCTGATGGGTGCGAAACTCGCGCGGCCGTTTCGGCGGCTGGTGCCGGATGCGCGGCTGCGGGCGATGCTGGACATGGCGCCAAGGGACATTCCCCCGCCCAGCCTGAACGACCGCCCGCAGGTCTTTGCCGCCGAGGGGCCGCGCCGCAAGCGGGTGGCGCTGCTGATCGGCTGCGCGCAAAGGGCGCTGAACACCGACATCAACGACGCGACCATCCGCCTGCTGCGCCGGCACGGCTGCGAGGTGGTGATCCCGCGCGGCCTGGGCTGCTGCGGTGCGCTGACCCATCACATGGGCAAGACCGACGAAAGCCACGCCATGGCGGCCGCCAATATCCGCGCGCTGATGGCCGAGGTCGCGGGCGAGGGGCTGGACGCGGTGGTCATCAACACCTCGGGCTGCGGCACCACGGTCAAGGATTACGGGCATATGTTCGCGCATGACCCGCTGGCCGCGGATGCCGCGCGGGTCGCGGCCTTGGCCAGGGACATCACCGAGGTCATGGCCGATCTGGGCCTGCGCGAACCCGGCCATGCCGAGCCCTTGCGCGTCGGCTATCATGCCGCCTGTTCGTTGCAGCACGGCCAGCAGATCCGCGCGACGCCCAAGGAATTGCTGGCCGCCGCCGGCTTCACCGTGCTGGAGCCCAGGGATGCGCATATCTGCTGCGGCTCGGCCGGCACCTACAACCTGATGCAGCCGGCGATCTCGGCCGAGCTGAAGCGCCGCAAGGTCGAGACGCTGGAGGCGCTGACCCCGCAGGTCATCAGCGCCGGCAATATCGGCTGCATGATGCAGATCGGCTCGGGCACCGGGGTGCCGGTCGTCCATACGGCCGAACTGCTCGACTGGGCCACCGGCGGGCCAAGGCCGCGGGCGCTGGCGGACACGGCCTGACGCCGCCGCTTGGAAAAGCCCGACCCCGACATGCGAACGGCGGCCGCAACCCGGCCGCCGTTCTTTTGTCTCATCCACGAAGGGGCGGGGCGTCAGCTCATCTCGCGCAGCACGTATTGCACGATGCGCTCGGCTGCGTCCTCGGGCGTCAGCTCGACGGTGTTCACGGTCAGCTCGGCATTCTGCGGCTGCTCATAGGGGCTGTCGATGCCGGTGAAGTTCTTCAGCTGGCCCGACCGCGCCTTTTTATACAGCCCTTTGACATCGCGTGCCTCGGCCACCTCCAGCGGCGTGTCGACGAAGACCTCGACGAACTCGCCCGGCGCCATCAGGTCGCGCACCATCTGCCGCTCCGAGCGGAAGGGCGAGATGAAGGCGGTCAGCACGATCAGCCCGGCATCGGTCATCAGCCGCGCCACCTCGCCCACGCGGCGGATGTTTTCCACCCGGTCGGCATCGGTGAAGCCAAGGTCGCGGTTCAGCCCGTGGCGGATGTTGTCGCCGTCCAGCAGGAAGGTGTGCTTGCCCAGGGCATGCAGCTTTTTCTCGACGATATTGGCGATGGTCGACTTGCCCGAGCCCGACAGGCCGGTGAACCAGACCACGGCGGGCTTCTGGTTCTTCAGCGCCGCATGGGCATCGCGGTTCACGTCCAGCGCCTGCCAGTGGATGTTTTGCGACCGGCGCAGGGCGAAATGGATCATGCCCGCCGCCACCGTGGCATTGGTCATGCGGTCGATCAGGATGAAGCCGCCCAGGTCGGGGTTCTGGGCATAGGCCTCGAAGGGGATCGGCCGGTCGGTCGAGATGTTCACCACGCCGATCGCATTCAGCCCCAGCGTCTTGCTGGCCAGATGCTCCAGCGTGTTGACATTGACCTCATACTTGGGCTCGGTGACGGTCGCGGTGACGGTCTGGGTGCCGATCTTCAGCAGGTAGGGGCGGCCCGGCAGCATCTCCTGCTCGGCCATCCAGACCAGCGTGGCCTCGAACTGGTCGGCGACCTCGCAGGGCTGGTCGGATTGCACGATCACGTCGCCGCGCGAGCAGTCGATCTCGTCGGCGAAGGTCAGCGTCACCGACTGGCCGGCAACGGCCAGGTCCAGCTCGCCGTCATAGGTGACGATGGACTTGACCGTGGTGGTCTTGCCCGAGGGCAGCACCCGGATCGCGTCGCCCGGCCGCACCATGCCCGCGCCGATCTGGCCGGCAAAGCCGCGGAAATCCAGGTTCGGCCGGTTCACCCATTGCACCGCCATGCGGAAGGGCTGGTCCAGCATGCGCGTGTCGCTGACCGGCGCCTCTTCCAGATGGCCCAGCAGCGTCGGGCCCTGATACCAGTGCATGTTGTCGCTGTGGCTGACGATATTGTCGCCCTTGAGCCCCGAGATCGGGATCGGCAGGAAGCTGTCCATGCCGATCTGCTTGGCGAAATGCGAATAATCCGCGACGATGTCGTAGAACCGCTCGGCCGAGTAATCGACCAGGTCCATCTTGTTCACCGCCAGCACCACGTTCTGGATGCCCAGCAGGTTCACCAGATAGCTGTGCCGCCGGGTCTGGGTCAGCACGCCCTGCCGCGCGTCGATCAGGATCACCGCAAGGTCGGCGGTCGAGGCGCCGGTGACCATGTTGCGGGTATACTGCTCGTGACCGGGCGTGTCGGCAACGATGAACTTGCGCTTATCGGTGGCGAAAAAGCGATAGGCCACGTCGATGGTGATGCCCTGTTCGCGCTCGGCGGCCAGGCCGTCGACCAGCAGGGCGAAGTCGATCTCGCCGCCCTGGGTGCCCACGGCCTTGGAATCGCTTTCCAGGCTGGCAAGCTGGTCCTCGAAGATCATCTTGCTGTCATAGAGCAACCGGCCGATCAGCGTGGACTTGCCGTCATCGACCGAACCGCAGGTGATGAAGCGCAGCATGGTCTTGTGCTGGTGCTTCAGCAGATAGGCGTTGATGTCCTCGGCGATCAGCGTGTCCGTGACATAGACGGGGTTCTTCATCTCGTGGTTCATCTCAGAAATACCCCTCTTGCTTCTTTTTCTCCATCGAGGCCGACTGGTCGTGGTCGATGGCGCGGCCCTGCCGCTCGGACGTGGTGGTCAGCAGCATTTCCTGGATGACCTCGGGCAGGGTCTTGGCGTTCGATTCCACCGCGCCGGTCAGCGGATAGCAGCCCAGCGTGCGGAAGCGCACCGATTTCATCATCGGCTGCTCGCCGTCGCGCAGGCGGAAGCGGTCGTCATCGACCATGATCAGCAGGCCGTCGCGTTCCACCACCGGCCGCAGGTCCGAGAAATACAAGGGCACGATGTCGATGTTTTCCAGGTGGATATACTGCCAGATGTCCAGCTCGGTCCAGTTCGACAGCGGGAAGACCCGGATCGATTCGCCCTTGCCCTTGCGGGTGTTGTAAAGCTTCCACAGCTCGGGGCGCTGGTTCTTGGGATCCCAGCGGTGGTTGGCCGAGCGGAACGAGAACACCCGCTCCTTGGCGCGCGATTTCTCCTCGTCGCGGCGGGCGCCGCCGAAGGCCACGTCGAAGTTGTATTGGCTCAGCGCCTGCTTCAGACCGTCGGTCTTCCACATGTCGGTATGCAGGCTGCCGTGGTCGAAGGGGTTGATGCCCTTTTCCATCGCCTCGGGGTTGTGGTGGACGATCAGCTCCATGCCCGCCTGCGCCGCGGCGCGGTCGCGCAGCTCGTACATGGCGCGGAACTTCCAGGTGGTATCCACATGCAGAAGCGGGAAGGGCGGCGGGGCCGGGTAGAATGCCTTCTTCGCCAGATGCAGCATGCAGGCCGAATCCTTGCCCACCGAATAGAGCATCACCGGATTGTCGGCCGTTGCCACGACCTCGCGCATGATCTGGATGCTTTCGGCTTCAAGCCGCTGAAGATGGGTCAGCGTGGCCACCTGACCCCCGGTTTCTATGACGGATTGGCTGTTCATCTGGTCGGCCCTTGTTCTAGGATGCGCCGTCCTTGCCAGATTTTCCCGGCAAGACCAAGCCCGGCGCTGGCAAAACGGCGTCACTTTGCCGCATCGCCGGCATTGTTGCTGCATTGCGGCAACGTCGGGCCGGGTGAAAGGGCCGTGCGCGGGCGTGAAAATGCCTTTCTACCTGCGGTTGCTGCGGCCATATGATTCTAAAACGTTCGTTTCAGTTCGTTCCTGGTGGCTGATGGGCGCCTGCCTGCGCGACCTTGCGGGAAAAACCGCGCATTCCATCGCCGATTCCTTGCTGCAAGCGCAATATTTCGCCGCGAATCATGCTGCATTGCCGCAGGTGTTCATTCGTTTATCGTAAAAACGATCATAAGCGAAAATTTTCGCTTGACCGGAGTCACGAAGCCGTTACACCTTTCGGCTATCGACGGACGCGCAGCGACGGGGAGGGATCGGCGTGCCGGCACCAACGCGGCCCCAGGCCGACCTTTTCATCATCGGCGGTGGAATCAACGGCTGCGGCATCGCGCGCGACGCGGCGGGGCGCGGGCTTTCGGTCACGCTGGCCGAGATGGGCGACCTGGCGCAGGCGACCTCCTCGGCATCGACCAAGCTGTTCCATGGCGGGCTGCGCTATCTGGAGTTCTTTGAATTCCGCCTGGTGCGCGAGGCGCTGGAGGAGCGCGAGACCCTGCTGGCCGCGATGCCGCATATCTCCTGGCCGATGCGCTTCGTGCTGCCCTGGTCGCCCGACATGCGCTTCGAGGCCGACACGCCGACCTCGCGCATCCTGTCCTGGACGATGCCCTGGCTGCGCGGCCGCCGGCCAGCCTGGCTGATCCGGCTGGGGCTGTTCCTTTACGACAACCTGGGCGGGCGCAAGATCCTGCCGGGAACCAGGCGGCTTGACCTGTCCCGCGATCCGCTGGGCCTGCCGCTGAAGCCGGGCTTTCGGCTGGGCTGGGAATATTCCGATTGCTGGGTGCAGGATTCGCGTCTGGTGGTGCTGAACGCCCGCGATGCGCGGGCGCGCGGCGCCACCATCCTGACCCGCACCCGCGTCACCCGTGCCGAGCGCGCGGACGGGCTGTGGCGCATCACCACCGAGGGGCCGGGGGGCACGCGCATCCACCACGCCCGCGCGCTGGTCAATGCCGGCGGGCCCTGGGTCGAGGACGTGATCCGCAACGTCGCGCATATCCCCTCGGCCGAGGGCGTGCGGCTGGTGCGCGGCAGCCATATCGTCGTGCCGCGGCTTTACGACCACGACCGCTGCTATTTCTTCCAGGGCACGGACGGGCGGATCATCTTCGCGATTCCCTTCGAGGAAGATTTCACCCTGATCGGCACCACCGACATGGACCATCGCGCCCCCCCCGGCGAGGCGCGCTGCACCGAGGAAGAGCGCGACTATCTCTGCGCCTTCGCCAGCCGCTATTTCGCCCGCCCGGTGACGCCCGACCAGGTGGTCTGGACTTATTCCGGGGTGCGGCCGCTTTACGACGATGGTGCCAAATCGGCCACGGCGGCGACGCGGGACTATGTCCTCAGCCTGCAGGATGGCGAGGCGGGCGGGGCGCCGCTGCTCAATGTCTTCGGCGGCAAGATCACTACCTATCGCCGGCTGGCCGAGGGCGCGCTGGCCAGGCTCGCACCCTTCTTTCCGCAGGCGGGCGGGGACTGGACCGCGCGGGTGCCGCTGCCGGGCGGCGATTTCCCGGTGGACGGGGTCGAGGCTCTGGTCGCGCAGTTGCAGGCGCGCCATCCCTTCCTGTCGCCACGGCTGTCGCGCCGGCTGGTGCGCAGCTACGGCACCGAGTCCTTCCTGCTGCTCGATGGCGCCGCAAGCCTCGGGGATCTGGGCCGCGATTTCGGCGCCGGGCTGACCGAGGCCGAGGTGATGTGGCTGATCCGCCATGAATTCGCCCAGACCGCCGAGGACATCCTGTGGCGCCGCACCAAGCTGGGCCTGCACATGACCGAGGCGCAGCGCCGCGAGCTGGAGGCCTTCGTGGACCGGCACCACGCCGCCCATTCGGCAGCGGAATAGGGGGAGGACGGGCCGTGCTGGACTTGCAGGGCGTATCGCGGTCGGTCGGCGGCCGGGCGCATATCCATCCCACCAGCCTGACCTTGCAAAGGGGCAGCATGAACGTGCTGCTGGGGCCGACGCTGTCGGGCAAGACCAGCCTGATGCGGCTGATGGCGGGGCTGGACCAGCCGACGACCGGCCGCATCCTCTGGGACGGGCGGGACGTGACCGGCCAGCGGGTGCAGGACCGCGGCATCGCCATGGTCTATCAGCAATTCATCAACTATCCCGGCCTTTCGGTCTATGAAAACATCGCCTCGCCCCTGCGCATCCTGCGCCGGCCGCGGGACGAGATCGACCGCAAGGTGCGCGAGACCGCCGAGATGCTGCGCCTGACGCCGATGCTGGCGCGCAAGCCGCTGGAGCTTTCGGGCGGCCAGCAGCAACGCTGCGCCCTGGCCCGCGCGCTGGTCAAGGGCGCCGGGCTGGTGCTGCTGGACGAGCCGCTGGCGAATCTCGACTACAAGCTGCGGGAAGAGCTGCGGATCGAGATCCCGCGCATCTTCGAGGCGTCGGGCGCGATCTTCGTCTATGCCACCACCGAGCCCGAGGAGGCGCTGCTCTTGGGCGGCCATACCGCGACGCTGTGGCAGGGCCGGGTGACGCAGTTCGGCCCGACGCCCACGGTCTATCGCCAGCCGGTCGATGCGACCACGGCGCGGGTGTTCAGCGACCCGCCGATGAATTTCGTCGCCGCCCGCAAGCAGGGCGGTGCCGTCAGCTTCGGCGACAGCGCGCTGGCTTCGGGCGGTTTCGCCGACCTGGCCGACGGCGCCTATCTGGCCGGGTTCCGCGCCAACCACCTGTCGCTGGCCCGGCAAGGAACGGCGGCGGTTGCTTTCGCCTGCACGCTCGTCGGGACCGAGATCACCGGCTCGGAAACCTTCGTCCATGTCGAGCATGGCGCCGACCGCTGGGTCGGGCTGGTCGAGGGCGTGCATCCCTTGACCCCCGGCCAGCCGCTGACGGTCTGGCTGGACCCGGCGCATGTCTATCTGTTCGACGCGTCCGGGCGGCTTGCCGCTCCGGCCGCCTATGCGAGGGCGGCCTGACATGGCGCGGATCTCCCTGCAGAACCTGGCCCACAGCTACCTTCCCCATCCCCGGTCCGAGGCGGATTACGCGCTCAAGCAGATGGACCATGTCTGGCAGGATGGCGGCGCCTATGCGCTGCTGGGCGCCTCGGGCTGCGGCAAGACCACGCTTCTGAACATCATCTCGGGGCTTCTGACCCCCAGCCAGGGCCGGGTGCTGTTTGGCGAGCGCGACGTGACCGCGGCCCCCACGGCCGAGCGCAACATCGCCCAGGTGTTCCAGTTCCCGGTGGTCTACGACACCATGACGGTGCGCGACAACCTGGCCTTCCCGCTGAGGAACCGCGGCAAGGACGCCGCCTATGTCAAGGCGCGGGTGGATCAGATCGCCCGCATGATCGGCATGGAGGCATGGCTGAACCGCAAGGCGCAGGGCCTGACCGCCGATGCCAAGCAGAAGATCAGCCTGGGGCGCGGCATGGTGCGCGAGGACGTGAACGCGATCCTGTTCGACGAGCCGCTGACCGTCATCGACCCGC
Organism: Paracoccus pantotrophus; assembly: GCF_008824185.1. NCBI lineage: Bacteria > Pseudomonadati > Pseudomonadota > Alphaproteobacteria > Rhodobacterales > Paracoccaceae > Paracoccus > Paracoccus pantotrophus. The sequence continues at coordinate 552,066 of NZ_CP044423.1, forward strand.
AGATGAAATGGGAGCTGCGCACCCAGCTCAAGGAACTGCACCGCCAGTTCGGCCATACCATGATCTACGTCACCCACGACCAGACCGAGGCGCTGACCTTTGCCCAGCAGGTCGTGGTCATGCATGAGGGCCGCGTGGTGCAGATGGGCACGCCCGAGGAACTGTTCGAAAAGCCCGCCCATACCTTCGTGGGCTATTTCATCGGCTCGCCCGGCATGAACTTCCTCGATGCCGCGCTGCAGGGCGACCGCGCCCTGCTGCCCGGCGGCGAGGCGGTGGCGCTGGGGGCGCATTATCCCCCGGTCGCGGGCCGGGTGCAGATCGGCATCCGCCCCGAACATGCCAGGCTGGTGGCCGGCGGCGGGCTGGCCCTGACCATCCGCCGCATCGAGGACGTGGGCCGGCATCGGCTGGTGCGCGGCGAGGTGGCGGGCCGGCCGCTGAACGTGGTCATGCCCGAGGGCCTGCCGGTCGAGGGCCTGCCGCAGGTCGCCTTCGCGCCGGGCAAGATCAACGTCTATGCCGACGACTGGCGCGTCGCGCCGCTGGATGAGGGGGCCGGCTGATGGAAAAGACCCAGAACAACAAGGCCTGGTTTCTGGTCCTGCCGGTGCTGGTCGTGGTCGCCTTTTCGGCGGTGATCCCGCTGATGACGGTGGTGAACTATTCGGTGAACGACACGTTCGGCAACAACGCCTTCTTCTGGGCGGGGCTCGAATGGTTCGACGAGATGGTGCATTCCCGCCGCCTGCACGGGGCGCTGGGACGGCAGGCGCTGTTTTCCGCCATCATCCTGGCCATCGAGGTGCCGCTGGGCATCTTCGTGGCGCTGAACATGCCCAAGAAGGGCTTCTGGTCCAGCCTGGTGCTGGTGCTGATGGCGCTGCCCCTGCTGATCCCCTTCAATGTCGTGGGCACGATCTGGCAGATCTTCGGCCGCACCGACATCGGCCTGCTGGGGCGGGGGCTCAAGGCGCTGGGGCTGGACTACAACTACACGAATGATCCGATCGACGCCTGGATCACCGTGATCGTCATGGATGTCTGGCACTGGACCAGCCTGGTCGCGCTGCTCTGCTATGCCGGTCTGCAATCCATCCCGCAGGCCTATTACCAGGCCGCCCGGATCGACCAGGCCAGCCGCTGGGCGGTGTTTCGCTACATCGAGCTGCCCAAGATGAAGGGCGTGCTGCTGATCGCCGTGCTGCTGCGCTTCATGGACAGCTTCATGATCTATACCGAGCCCTTCGTCGTCACCGGCGGCGGGCCCGGCAACTCGACCACCTTCCTGTCCATCGACCTGGTGAAGATGGCGGTGGGGCAGTTCGACCTCGGTCCCGCCGCCGCCTTCTCGATCATGTATTTCCTGGTGATCCTGCTGGTCAGCTGGGTGTTCTACACCGTCATGACCAATATCGACCGCCGCCAGGACGACATCCCGGAGGGCATGTGATGCGCGTGAAGCCCTCGGCCCTGGTGATGCTGATCTACCTGCTGTTCCTGCTGGTGCCGATCTACTGGCTGGTCAACATGAGCCTCAAGACCAATGCCGAGATCACCGGCACCTTCAGCCTTTATCCGCACAACCTGACCCTGCGGAACTATCGGGTGATCCTGACCGATCCCAGCTGGTACATGGGCTATGTGAACTCGATCATCTACGTGGTGATGAACACGGTGATTTCCGTCGCCGTGGCGCTGCCCGCCGCCTATGCCTTCAGCCGCTACAGCTTCATGGGCGACAAGCACCTGTTCTTCTGGCTCTTGACCAACCGCATGTCGCCGCCGGCGGTCTTTGCGCTGCCCTTCTTCCAGCTTTATTCCTCGGTCGGGCTTTTCGACACGCATATCGCGGTGGCGCTGGCGCATTGCCTGTTCAACGTGCCGCTGGCGGTCTGGATCCTGGAAGGCTTCATGCGCGGCGTCCCGAAGGAGATCGACGAGACCGCCTATATCGACGGCTACAGCTTCCCGCGCTTCTTCGTACGGATCTTCATGCCGCTGATCGCCAGCGGGATCGGGGTCGCCGCCTTCTTCTGCTTCATGTTCAGCTGGGTCGAGCTGCTCTTGTCCCGCACGCTGACCTCGGTGAATGCCAAGCCCATCGCGGCGACGATGACGCGCACGGTTTCCGCAAGCGGCATGGATTGGGGCGTGCTGGCGGCGGCGGGGGTGCTGACCATCATTCCCGGCGCCTTGGTCATCTGGTTCGTGCGCAACTACATCGCCAAGGGCTTTGCCCTGGGGAGGGTCTGATGTCCGACGCCGCCATCCCGACGCACAAGCGCATCGCCTGGCCGGCGATCTATGCCGGGGCCGCCCTGCTGATGGGCGCGATCCTGGGCCTGCTGGTCTTGGCCACGCCGGTCAGGGACGGGGCCAGGGACTGGACCGGCCCGATGGTTCCCGGCGGCTGGATGGCCTGGACCTTTCCGGTGGCGCTGTTCTTCTGGGTGATCGCCAGCCTGCTGGTCTTGTTCACCATCCTGGCCATCCGCTTTCCGGAAACCCCGCGCCGCGGCATCCTGCGCATCGAGACGACGCGCGGCGACCGGTTGTTCATCTCGCTTCTCGGCTCGGCCTTCATCTGCCTGGGCTGGCTGTTCTTCGCAGGCCCGCCGCTGTGGTGGGGGCTCGCGCTCTGCCTCGTTTATGCCGCGGCGGTGTTCCGCTGGGTCTGACGGGGATCGGGAAACGGTGTCTCATCAGGGAGGAAAACATGAGACCGATGCAAAGGACCACGGCCATGGCGCTTGCGCTGATGGTCATGGGCGCGCCCGCCTGGGCGGACATGGAGGCGGCCAAGAGGTTCCTTGACGCCGAGATCGGCGATCTGTCCTCGCTTTCGCGCGAGGACCAGGAAAAGGAGATGCAATGGTTCATCGACGCCGCGCAGCCGCTGGCGGGGATGGAGATCAAGGTGGTCTCGGAAACCATCACCACGCATGAATACGAGGCCAAGGTGCTGGCGCCGGCCTTCACCGCCATCACCGGCATCCGGGTCACCCACGACCTGATCGGCGAGGGCGACGTGGTCGAGAAGCTGCAGACCCAGATGCAGACCGGCGAGAACATCTATGACGCCTATGTCAACGACAGCGACCTGATCGGCACGCATTGGCGTTATCAGCAGGCGCGCAGCCTGACCAGGTGGATGGAGGAGGAGGGCAAGGACTTCACCAGCCCGACGCTGGACCTTGACGATTTCATCGGGCTGGAGTTCACCACCGCCCCGGACGGCGAGCTCTACCAGCTGCCCGACCAGCAATTCGCCAACCTCTACTGGTTCCGCTACGACTGGTTCAACGACCCGAAGACCCAGGAGGATTTCAAGGCGAAATACGGCTACGACCTGGGCGTGCCGGTCAACTGGTCAGCCTATGAGGACATCGCCGAGTTCTTCACCGGCCGCGACATGTCCTATGTCGAGGGCGGCCCGACCAGGGCCTGGGGCAACATGGATTACGGCAAGAAGGATCCCAGCCTCGGCTGGCGCTATACCGATGCCTGGATGTCCATGGCCGGCATGGGCGACAAGGGCGAGCCGAACGGGCTGCCGGTCGACGAATGGGGCATCCGCGTCGACGAGAACTCGCGCCCCGTCGGTTCCTGCGTGGCGCGGGGCGGGGCGACCAACGACGCGGCGGCGGTCTATGCCGTGACCAAGGCCATCGACTGGCTCAAGAAATACACTCCGCCCGAGGCCATGGGCATGACCTTCGGCGAGGCGGGGCCGGTCCCGGCGCGCGGCGATATCGCCCAGCAGATGTTCTGGTACACCGCCTTCACCGCCGATATGGTCAAGCCCGGCACGCCGGTGATGAACGAGGACGGCACGCCGAAATGGCGCATGGCCCCCAGCCCGCACGGCGCCTATTGGTCCGAGGGCACCAAGATCGGCTATCAGGACGTGGGCTCCTGGACGCTGATGAAATCGACGCCGGTGGATCGCGCGCAGGCCGCCTGGCTTTACGCGCAATTCGTGACCTCGAAGACCGTGGACGTGAAGAAATCCCATGTCGGGCTGACCTTCATCCGCGAATCGACGATCCAGGACCAGTCCTTTACCGAGCGCGCGCCGCAGCTTGGCGGGCTGGTCGAGTTCTATCGCTCGCCCGCCCGCGTGCAATGGTCGCCGACCGGCACCAATATCCCCGATTATCCGAAGCTCGCGCAGCTCTGGTGGCAGAACATCGGCGACGCGCTTTCCGGTGCCAAGACCCCGCAAGAGGCGCTGGACGCGCTTTGCGCCGAGCAGGAGCGGGTGCTGGAGCGGCTGGAGCGCGCCGGCGTGCAGGGCGACCTGGGCCCCAAGATGAACGAGGGAAAGGATCCGCAGGAATGGCTGGCCGCCGAGGGCTCGCCCGTCGGCCCGCTGGAGAACGAAAAGCCGCAGGGCGAGACGATCTCCTATGACGAGCTGCTGAAGTCCTGGCAGTAATCGGCCTTGCGGGGCGGGGCTTCGGCCTCGCCCCTTTCCCTCGGGCCCAAGCCAGGCCGGAACCGCCGCCCTTGACCAGGGCGGAACCGACCGCCGCGGGGATGAAAAAAAGCGCCGTCAGGGCCAGGCGGGGCGGCCCGCCCCGCCTTTGCGGCGGTCAGTGGCCGGGTGCGTCCTGATCCGCGGGCGCCGCGTCGCGGTCGAAAGCCGCGCGCCATTGCGACAGCAGCGCCGAGGGTCCGTCCCGGCGTTCGGCCTGGCGCAGCGCGATGCGCAGCGCGGCGCGGGCATGGCGGTCGCCGGGCTCGGCCAGGGCCGAGGGCGGCTCGCCCGCTTCCAGCGCCGCCCAGACCCGTGCCTTCAGAGCATGGCGTTCGGCATCGCCCCAATCGGCCAGCATGGCCTGGAAATCGGCAAAGGCGGTGGCGTCGAAATCGCGGTCCTGGCCCAGGCTGTCCATGACCGGGCTGGTCGGATGCAGCCCGGCGACCGGCACCAGCCCGGGCGGGATCGGCGTATTCGCCGAATGGGTGCGGCCGGTGCGCAAAAGCTGCGGCAGGATATGCGTATGCGGCCCGACGGGCGAGATGCCGCCGGTATCGGGCCCGCCGATCTTCTGCCAGACCTCGATGCGCCCGATGCGGGTCAGCGCCACGCGATGCGGATGGGCGGGCAGGATCGCCGCCATGGCGCGGCTTTCCGGGTCGAGGACCGAGCGGCCGCATTCCGCCCGCAGCCGCGCGACCAGCACCGGATCGTCGCTGCGGATGCAGAAATCCACCTGCGGCTGGTCCAGGCCCAGGTCGAACAGCACCGCCCCGCGATCCTGGTCGCGCAGCGCGCCCGCATCGGGGCCAAGCTCGGTCAGCACCCGGCGCCGCGCCGTGCCCAGCCGCCCCTCGGGCAGGCAGAGCGAGACGCCCTGCTGCCAGCGATGCGGGCGCGGGCTCAGCGCCTCCCAGGCGATGGGGGTCAGGTCGGCCAGGTCGTCCAGCCGCACCCCTCCGCGTTCGGTAACGATGCCGCAGCCCTCCAGCGGCTGCGGCGGCGGATCGCCCGCGACATGGTGGAACTCGGCGATGGCCCCGAAGGAGCCCATGGACCATCCCGCCCCGGTATCGGTCATCAGCGCGCCCAGCCGGTCCGCCAGCATGTCGGTCATCGGTCCTCTCCCTCAATGGTGCCGAGCGGCTGGAACAGGATGCCGCCGGGGCCCTGCGCCAGATGGGCGGTGATGCCGAAGACGCGGGCGAGGTTTTCGGCGGTCAGCACCGCCTGGGGCGGGCCGTCGGCGGCGATCCGGCCCTGGTGCAGCATGACGAGCCGCGTGCAATGCCGCGCCGCCAGCCCCAGGTCGTGCAGCGAGGCCAGCACCGCATGACCCCGGTCGGCCAGCCGGGAAAACAGCCGCATCGCGTCGATCTGCGCGGCCGGGTCGAGGCCCGCGATGGGCTCGTCGGCGATCAGCAGCGGGGTTTCCTGGGCGAGCGCGCGGGCGATCAGGGTGCGGGCCTGCTCGCCCCCCGACAATTCGGTGGCGCGGCGGTGGCGCAAGGGGCTCAGGTGCAGCGCCGCGATGGCGCGCTCGATCGCGGCGCGGTCTTCCGCGCTGGCGGAATGCGGATGCGCGATGCGGCCAAGCGCCACCAGCGCCTCGACCGGCATCGGCCAGGCGATCTCGCGGCCCTGCGGCATATAGGCGGCGGCGCGGGCGCGCTCGCGCACCGAAAGCCTTGCCAGCGAGGAATGGCCCCGCGCCGGCAAGAGCCCCAGCGCCGCGCGCAGAAGCGTGGTCTTGCCGGCGCCGTTCGGACCAAGCAGGCCCACGAACTCGCCCGCGCCGATGCTGAGGTCGATGCCGTCCAGCACCGCCTGGCCGCCGCGGTCGAGCGAAAGGGCGCGAAGCTCCAGCATGGTCACAGCCCCTCGCGCCGGGTTTTCAGGATCAGGTGCAGGAAGAAGGGTGCGCCGACCAGCGCCGTGAGCACCCCGAGCTTCAGGTCGCGACCCGGTGCCAGCCAGCGCACCGCGATGTCGGCGGCCAGCACCGTGGCCGCGCCCCCCAGCGCCGCTGCCGGGACCAGCCGCGCCGGGCTGGCGCCGACGGCACGGCGCAGCACATGCGGCACCACCAGCCCGACGAAGCCCACCGTGCCGGCGACCGCCGTGGCGCCGCCGATCAGCGCCGCGATGCCCGCGACCAGCATCAGCCGCAGCCGGCCCAGGTGCACACCGCTGGAGGCCGCCGCGTCCTCGCCCAGCGTCAGGGCCTCGAGCGCGGGGCGCATGGGCCAGAGCAGGGCGAAGCCCAGCAGCATGAAGGGTGCCGCGATCCAGACATGCAGCATCGAACGGTCAGCCAGCGAGCCCATCATCCAGAACACGATCTCATTGATGGCAAAGGGATTGGGCGACAGGTTCAGCACCAGCGAGGTCGCGGCCCCCGCCAGCGCCGAGATGGCGATGCCGGCCAGGATCAGCGCCAGCGTGCCGCCGCGCGGCCCGGCAAGCATCAGCACCAGCAGCACCGACAGCGCCGCGCCCGCCAGCGCCGCCAGCGGCAGGCCCAGGGGAAAGGCGGCGGAAAGCCCGGTCTGGATCGCCAGCACCGCCCCCAGCGCGGCCGAGGCGCTGGTGCCGATCAGCCCCGGCTCGGCCAGCGGGTTGCGCAGGAAGCCTTGCAGCACCGCACCCGCCATTCCCAGCGCCGCCCCGACCATCAGCCCCAGGATGGCGCGCGGCAGGCGCAATTCGCGCATCACCAACGCCAGCAGGTCGTCGCCGCCGCGAAACAGCGCGGCCAGGCTTTCACCGGGACCGATGCCGGCCGGGCCGGTCAGCAGCGAGGCCAGGAACAGCGCCGCGACCAGCGCGGAAAGCCCGGCGAAAAGCAGGCCCTGCCGGTTCATGGCGCGTCCCGCAGGGCCAGCCGCGCGTCGCGCAGCCCCGCCACGGCACGCAGGATGAAGGGAGTGCCGCAGATCCAGTCGGGGTCCGAGATGACCTCGGCCGGCCTGCCCCGGCTCAGCGCCTTCAGCGCCGGGTGGTCCAGCATCTCCTGCGCGCGGGCATGGCCGTCGTAGCGGCGGCCCTCGATCAGCAGGTCGGGATCGGCAAGCAGCAGCGATTCCAGCGCCAGCGTCCCGCCTGCCGGCAGGCCGAGTTCATCGGCGATATTGTCGAATCCGGCCAGATCCACGATCTGCCCGGCCAGGCTGTCGCGGCCGGAACTGTAGCCGTTGGCCATGTAAAGCGCCGCGCGCGGCCGCGGCCCCGGCGGCGCATCGGCCAGCCGCGCCAGGTCGGCGTCGAAACGCGCCAGCATCGCTTGGGCCTGGGCCTCGCGCCCCAGCACCTCGCCCATACGGCGGATATTGGCGCGGATGCCGGCGATGTCGGTTTCGATCGGGAACATCTCGACCGGGATCTCCAGGCGCTTGAGCAGCCGGATGGTCTCGGGCGTGGACCATGCCCCGGCCAGCACCAGATCGGGCCGCATCAGGAAGATTTCCTCGGCCAGGCCGTGGTTGACAGGCAGCCGCGCCGCCTGATCCGCCATGGCCGAGGCGGTCGGATCCTGCGCCAGATAGGAGACCGAGACCAGCTGGCCCGGCGCCGCCAGCATCAGCGCCAGCTGGTCGGTGCAGAGGTTCATCGACAGCACCCGGCGCGGCGGCTCGGCCGCGCCGGGCTGGAAAAATCCCGGCAGGATCAGGCCGGCCAGAAGGCCGGCGACAAGGCCGAGCCGCCTTACCATTTCGCCGTCAGGCCGGCGTAAAGGGTGCGGCCCTGACCGTAATAGCCCCAGGATTCGGAATAGTCCCGGTCGAACAGGTTCACCACGCGGCCTGTCAGGCGCAGGTTTTCGGTCAGGTCATAGCCGGCGGCCAGGTTGACGGTGACGTAATCGGGCAATTCGGTGGTCGGCGGGCTGTAGTTCCTGAACCATTCCGCGTCGTAACTGCTGCCGGCATAGCGCAGATCGGCTGTGACCGAACCGCGCCCCTGCGCAATATCGGCCGTCGCGCGCAGGCCAAGCAGGTGGCGGGGCTGGCGCACGACGGGCTGGTCGTCCTCTGTGCGGGCATCCGTGTAGGTATAGGTCGCGCCCAGCCGAAGCCAGTCGGTCGCTTCATATTCCAGGTCGGCCTCGAACCCCTTGCGCTTGCTGGTGCCGTCAAGGTTTTGCGACGTGTTGCCGGTCCCGATGATCATATCCTCGACCTTGCTGGTGAAAAGCGTCACTCCCAGCGCGCCCCGCCCCGCGGCAAAGTTCCAGTCGGCGCCGATTTCCTGGCTGCGGCTGGTTTCGGGCGTCAGATCGGCATTGCCGTCATAGCTGCCCGGCGCATAGCCATAAAGTTCGAACATGGTGGGATTGACGATGGCTTTGCCGGCCGCTGCGCGCAGACGCAGGTCGCGGCCGGGCACCTGCCATGCCGCGGCGATGTTCCAGGTGGTCGCATGGCGGAAATCGTCGTTGAAATCGCGCCGCATGCCGGCCTGGACGCCGATCCCGTTGTCGAACTGTCCCTGATATTCCAGAGAGGCCGATTTCGTGTCGCGCTCGTACCGGCCGCCCGATGCAAAGGAGTTCTCGTAGATCTCGCGTTTCTTCTGCACCGCCACATTCAGCTTTTGCGCGGCATCGCGGGCATTGCCGCCATCCAGCGCCCAACTGCCGGTATATTTGAAGTTCCGCAGCCGCGAGGCGTCGCTGTAATCCGGCAGGCCGCCGTTGAAATGCGCCGTGTTCTGGTTGGCGCCAGAGACGGCAAAGCGGTTGAGCAGCCTGCCGCCGAAAGCTTCGCCTTCCAGCCACAGCGAACCATAGGTTTCGTCCCGGTCGGCGGTCAGCGGTGCGTCGACGATATAGTCGTCGGGCGAATCCACGAAAGAGACGGCCCGGTCATAACCGTATTCCTGCCAGATGCGCCTAAGCGTGAAACCGACGGTCGCGCTTTCGGTCAGATCATATGAGCCGTTCAGGCCCAGCACGCGCTGCCGGTTGAACTCGGTATCCCCGCCGGGGCTGCGCGATTCGTCCTCGCCATCGGTGCGGCGCGCCACCGCGGACAGGCTGATGCTGCCGCGCCCGTCCCCCGCCTGCACAAAGGCGCTGGCGGTGCGGGTGTCCAACCCGCCGATCTCGACCGTGCCGCCATAGCCCGGCCCCTGCGCAGAGGCGCGACGGGTGGTGATCGAGATGACGCCGGATGCGGCATTGGCGCCGTAGATGGCGGATTGCGGGCCGCGCAGCACCTCGATGCGCTCGATGTCCTCGGCCAGCATGCCGCTGAAGATATAGTCGCCGTTGCCGGGGGAATTGGCCTCGACCCCGTCGATCAGCACCAGCACGTGATTGGATTCGCCGCCGCGGATGCGGATCTTGGCCACCGTTTCGCCGGTCGAGGTGACGGAAAGTCCGGGGACCGTGCGCAAAGCGTCCTGGACGGTGATGACCCGGCGGCTTTGCAGGTCTTCGCTGGTCAGCACGGTATGGGCGCGGCCATAGGCGCTTTCGGCCACCGGCGACAGGCCGGCGGACAGGACCAGGGTGTCAAGCACGACCTGGTCCTGGACCTGCTGGCCCGTGGCGGCACAGGGCAACAGGGCGGCGGGCAGTACGGCGGCGGTTGTGGCCAGCAGCGAAAGCGGGGTTCTGAACATTCCAAAGCCTTTCCAGCGCGGGCCAGGCCCGCGATTTGCAGAAATGCCCTGTGGAAAGGCTGGCAGGCCCGACCGCAGGACGGCGATCGTCACCTCTGCGGAACGGCCGCTTTCCAGACGCGCCCCGCGCCGGAAATGGGTGATCGCCACGGCAGGTCTCCTGGCTCGCGGATCGCTGCTCGGGCCGGCCTTCCCAGGAGATCCCAGTGGCACGTTCGACCGTCGCTCACCGCTTACAGTTGCGGGGGTAGTCCCGGCCTTGCCCCGGCCGCATCGCGGCCCATGGGCGCACCGGTGTTCCCTTTTGATCCGGCGCAGATCCGCCGGAACCGTAGCGGCCCTGCATTGCCGCAGCCGGGCAAGGGCTGTCAAGCGCCAATCCGGTGCCGCCGGGCGGCCGCGACAACCTGTCCTGCCGCGGAACCGCCCGCCGGCCTGCGGCATTGGATAGCGTATCCGACGAAAGGGAGGGTCAAGCCACATGGCCATGCCGCAGCTCCTGGCCGTGCTGATCCTTTGCGCGATGATGGTGCTGTTCGTCTGGGGGCGGCTGCGCTACGACGTGGTGGCGATGATCGCGCTGTTGGCCTCGCTGGTGGCGGGCACGGTCAAGCCGGACGAGGCGTTCCGCGGCTTCAGCGACGATATCGTCATCATCGTCGGCAGCGCGCTGGTGGTCAGCGCCGGCATCTCGCGCTCGGGCGTGATCGAGGCGGTGATGCGCCGGATGCTGGGGCGGTTGCGGGCCCTGCGCTGGCAGCTGCTGGTGCTGGTCGGCTCGGTCACGGGCCTGTCGGCGCTGGTCAAGAACATCGGCGCGCTGGCCATGCTGATGCCCGCCGCGCTGAAGATGGCGCGGCGCTCGGGGCATTCGCCCTCGGCCTATCTGATGCCGATGGCCTTCGGCTCGCTCCTGGGCGGGCTGATCACGCTGGTCGGCACCTCGCCCAACATCATCGTCTCGCGGGTGCGCGAGCAGATGACGGGCCAGCCCTTCACCATGTTCGACTATGCGCCGGTCGGCCTCGGGCTGTCGCTGGTGGGGCTGGTCTTTCTGCTTTTCGCCCATCGGCTGCTGCCGCGCGACCGCCGTGCCACGGCCTCGCTGAGCGAGGCGGTGAACATCAGCGACTATCACACCGAAGCCACCGTCCCCGAGGGCGCCGATATCGTCGGCATGACGGTGGGCGACTATCTGGGCGCCGTCGATGGCGAGGTGGCCGTCACCGGGCTGATCCGGGGCGACGTCCGTCGCGCGGTGACACTGCCCGACACGGTGATCCGCGTCGGCGACACGCTGCTTCTGCGCGGCGAGCCGAATGCGTTGGAACGCGCCGTGACCAAGCTGGGCATGGAACTGACCCGGCAGGATGCGGCCGCCGAGGAGGGCCTGCCTGCCGACCAGATCGGTGTGATCGAGGCGGTGATCGCGCCCGCCTCGCTGCTGGTGGGGCAAAGCGTGGGGCGGATCGCGCTTTTCGACCAGCATGGCGTGAACCTGATCGCCATCTCGCGCGCCGGGCATCGCATGACCCAGCGGCTCAGCCAGACGGTGCTGGCGGCCGGCGACGTGCTGCTGGTGCAGGGGCCGATCGACCGCCTGCCCGAGCGGATGCGGGTGCTGGGCCTCTTGCCCCTGGCCGAGCGCCATATCCGGCTGGGCGGGGTGCGCAAGCAATTGCTGCCGGTGCTGATCCTGACGGTCGCCATGGCGGCGACGGCGGCGGGGCTGGTGCCTGTCGCCATCGCCTTCTTCGCCGCCGCCGTGCTGATGATCCTGACCGGCACGATCAGCGCCGAGGAGGCTTACGAGGCCATCGAATGGCCGATCCTGGTCATGCTGGGCGCGCTGATCCCGGTCAGCGAGGCGCTGCAAAAGACCGGCGTGACCGAGCTTCTGGGCGCCTGGCTGTCGCAGGCGGCGATGGGCCTGCCGGTCTGGGGTGCGGTGACGCTGATCCTGGTCGCGGCCATGGCGGTCACGCCCTTTCTGAACAATGCCGCGACCGTGCTGGTCATGGCGCCGATCGCGGCGACCTTTGCCAGCGAACTCGGCTATCGGCCCGATGCCTTCCTGATGGCGGTGGCGGTGGGGGCAGGCTGCGACTTCCTGACCCCCATCGGGCATCAGTGCAACACGCTGGTCATGGGGCCGGGCGGCTATCGCTTTGGCGATTACGCCCGGCTGGGCGCGCCGCTGTCGGTGCTGGTGGTGCTGACCGGCGTGCCGCTGATCCTGATGGTCTGGCCGGTGTGACGGGCGGCTTCAGCCCGCCTCGGCCAGCGCGGCGCGGATGGCGCGGGCCAGGCGGCGGCAGCCCTCCTCCAGCCGCTCGGGCGGGTTCAGGGTAAAGTTCAGCCGCAGCGAACGGCGGTCCAGCCCCTCGGGATCGAAGACGCTGGAGGGCGAGATGCAGACCCCCTCGGCCATCGCGTGATGCAGCAGCCGGTCGGTATCCAGCCGCGGATCGCGCGCCGTGGCCCAGACGAACATGCCGCCGACCGGCACCTGCCAGTCCAGCTCGCCCGCCAGATGCGCCTGCAGGGCGGCGCAAAGCGCGTCGCGCCGGGCGCGATAGATCGCCAGCACCTCGGGGCGGATGCGGTCGGTGATCCCCGCCTGCAACGCGCGCAGCGCCAGCATCTGCGACAGGCCGCTGGTGCACATGTCCGAGCCCTGCTTGGCGGTGGCCAGCGCCACGATCATCTCGGGGGCGGCGATCACCCAGCCGATGCGCAGCCCCGGCGCCAGTTCCTTGGAGAGCGAGCCCATGTAGACCACCGGCCCGCCATAGGGGCCGGGCCGCTCGGCCGCCGACAGTTCGAGCAGCCGGGGCAGCGGCTCGCCTTCGTAGTAAAGCGCGCCATAGGGGTCGTCCTCGATCAGCCAGGTGCCGGTGGCATGGGCGGCGGCGACCAGCGCCTGCCGCTCGGGCAGGGCCACCAGCCGGCCGCTGGGATTCGAAAAATTCGGCACCGTATAGGCGAATTGCGCCCCCGCCAGCGCGGCATGGGGGTCGAAATCGTTGCCTTCGATCCGCATGGGCCGATAGCGCGGCGCATGCGGCATCCAGGCGTCCAGCGCCCCCAGATAGGCCGGGCTTTGCGCCGCGACCGTCCCGCCCGGTTCCAGCAGCACCTTGCCCATCAGCTCCAGCGCCTGCATGCCGCCGGTGGTGATCAGCACGTTCTCGCGCGACAGCCGCAGCGCCTCGGTCGAGAAGCGGGCGGCGATCAGGTCGCGCAGCGCCGGCAGGCCGGGGATCGGGCCATAGCCCAGCGTCTCGTCCGGGTGGTTGCGGATCGCCTCGGCGGCAAGATCGGCCAGTTCCGCGACCGGCCAGACCGAGGGCTCGGGCAGGCCGCCGGCAAGGTTGACCAGGTCGGGCACCTGGCCGGCCGCCAGGAAGACCGAGGTCACGTCATTGCTGCGGGACAGCCAGGGGGCGAAAGCGGGGCGCATGGTCGGAACGGTTTGGTCGGGCATGACCCTGCTGTGACCGTTTTTTGCCAGCGGGGCAAGCGTCATGGCATTCCGCCGGCGGCTTGTGCCGGGCCCCGATGTATATCAGACAGGGGCGAACGCGCGACGGGGAAGACCATGCAGGCATTGAAACGGATCGGCATCGACACCTACATGCTGCTGCTGATCGGCATGGTGCTGCTGGGGCTGCTGTTGCCCGCCCGCGGCATGGCGGCCGAGATCCTGCGCGGTGCGACCTTCTGGGCGGTGACGCTGCTGTTCTTCCTCTACGGCGCCAAGCTCGATCCGGCCTCGGTCCGGGCGGGGCTCTTGAACCTGCGGCTTCAGGGCCTGACCTTCGGCGCCACCTATGCGCTGTTCCCGGCCCTGGGCATCCTGCTGGCCATCCTGTTCGGCCGCGTGCTGGGCCCTGAACTGACGCTGGGACTGCTGTTCCTGGCCGTGCTGCCCTCGACGGTGCAAAGCTCGATCGCCTTCACCTCGATCGCGGGTGGCAACGTGCCGGCGGCGATCTGCGCCGCCTCGCTGTCGAACCTGGTGGGTGTGGTGCTGACGCCGCTGCTGGTCACGCATCTTCTGCATCAGGAGGGCGGCGGCGCCAGCCTGGACGCCATCCAGAAGATCGCGGTGCAGATCCTGCTGCCCTTCGTCGCAGGGCAATTGCTGCGGCGCTGGATCGGCGGCTTCGTCCAGCGCCACCGGCTCATGACCATGGTGGTGGACCGGGGCTCGATCCTGCTCATCGTCTATTCCGCCTTCGGCGCCGGCACCGTCGCGGGCATCTGGTCGGCGATCCCGCTGCCCGGGCTGGTGCTGTGCTTCCTGGTCACTGCGCTGCTGCTGGCCCTGGTCATGGGGGGCATGGTGGGCGCCGGGCGGCTGTTCCGCCTGCCGCCCCAGGACCAGGCGGTGCTGTTCTTCTGCGGCTCGACCAAGAGCCTCGCCAGCGGGCTGCCCATCGCCACGGCGATCTTCCCGGCGGCGACGGTGGGCGCTACCGTGCTGCCGGTGATGATCTATCACATGACGCAGCTGCTGGTCTGCTCGGCCATCGCGCAGCGGCTGGCGCGCAACCCGCGCGCCTAGAAGTCCCAGTCCTCATCCTCGGTCGCGACCGCCTTGCCGATGACATAGCTCGACCCCGAGCCGCTGAAGAAATCGTGGTTCTCGCTGTCCGGGGACAGGGCGGCCAGGATCGCCGGGCTGACCTCGCAGGCCTGCGGCGGGAACAGCGCCTCGTAGCCCAGGTTCTGCAAGGCCTTGTTGGCGTTGTAATGCAGGAAGGCCTTGACGTCCTCGGTCAGCCCGATGCCGTCATAAAGCTCTGCGGTGTATTTCGCCTCGATATCGTAGAGATCGAAGATCAGCGAAAAGGCGAAATCCTTCAGCGCCGCGCGCTCGGCCTCGCCCAGCCGCTCCAGCCCGCGCTGGTACTTGTAGCCGATGTAATAGCCATGCACAGCCTCGTCGCGGATAATGAGGCGGATCAGGTCGGCGGTATTGGTCAGCTTGGCGCGGCTCGACCAGTACATCGGCAGGTAGAAGCCGGAATAGAACAGGAAGCTTTCCAGGAACACGCTGGCGATCTTGCGCTTCAGAGGGTCCGAGCCGGCCTGGTATTCCTCCAGCACCAGCCGCGCCTTCTGCTGCAGATGCAGGTTTTCCTCGGCCCAGCGAAAGGCCGCGTCCACCTCGGGCGTCAGGCACAGCGTCGAGAAGATCGAGGAATAGGACCGCGCATGCACCGCCTCCATGAAGGCGATGTTGGACAGCACCGCCTCCTCATGCGGGGTCAGCGCATCGGGCATCATCGCCGGTGCGCCCAGGGTGTTCTGGATCGTGTCCAGAAGCGTCAGCCCGGTAAAGACGCGGATGGTCAATTCGCGCTCCTCGGGGCGCAGCGTGGCCCAGCTCTGCACGTCATTGGAAAGCGGCACCTTCTCGGGCAGCCAGAAGTTCACGGTCAGCCGGTTCCAGACCTCCAGATCCTTCTCGTCCTCCAGCCGGTTCCAGTTGATCGCCCGCAGGGGCGTCCGCTGCGCATGGTCCTTCATCCGAAGAGCCTTTCTTTCTTGTCCAAATATCCTCGGGGGTGCGGGGGCAGACAGCCCCCGCCTCAAAGCGTGCAGGAGACGCAGCCCTGCACCTCGGTGCCTTCCAGCGCGGTCTGGCGGAGCCGGATGTAATAGATCGTCTTGATGCCTTTCTTCCAGGCATGGATCTGGGCGCGGTTGATGTCGCGCGTGGTGGCCTCGGCCGGGAAGAACAGCGTCAGCGACAGGCCCTGGTCGACATGCTCGGTCGCCGCCGCATAGGTGTCGATGATCGCCTCGGGGCCGATCTCGTAGGCGTCGCGGTAATAGTCCAGGTTGTCGTTGTCCATGAAGGGCGCGGGGTAATAGACCCGGCCGATCTTGCCTTCCTTGCGGATCTCGATCTTGGCGACGATGGGATGGATCGAGCTGGTCGAGTTGTTGATGTAGCTGATCGAGCCCGTCGGCGGCACCGCCTGCAGGTTACGGTTGTAAAGCCCGTGCCGCATCACCGATTCCCGCAGCATGGCCCAATCCTCGCGGGTGGGCAGGCTGATGCCCGCGAAGACCCGCGCAACCTCGGGCAGCGAGGGCAGCCAGTCGCGCGTGACGTATTTGTCGAAGAACGAGCCGTCGGCATATTTCGACGTCTCGAAATCCTTGAAGGTCCGGCCCTTTTCCTGCGCAAGCCCGTTCGAGGCGCGGATGGCGTGATAGGCGACGGCGGCGAAATAGACGCTGGTGAACTCGATCCCCTCGGGGCTGCCGTAATGGATGCGCTCGCGCGCCAGGAAGCCGTGCAGGTTCATCTGGCCCAGGCCCACGGCATGCGCCTCGTCATTGCCGCGCCGGATCGAGGGCACGGCCTCGATCGCCGACATTTCCGACACCGCGGTCAGCGCCCGGATCGCCACCTCGACGGTCGCGCCGAAATCCGGCCCGTCCATGGTCGCGGCGATGTTCAGCGAGCCGAGATTGCATGAAATATCAGTGCCCAAATGGGAATAGCTCAGATCTTCGTTGAACGTGCTCGCCTCGTTCACCTGCAGGATCTCGCTGCACAGGTTCGACATGCTGATGCGGCCGGCGACCGGGTTGGCGCGGTTCACCGTGTCCTCGAACATGATATAGGGATAGCCGCTCTCGAACTGGATCTCGGCCAGGGTCTGGAAGAAGGCGCGGGCATTGATCTTCTTCTTCCTGATGCGCTTGTCGTCGACCATCTCGGCATATTTCTCGGTGACGGAAATCTCCGAGAAGGGCAGGCCGTAGACCCGCTCCACGTCATGGGGCGAGAACAGATACATGTCCTCGTTGCGCTTGGCGAGCTCGAAGGTCACGTCGGGGATGACCACGCCGAGCGACAGCGTCTTGATGCGGATCTTCTCGTCGGCATTCTCGCGCTTGGTGTCGAGGAAGCGCAGGATGTCGGGGTGATGCGCGTTCAGGTAGACCGCGCCGGCGCCCTGCCGCGCGCCCAGCTGGTTGGCATAGGAAAAGCTGTCCTCCAGCAGTTTCATTACCGGGATGACGCCCGAGGACTGGTTCTCGATCCCCTTGATCGGCGCGCCGGCCTCGCGCAGGTTGGTCAGCATCAGGGCGACGCCGCCGCCGCGCTTGGAAAGCTGCAGCGCCGAATTGATGCCGCGGCCGATGCTCTCCATGTTGTCCTCCAGCCGCAAGAGGAAGCACGAGATCAGCTCGCCCCGCGACTTCTTGCCGGCGTTCAGGAAGGTCGGCGTCGCCGGCTGGAAGCGGCCCGACAGGATTTCCTCCATGAAGCGCATGGCGAGATCCTCGTCGCCGCGCGCTAAGGCCAGCGCGACCATGACCACCCGGTCCTCGTAGCGTTCCAGATAGCGCCGCCCGTCGCGGGTCTTCAGCGTGTAGCTGGTATAATACTTGAAGGCGCCCAGGAAGGTCGGAAAGCGGAACTTCCGCGCATAGGCCGCGTCCCAGATCCGGTGCAGGAACTCGCGCGGATACTGCTCCAGGACTTCGGCCTCGTAATAGCCCTCGTCCACCAGATAGCCCAGCTTCTCGTCCAGCGAGTGGAAGAAGACGGTGTTCTGGTTGACATGCTGCAGGAAATACTGCCGCGCGGCCTTGCGATCCGCGTCGAAGCGGATGCGGCCCTCGCCGTCGTAAAGGTTCAGCATCGCGTTCAGCGCGTGATAGTCCAGCTCGGCCTTTACGCCATCGTCAAGCATTCCGTCCCCCAGAATTTCTCAAGCCCCGCCCGGACGCGGGAAAGATCATTGTCGTCGCCCGCCAGCTCGAAGCGGTAAAGCACGGGCACGTTGCATTTTGCGGCGATCACCCTGGCCGACAGGGCGAAGGCGGTGCCGAAATTGCGGTTGCCGCTGCCGATCACGCCGCGCAGCAGGCCGCGGCGGGCGGGATCGTTCAGAAAACGGATCACCTGTTTCGGCACCGCGCCGCGTCCCTCGCCATCGGCATAGGTCGGGCAGATCAGCACATAGGGCGCCGCGGGCTGCGGCAGCGCGTCGCGCGGCGAGACCGGAATGCGCCCGGCCGCCAGCCCCAGCCGCGCGACGAAGCGCGCGGTGTTCCCCGAGGCCGAGGAATAATAGACCAGCCCGCCCATGGCGCCGGTCAGGACAGCCGGCCGATCATGTCGGGCCGGAAGCCCGCCCAATGCGCATCGCCGGCGACGACCACCGGGGCCTGACGATAGCCCAGCGAGGCGACCAGCTCCATCGCCGCCTCGTCCTCGGTCAGGTCGACCAGCCGATAAGCCAGGCCGCGCGCGTCGAGCGCCCGCGTGGTGGCGGTGCATTGCACGCAGGCGGGCTTGGAGTAAACGGTGATGGGCATGGCCCGGCTCCTTCTGTTCTGTCGGCAAGAGAGGGCCGGGCCGATGGACATGCCACCGGACCCTGTTCCAGCCCCGCGCCCGCCGCACGGTTTCGTTCTTTCGCGCCATGGCAGGTCTTCTGACTTGCGGGTCTCGGC
This sequence comes from Paracoccus pantotrophus, assembly GCF_008824185.1. Lineage (NCBI taxonomy): Bacteria > Pseudomonadati > Pseudomonadota > Alphaproteobacteria > Rhodobacterales > Paracoccaceae > Paracoccus > Paracoccus pantotrophus. The sequence continues at coordinate 570,670 of NZ_CP044423.1, forward strand.
TCGGCCGGCCTTCCCGGAGCCTGGGCTCCAGTGGCATTCCAGCGTCGCTCGCCGCTTACAGCTGCGGGGGCAGTGCCGGCTTTTCACCGGCTTCCCTTTTCATCCCCGAGTCGGCCCCAGGGCAACCATGACCCCCGCAGTTAGCCACGGGTCACAGGCCGGGTCAATCCAGATTTAGTGGGCGATGGCACTGTTCTTAGAACATCTGGTGGGTCGCCGGGATCGCGGGCAGGGGCTGGATATGCTGCCGGCGGCGGCGATGACGGGCCATGGCGCGGGCGCAGCACCCGGCAGACTGTTGGATTATGGCAACAGGCGAGGTTGCGGAGCCGGGAAATGACGCTGCGTCGTTTGACAAGGTATGACAATTTGTCCTCTTGCGTTGATCAAGCGCAGCCGGACCGCGGTTTCACCCCGCTTTCCGCTGCGCGAACGCGCAAGCCATTGATGAGCCAGCACCTTCCTGTCGTTTCCGCCTTGAGGCGGTTGCGACTCATCTTTCGTGCCGGGATCAACCCATGAACAAAACCCATCCCAAACCGCCTGCCTCGGGGTCAGCCGCGCAATTGCTGCCGACCCTGGGCTTGCTGCCCGTGCTGGCCATCTCGGCCGGCGTGGCCGGCCCCGCCCAGGCGCAGGATACCGTAACCCTGGACACGGTGGTCATCCGCCGCCAGCAGGGCAACGAGGCCGAGACCAGCTACAAGGTCACCGAGAGCGCCTCGGACAAGGCCACCGCGCCGCTGCTCGACACGCCCAAGACCGTGACCGTCGTCACCGCGCGCCAGATCGAGGAGCGCGGCCAGACCTCGGTCGCGGACGTGCTGCGCACAACGCCGGGCGTCACCCTGGGCGCGGGCGAGGGCGGCGTGCCGCAGGGCGTGCGCCCCTATATCCGCGGCTTCGAGGCCAGCCAGGACATGCTGGTCGACGGCATGCGCAACGCCTCGCGCACGCAATACGAGGCCTTCAACCTGGAATCGATCGAGATCAGCAAGGGTCCGGGCGGCGTCTATTCCGGCGCCGGTTCGACCGGCGGCACCATCAGCCTGAACAGCAAGACCCCGCAGCCGGGCGCCTTTGACGAGGTGGCGCTGTCCTATGGCACCGGCAACTATGTCCGCGGCACGCTGGATTCGAACCGTGAATTCGGCGCGATCGGCCTGCGCCTGAACCTGATGGGGCAGCACGCCGACGATCTGGGCGGGCGCGACGGCGTCGAGTCCCGGCGCTTCGGCGTGGCGCCCAGCATCAGCTATCGCCTGACCGACGACAGCAAGATCACCGCCGGGCTGTATTACTACAAGGACGAGGATACGCCCGATTACGGCGTGCCGATGTCCAATGCGAGCACGCCGGCGGCATGGCGGCGTGGTTCGGGCACCAGCGTCGACCCGTTCCTGCCGGCCGATGTCGAGCCCGATACCTTCTACGGCCTGCACGCGCGCGATTTCCGCGATCTCGAATCCGCCTCGGGCTATGTGAAGTTCGAACATGCCTTCTCGGACAGCCTGCGGCTGACCACGGCCCTGCGCAAGGCGCGCGACACCAACACCTATGTCGTGACCTCGCCGACCTCGGGCAGCGACGGGCTGGTGTCGCGCAGTTCCAAGGCTTCGGACCGGGTGAACGAGACCGTGTCGTTCAACGCCCAGCTTTCGGGCGAGGCACGGGCCTGGGGCGTCGAGCATCGCTTCGCGGTCGGGGTGGACATCGCCAATTCCCGCGCCGCCACCCGCCGGCTGGCGGTGAACAATCCCGACCCGATGCCGACCTCGCCCTATGAGAATCCGAATCCCGGCGCGTTCTGGGGCGGCAGCATCGAGCGCGGCGGCGAGACCGGCTACAGCACCACCAAGTCGCGCGGCGTCTACGCGCTGGACACCATCACCTTCACCCCGCAATGGGAGGCGACGGTGGGGCTACGCTGGGACGATTACAGCGTCGACAGCGTCACCCATGCGACCGAGGATGATCCACGCGCGAGCAACGACAACGATTCCGATTTCCTGAACGGGATGCTGGGCGTGGTTTACAAGCCGGTGCCCAATGGCTCGATCTATGCCTCGGCCAGCACCTCCTCGAACCCGGCGGGCGAAGGCGCGGGCACCGGCGGCAGCAATGCCTCGGACGATCTGGACAGCCTCGATCCCGAGCGCAGCGTGAATTACGAGATCGGCACGAAATGGCTGGTGCTGAACGATCAGCTTGAGCTGAGCGCGGCGCTGTTCAGGACCGAAAAGGACAATGCCCGCGTCACCAACGCCCTGGGCGAGACCGAAAATATCGGCAATACCACCGCCAAGGGCATCGAGCTGGGCTTTGCCGGCCAGCTCACCGAGCGCTGGGGCATCTGGGGCGGCTATGTCTATCAGGACGTCAAGCTGAAGGACGGCGGCTGGAGTACGCCGCGCGGCGGCGGCGATCCCTATCCGAACCCCGCCACCGGCAAGCAGGTCGTGAAGATCCCGCGCAACAGTTTCTCGCTGTGGACGACCTATGACTACAGCCCGGAACTGACGCTGGGCGGCGGCGTGACCTATACCGGCAAGCGCATGGCCAGCTATTCGCAGAACGGCGATGCCGATGCCGGCCTGCCGTCAAGCTGGCGCACCGACCTGATGGCGGCCTATCGGCTGAACGAGGCCACGGCGTTGCAGCTCAACATCAACAACGTCTTCGACCGCCAGATCTATACCGACTCGCATAGCGGGCAATTCGCCAATATCGAGCCGGGGCGGAATTTCGTGCTGACGCTGAAGCACGCGTTCTGAGGATCGCGTCGCCACCGCTTCGGGGACGGCTTTCGGGCCGTTCCCTCTCGCTCGCGCTGCGGGCATTCCCAAAATCCGACAAAAACGCTTAACTTTCTGCGGCCCCGGCCCTATCCTGCGCCCGCCGCATTCCACCGCAGGAGAATCCCATGCTCGTCACCATTCCGGATCTGCTGACGCCCGAGGAGGTCGCCTATATCCGGCAGGTGCTGGAGGGTACCGACTGGGTCGACGGCCGCAGCACCGCCGGCGATCAGGCGGCCAAGGTCAAGCTGAACCTCCAGGTGCCGGTGGACAGCCCGGTGGCACGCGAACTCAGCGGCATCGTCATGCGGGCGCTGGGGCGCAGCCCGGTCTATTCCTCGGCCGCGCTGCCCCTGCACGTGTTGCCGCCGATGTTCAACCGCTATGACGAGGGCATGACCTTCGGCGCCCATGTCGACGGCTCGATCCGGGTCGTGCCCGGCAGCGGCCAGCGCATCCGCACCGATGTCTCGACCACCGTCTTCCTGACCCCGCCCGCAGATTACGACGGCGGCGAGCTGGTCGTGCACGACACCTATGGCGAGCATCGCGTCAAGCTGCCGGCGGGTCATGCCGTGGTCTATCCCGCGACCTCGCTGCATTCGGTGACGCCGGTGACGCGCGGCTCGCGCTGGGCCTCGTTCTTCTGGGCGCAGTCGATGGTCAAGGACGACTGGAGGCGGCACATGCTCTATGACCTCGACCAGTCGATCATGCGCATCCGCGCGATGCTGCCTGACGACGATCCGGCGGTCACGGGCATCACCGCGCATTATCACAACATGATCCGCCACTGGTCCGAGATTTGACCCAGGCCATTCCCCCCGACGTGGTGGCGCTGGAGGATTACCAGCGCCTGGCCGCCGCCATCCTGCCCGTCCCGGCGCGGGCCTATGTCGATGGCGCCGGCGCGGACGGGCTGACGGCACAGGCCAACCTTGCCGCCTGGCGGGGGATCAGGCTGCAATCGCGCCTGCTTTGCGACATGCGGGGGGCGCATACCGGTCTGCGGCTTTTCGGCCTGGACCTGCCGCATCCCTTCCTGCTGGCGCCGGTGGCCTTTCACGGGCTCGCCCATGCCGAGGGGGAACATGCGACCGCCCTTGGCGCCGCGGCGACCGGCAGCCTGATGGTGGTCTCGACCCAGTCCGGCCTGCCGCTGGAGGAGATCGCGGCCCGCGCGCAGGGGCCCTTGTGGTTCCAGCTCTACATGCAGCCCGACCGGGCCGACACGCTGGCGCTGGTCCGCCGGGCCGAGGCGGCGGGTTGTCGCGCGCTGGTCGTGACCGTGGATGCGCCGGTGAACGGCATCCGCAACACCGAAGCCCGCGCCGGCTTCGCCCTGCCCGAGGGGCTGCGGGCGGTCAACCTGGACGGCATGCGCCCGCCGCAGATCCGCAGCGAGCCGGGGCGGGCGGCGACCTTCCTGGGCCTGCTGGATCAGGCGCCGCGCTGGGAGGACATCGTCTGGCTGAAAGCGCAGACCCGGCTGCCGCTGCTGCTGAAAGGCATTATGTCGGCGCATGATGCCGGGCGTGCGGTCGCGGCCGGGGTGGACGGCGTGATCGTCTCGAACCACGGCGGGCGGGCGCTCGACACGCTGCCGGCGACGGCCGAGGCGCTGCCGGTGGTGGCCCGCCAGGTCGCCGGGCGCATCCCGGTGCTGTGCGACGGCGGCATCCGGCGCGGCACCGATGCGCTGAAGGCCCTGGCGATGGGCGCGGCGGCGGTGCTGGTCGGGCGGCCGCAGCTGCATGCGCTGGCGGTGGGCGGTGCGGCGGGGGTCGCGCATATGCTGACCATCCTGCGCGCCGAGCTTGAGGTCGCGATGGCGCTGACCGGGCGGCGCGACCTGGCCGGGATCGACGAAACCGTGCTTTGGCCTAGCCCCTGAAGCTGCGCCACAGGCTCAGCGCCGCGTCGGACAGGTCGCCCAGCCGGGCCAGAACATGTTCGCGCGCCAGCCCCGGCGCGTCCTCGGCCTTCTCCAGCCGGCGCAGCAGCCGCAGCACCCGGCGCTTGTGGATGCCGGTCCAAAGCTGGACCGGATCGGCGACGAGCCCGGCAAAGGTCGTCAGGACCGAGGCGAGCATGGCCAGCACCGCCCCGGTCAGCACCAGGTCCACGCTGGACAGCTCGCGCGGGAAGGCGCCGTACCACATGCGGCCGGCCCAGCTTCCCAGCGCAAAATCCTCGATCGCCTGCACCTGCGCTCGCAGATGTGCGACCGGCCCGGCCAGCGAGATCACGCTCGGCGTGGCGCGGTGGAACAGCAAGAGCCCCGAGGCCAGCACCAGGACCGAGGTGGTGATCTCGGATATCGCATTGCGGGTCTCGGCATAGTCCGAGGCGGCGCGGGCGACGCTTTGCGGCGCGGCCCCGGGCGCCAGCCCCTTTTCGGCCAGATCCTCGATGAAACGGGCCAGGTCCGCCTCGATCCGCTGCGCCACGTCGGATTTCAGGAAGATCTGCCGGCGCGACAGCCAGTCGCCCGCGCGCCGTAGCCCGATGCGGCGCAGAAGCGGCGCGGCCAGCCGCACCAGCAGGAACAGCGGCGACAGCATGACGTTCACCGGCGCGCGCAGCAGGTCGAGGCCAAGGGCGTGGCGATGCAGCGCCAGCGTGCCGCGCGGGCCATAGCGGGCGCGGACGAAGCGGCGGACCTCGGTCTCGCGCCGGGTCATCGGACGGGGGTCGGCGGGCTTTAGGGCCATGGGCGCGGTCCTTTGGCGGATCGCGCCCAATCTAGGCATGGCGGCGGGGCGGCTCAATGCCGCGGGGTCACAGCAGCGCCACCAGCCCCAGCCCCAGGGTCGAGATGAACAGCCAGGCCAGCGCCCCGAGCGCCAGCGGCCGGATGCCCTTGGCGCGCAGCTTGCGGATGTCGGTCTCCAGCCCCATCGCCGCCAGCGCCATGGTCAGCAGGAAGGCGGTCAGCGCCACCACCTCGGCATGCAGCGGCTCGGGCAGGGGCAGGGCGCTGTTCAGCAGCACCACGGCGATGAAGCCCAGCACGAACCAGGGCGTCGGCGCCGCGCCATGCGCGGCCTTGCCGCCGCGGCGCGCCAGCGTGCCCAGCACCAGGATCAGCGGCGCCAGCAGCATCACCCGGCTCAGCTTGGCCACGGTCGCGGCCTGCCCGGCCTCGGCGCCGTGCTGGAAGCCGGCGCCGACGACCTGCGCCACCTCATGCACGGTCGCGCCGACCCAGATGCCGTAATGCGCAGGCCCCATCGCCAGCATCTCGCCCAGCAGCGGCATGGCGATCATCGAGAGCGAGCCGAAGACCGTCACGCAGGCGATGGCATAGGCCACGTCCTCGTCCGTCCCGCGCGTGACCGTGTTCGTCGCGATCACCGCCGAGGCGCCGCAGACCGAGGTGCCGGCCGCGATCAGTTCCGCCAGCCGCGCCTCGACCCCCAGCGCCCGCCCGGCCCATCTGGTGAAGGCGAAGGTCGCGGCCAGCACCACCGCGATCACCGCCACCCCCGGCAGGCCCACGGCGCGCAATTGCTCCAGCGTCAGCTGGAAGCCCAGCAGCACGATGGCAAAGCGCAGCACGCGGCGCAGCGAAAAGCCGATGCCCGGCCGTGCCGCCCCGGGCGTGCCCACGAGGTTGCGCAGCGCCATGCCCAGCACCATGGCCACCACCAGCGGGCTGAGCGCCGGGATGCCCGAGAACCGATGCGCCGCCGTCGCCAGGACCGCGATGCCGAAGGTCAGTCCCAGCCCCGGCAGCGTGGCGCCCAGCCAGGCGGCGACGGCGGGGGATGTTGGCTGGTTCTGGTCGGTCGAGGACATGATCGCGCTTCCTTGCTGATGCAGCGGAACATGGTCGCGGATCGCTGTTCAATCCATCGCATTATATTTGCCATATCGTTCGATTTTGCTTATCAATGGCGCATGACGCTGGAACAGCTCCGCATCTTCCTGGCCGTGGCCGAGCGCCAGCACGTCACCCGCGCGGCCGAGGCGCTGAACCTGACGCAATCGGCGGTCAGCGCCGCCGTCTCGGCGCTGGAGGCGCGGCATGGCGTGCGCTTCTTCGATCGGGTGGGGCGGCGCATCCTGCTGACCGAGACCGGCGAGGCCTTCATGGCCGAGGCGCGCGCCGTGCTGGACCGCGCCGAGACGGCCGAGATGGTGCTGGAGGATCTGGCGCGCGAGCCGCGCGGGCGGCTGCGGGTCCATGCCAGCCAGACCGTCGCGAGCTATTGGCTGCCGCCGCGGCTGGTGGCGTTGCACGAGATGCATCCGGACATCGAGCTGCGGCTGACCGTCAGCAACACCACCCAGGTCGCCGATGCGGTGCAGGAGGGCGGCGCCGACCTGGGGCTGGTCGAGGGCGCGGTGGCGCATGGCGATCTGCACCGGCAGGTGGTGGCGCGCGACCGGCTGGTTTTGGTCATGGCGACCGATCACCCCTGGGTCGGGCGCGAGGCGGTGCCCCCGGCCGAGCTTGCCACGCAGAGCTGGATCCTGCGCGAGCCGGGTTCGGGCACCCGGTCCGAGTTCGAGACCTGGCTGGCCGGGCAGGGGCTGTGCGTGGCCGCGCTGCCCCTGGCGCTGGAATTGCCCTCGAACGAGGCGGTGCTGAACGCGGTGGCCTCCAGCCAGTGCCTTGCGGCGCTGTCGCAGCGGGCGGTGGCGCGCCCGGCCGCCGCCGGCTGGATTCGCACCCTGCCGCTGCCGGGGGCCGAGCGGCCGTTCTCGCTGCTGACCAATCCGCGGCGTTATCGCACCCGGGCCCAGCAGGCGCTGATCGGGATCCTGACGGACGAGGGCTTTGCCGCCGGCCTTCCCTGACGCGAAATGGCCTGCGCCATCGGGAGGGAAGGCGCAGGCCGTCTTCTCGGCGGGGCTGACCGGATCCGTCGCGCTGGGCCCGGCCAGCCCCGCGAGGCGACTTCGTTTAGCCGTGCTGGGGCTGCGACATCGGCGCATCCTCGTCCAGCACGTCCAGGGTCGGCATGTCCTCGCCCTCGAGGATGCGGCGGGCGCGGTCGCGGTCGATATCCCCCACCCAGGAGGCGACGACCACGGTGGCGACGCAATTGCCCAGGTAGTTCCCCAGGGCGCGGGCGATGCCCATGAACCAGTCGACCGACAGCACCAGCACCAGCCCGATGGCGGGGATGGCCGGGATCGCGGCCAGCGTCGCGGCCAGGATCACGATGGCCGAGCCCGGCACCCCATGCGCGCCCTTGGACGTCACCAGCGCCACGCCCAGGATGGCCAGCAGGTCGGTGGTGGACAGCGGCGTGTTGGTCGCCTGGGCGATGAAGACCGCCGCCAGCGTCAGGTAGATCGAGAAGGCGTCGAGGTTGAAGGAATAGCCTGTCGGCACCACCAGCCCCACGGTCGAGTCCTTGATACCCAGGTGTTCCAGCTTGCGCATGGTCTGGGGCAGCACGGCATCGCTGCTGGCCGTGCCGGCGACGATGCCGACCTCGGTGCGCAGGTAGCGCAGCAGCTTGAAGATGTTGAAGCCCGCCAGCCGCAGCACGAAGCCCAGGACCACAAAGACGAAGACGGCGATGGTGACGTAGAACAGCCCGACCAGGTAGCCCAGCTGCGCCAGCGAGCCGATGCCGTATTGCCCGACGGTGAAGGCGATGGCGCCGAACACGCCCAGCGGCGCCAGCCGGACGATGAAATACATGATCTTGAAGGTGACGTCGCCCGTCAGCTCGATCATGTGCAGCAGCGGCTTGCCGCGCTCGCCCACCAGCGACAGGGCGCAGCCGAACAGGATGGCGACCAGCAGCACCTGCAGGATGTCGCCCTGGGCGAAGCCGCTGATCATCGTGGTCGGGATCAGCTTCATCAGGAAGTCGACGGTGCCGCCGCTGGTGACTTCATGCGCGCGGTCCACATAGGCCGACAGCGCCGAGGCGTCGAGCTGGCTCACGTCGATGTTCATGCCATGGCCCGGCCCGAACAGATAGGCGACCGCGATGCCCAGGGCCAGCGCGATGGTGGTGATGATCTCGAAATAGATGATGGCGCGCACGCCGACCTTGCCGACCTTTTTCAGGTCGCCCGCGCCGGCGATGCCATGCACGACGACGCAGAACACGATAACGGGGATCAGCATCTTGATAAGCTTGATGAACCCGTCTCCCAGCGGCTTCATCTTGGCGGCGAACTCGGGCGCGAAGAAGCCGGCGACGATCCCCAGCACCAGCGCCACGCAGACCTGTCCAAACAAGGACCTGGACCAATTCGGCATGTGTTTCCGTTCCTCCCTGTGACGGAAGGGGGGCCGCGATGCGGCGATGCGTCTCCTTGCGCATCGGCACATGGTCGCGGCCACCCCTCATTCCGAAGATTGTTGGCCAATGGCACATCCGTGTCTAATATTGATTTGCCGTTGATCAATATGGTGACGATATGAGAATACGCCAGCTTCGCTGCTTCGTCGTTCTGGCCGAGGAGTTGAACTTCACCCGCGCCGCCCGGCGGCTGAACATGTCGCAGCCGCCGCTGAGCACGCAAATCCAGACACTTGAACGCGAAGTGGGTGCCGAACTGATCAGCCGCACCAGCCGCAAGGTGGCGCTGACGCGGGCGGGCGCGCTGTTCCTGCCCAGGGCGCGCAACATGCTGGACCAGTACGAACGCAGCCTGCACGAGATCCGCGAAATCCAGCAGGGCCAGGACGGATTGCTGGAAATCGGCGCCACCGGCTCGATCCTGCGCGGCGGCCTTGCCGAGCTTCTGGCGCATTTCGCCCGGCTGCATCCGCGAATCACCCTGCGCGTCCACGAACAGACCCCGGCCACGCAGATCACCGAGGTGCTGAGCCGGCGCACCGATGTCAGCTTCAACCGCTCGGTGCCGCGCGACGAGGAGCTGGCCCATGAATACGGCTGGCGCGAGGAGATGGTGGCGCTGGTGCGCAGCGACCACAGGCTGGCCGGGCGCACCTGCGTCTCGATCGACGATCTGCGCGAGGACCAGCATGTGGTGCTGCGCCCCGACAGTTCCGATTTCGCGGCCTATGTCATGGCCTGTATCATCGCCTCGGGCTATCGGCCGCGGGTCTCGCAGCAGGTGGTGGATGCCCAGTCGATCCCCAGCCTGATCGTGGCGGGCTTCGGGGTCAGCATCGTGCCGGCGGGCATCGCCAAGCTGACGGCGGGACCGCTGACCTTCCTGCCGATCCGGCCCAACCCGCCGGTCTCCGAGGTCTATATCGTCTATCACCACCGCGACCCGGTGCCGGCGCTGCAACTGTTCCTGGCCGAGATCCGCCGCAGCCTGGGCCATGATCCCGCCGGGCCGCGGCGCTAGAGGCTCGACCCGGCGGGCGCCGCGCGGCATCATCGCGGCAGGAGGTGCCCGATGGTCCAGATGCTGCGCATGCTGCGCAAGCTGGCGCAGATGAACCGCCTGGCCAATGCCCGGCTGCATCGCGCCTGCGCTGCCCTGCCGCCCGGCGCCTATGAGGCGCCGCGCCCGTCCTTCTTCGGCTCGATCCGCGCCACGCTGAACCATATCCTGCTGGTCGACCGCTTCTATATCGACGCGCTGGAGGGCCGGCCGCTCAATGAGGCCGCGCTGGCCGAGGCGCGGGATTGCCCTGACCTCGCGCGGCTGTCCGAATGGCAGACGCGGATGGACGACCGCCTGCTGGCGCTGGTCGCGGCGCTGACGCCGGACGCCCTGGCGGAAATCGTGGCGGTGGACCGGGGCTTGCGCGTGCAGCACGACCGCCGCGACGACCTGCTTTCGCATCTGTTCCAGCACCAGACCCATCACCGCGGGCAGGTGCATGGCCTGCTGTCGCAGGCCGGCATGGTCCCGCCGCAGCTGGACGAATTCATCGTCGGCGACGATGCGGCGGCGCGGGCCGAGGACATGGCGCGGCTCGGCTGGACCGAGGATCAGCTGATGCGGCCCTAGTTTCGCTTTGACTTGCGGGCCGCGACAGGATAGGCGGGCGGCTTGGCTCCGCATTCCGGGCCGGCGGGTCATGGGAGGGCCCGGCCGCAAAGGGGATGGTGCCTTTCACCGGATGCGCCCCCGCATCCCCTTTCTGGCGAAGACGATGAACGAACATGATATTGCCGCGCCTCTGGCCGCGGCGCTGGCGGCCAAGGGCTATGCCAGCCTGACCTCGGTGCAACAGGCCGCCCTGGCCCCCGAGGCGCGGGGCCACGACGTGCTGGTCTCGGCGCAGACCGGATCCGGCAAGACCGTGGCCTTCGGCCTGGCCATGGCCGGCGACATCCTCGACGGCGATGCGCTGCCCGAGGCGGGCCAGCCGCTGGCGCTGGCCATCGCGCCGACGCGCGAGCTGGCCTTGCAGGTGGCGCGCGAGCTGGGCTGGCTTTACGAGCAGGCGGGCGTGCGCATCGCCACCTGCGTCGGCGGCATGGACTATCGCACCGAGCGCCGGGCGCTGGAGCGCGGGGCGCATATCGTCGTCGGCACCCCCGGCCGGCTGCGCGACCATATCGAGCGCGGCTCGCTGGACCTGACCGGCCTGCGCGCCTGCGTGCTGGACGAGGCGGACGAGATGCTGGATCTGGGCTTTCGCGAGGATCTGGAATTCATCCTGGGCTCGGCGCCGGCCGAACGGCGCACGCTGCTCTTCTCGGCCACGGTGCCGCCGGCCATCGAGGCGCTGGCCCGCGACTTCCAGCGCGACGCGCTGCGCATCCAGGCGATGGGCGAGGCGCGCCAGCACGGCGACATCGAATATCGGGCCCTGTCGGTGACCACCCGCGACCGCGAGCACGCGATCTTCAACACCCTGCGCTATTACGAGGCCAGCCGGGCGATCATCTTCTGCAAGACCCGCGCCAATGTGAACCACCTGCTGGCGCGCATGGGCAATCGCGGCTTCAAGGTGGTGGCGCTGTCGGGCGAACTGTCCCAGCAGGAACGCAGCCACGCCCTGCAAGCCCTGCGCGACGGAAGGGCGCGGGTCTGCATCGCCACCGATGTGGCGGCGCGCGGCATCGACCTGCCGGGGCTGGAACTGGTGATCCATGCCGACCTGCCGACCAATCCCGACACGCTGCTGCACCGTTCCGGCCGCACCGGCCGGGCGGGCGCCAAGGGCACCTCGGTGCTGATCGTGCCCTCGGCGGAATACAAGCGGGCGCAGCGGCTCTTGCAGCGCGCCAAGCTGGTCGCGGACTGGGGCAAGGCGCCCTCGGCCGACGAGGTGCAGGCCCGCGACGACGCGCGCATGCTGGACCATCCGGCGCTAGCCGAGGCGCCGGGCGAGGAGGCGGGGCTGGCTGCCGCGCTGCTCGACCGCTTCGGCGCGGAACGGGTCGCATCGGCCTTCGTGCGGCTGTGGCGCGAGGGGCGCCCGGCGCCCGAGGAACTGTCGGAAAGCGTGGGCCCTGCGCCTTCTGCGCCGCGCGAACGGGGCGAGTTCGGCCCGGCGGTCTGGTTCCTGCTTTCGGTCGGCCATTCCGGCCGGGCCGAGGCGCGCTGGCTGCTGCCCAAGATCTGTGAGGCGGGCAACATCACCCGCGATGCCATCGGCGCGATCCGGGTCAAGACTGAGCAGACCTTCGTGCAGATCGCCGCCGCCGTCGCGCCGAATTTCGGCGAGCGGATCGAGCTGGAGCCCGGCCTGACCATGCGCCGGATCGAGGGCGAGCCGGTTTTCGAGCCTGCCGCCGGGCGCGACAAGCGGCCCGGTCGGCGGGAGTATTTGGAAAACGGTGAAACGGCAGGTGCGATGCCCCCCGCGCGCGAGAAGAAACCGCATCGCGGCCAGGCGTCGCGCTCTGCACGGCCCGAGGCACTGGAGCCGCGCGCCGAGGACAGGCCCAAGCCCGCCCGGCGCCCGGCCTTGCTGGATCCCGCCGACGTGAAGCCGCGCGCCGCCCGTCCTGCCCCCGCCCCCGCCCCCGCCCACGGCCGCGAGCCCGCGCCGGAAGCCGAGGCGCCGGAAACCCCGCGCAAGGCCCGCTGGAGCGCCGAGAAGAAGCAGGCGCACAAGGCAGCGCCGAAAACCGCCCCGCGTGCAGGGCTGAAATCGGCGGGCTTCAAGACGCATGGCGGCGCGGCGCGCGACGACCGCCCGGCGCGGGGCGACGGTGCCGAGGCGCGGCCGAAGCGTGCCGCGGGCTTCAAGTCGCACAAGGCGGCTGGCGGCTGGCAGGGCAAGGGCGGTGACAAGCCGTTCCGTGCCGGGCCGAAACCCGGCAAGCGCTAGCGCGCCGTCGCCAGTGCCAGCCCGTCCACCACGGCGGTGAAGGCCCCCGCGCGCCGCAGCTGCGCGCCGGGGCAAAGCCGCAGCGCCTCGGCGGCGACGAAGCCCATCAGGCTGGAACCGCCGACCAGAATCACGCTGCCCACCTGTCCGGGCGCGATCCCCGCCAGCCGCAGCGTCTCGGCCGCGGCTTGCGCAAGATCCCTGCGGCAATCCGACAGCGCCGCCTCCAGCGAGGCGGGCGAGATTTCCGGCGCCAGGCCCGGCTCGACGAATCCCATGGCGATGCGCGCGCCGTCGCCGGCATTGGCGGCGATCTTGCCGCGTTCGACCGCGAAGGCCAACTCATGGCCCAGCTCCTCGTCCAGGACCGCGACGAGGCGGTCCATGGCGGCGCGGTCCACCGCCATGCGGGCCATCCCGGCGGCCATGCGCCGCGTCTCGGGGACATAGAGGAAGGGGATCCTGGCCCAGGTCGCCAGGTCGACATAGATCGCATTCGGCACCGGCAAGAGCCCCGGTCCCATCGCGCGCCGCAGCTGCCCGCCATGACCCAGCGCCGGCATGGCATGGCTTAGCGAAACCTGCTGGTCGAAATCCGTGCCGCCCAGTCGGATGCCGTGATTGGCGAGGATTTGCAAGCCGTCGCCCCGGCTGCGGAAGGCCGAGAAATCCGAGGTGCCGCCGCCGATATCGACGATCAGCCCGATCTCGCCCGCGCGGCCCAGGCCGTGGCTGGCCAGCGCCGCCGCCTCGGGCTCGGGCAGGAAGGCGACCTCGCCGAAGCCGGCCGCCAGGTAGCAGCCCTGCAGGTCGGCCAGGGCCTGCGCGTCGCGGACGGGGTCGTTCGAGTGGAAATGCACCGGCCGGCCGGACAGCGCGCGGCGAAAGGGCCGCCCGGCGGCCGCCTCGGCCCGCTCGCGCAGGGTGGCGAGAAAGGCCGTGACGATTTCGGAAAGCGTGCGGCGCTTGCCGGCGATGAGCCGCGATTCGTGGAACAGCGCCGTTCCCAGCACGCTTTTCAGCGCCCGCATGTAGCGGCCCTCGTCGCCTTGGATCAGCGCCTCGGCCGCCGCCGCGCCGATGCGCATGGCGCCGCCCTGGGCGGGGAAGAAAACGGCGGTCGGCAGGGTTTCGGCCCCCGGCTCGATGGCGATGCGCCGCGGCTGCCCCTGGTCCAGGATCGCGGCGGCCGAGTTCGATGTCCCGAAGTCGATGGCGAGCCAGTCGTTGCGCATCCCTGTCCGTCCCCGTGCCCCTGTCCGCAAGGCCCGCGCTGCTAGCCTTTTGCGCGGCCGGGCGCAAGCGCGTCCGGCCGCGGGATGGGCGCGTTCCGGGGGGCGGTCCGGGCTGGGGGTCAGGTGCGATGCGCCCGCCAATGGTCGATGCCGGCCTGCGCCACCGCCTGGTCCTGCGCCGGCGTGCCGGACGAGACGCCGATGCCGCCGACGGTCTGGCCGTCGTGATCGACCGGCAGTCCCCCGCCCACCACCATCAGCCGCCCGCCGATGGCCGAGGAAATGCCCCAGGCCGGGGCGCCCGGCTGGCTGGCGGCGCCGTATTCATGCGTGGCCTTGCGCGCCGCGGCGGCGGTGAAGGCCTTGTCGATGGCGATGGTGGCAGATGTCACCTTGCCGCCGTCCATGCGCGAAAAGGCCAGAAGCTGGCCGCTTTCGTCGGTGACGGCGATGCACATGGGCACGCCGATCTCGCGGGCATGGGCCTCGGCTCCGGCGATCAACAGGCGTGCATCGGCCTGGTCCAGTCGGGTGATGGTCAGCATGGGTTCCTCCTCCTTGTCGAAAATCGTTCACTCGGCCGGCGCGGCATCCGTGCGCAGCGGGCCGGGCCGGTGCAGGGCGCGCCGATAGCTGGCCGGCGACAGGCGCAGCGCCAGGGCCGAGACCGCCAGTACGGCGGCCAGATGCAGCGCCCAGCCGGGGGCGAAGCTGCCGGTCAGGTCGTACAGCAGCGCCAGGATCCAGGGCGGGATCGCGGCCAGCAGGAAGCCGCCGCCCTGCATCAGCGCCGCCAGCGCCCCGGCCTGCGCCGGATCGGGCAGATGGTCCAGCGCCACGATCATCATCAGCGAAAAGCAACCGCCAAGCCCGGCGCCCAGCAGAAAGGCGATGGGATAGGGTGCGGCCTCGGGGCGCAGGACCAGCATGGCAAAGCCAAGCGCCTGCATGGCCAGGCAGATCCCCAGCCAGGGCCGCCGGTCGCTGCCGTGACTGGCCAGGACCGGTGTGACCAGCGCCGAGACCGCCTGGCCCACCGCCAGCACCGCCAGCAGCCCGCCGCTGGCCCCGACCGACCAGCCCAGGTCCTGGAAGGCGGGCGCAAGCCAGGCGACGGACGAGGAATAGCCGCCGTTGATCAGCCCGAAACAGGCCATCAGCAGCCAGACCCGCGGCCGACGCAGCCAGTGCCACAGTCCCTGCCGGGCGGTCCGCGGCGCGCGTGCCTCGGGCGGCAGGGCCAGCGCCACCAGCAGCGCGGTCAGCACGGCGGGCAGCGCCAGCCAGCCAAGCGCCAGCCGCCAGCTGCCCGACCAGGCGGCGATCAGCGGCGCGGCCTGCGCGCCGAAGGCACCGCCGCCCATCATCATCGCGGCGTAAAGCCCCATGGCCAGGTTGATGCCGCGCGGGAACTCGCGCTTGATGATGGTGGGAAACACCGCCTGCACCACCGCCGCGCCCACGCCCAGCAGCATGGCCGAGCCCAGCATGTCCAGCGCCGAATGCGCCCCCAGCCGCAGGCCCGAGCCCAGGCCCAGCACCAGCAGCGCCAGCACGGCGGCGCGTTTCGCCCCCAGCCGCGCCTGGATCGCCGGGCCGAGAAAGGCGCCCGCGCCCATCAAGAGGATCGGCAGCAGCGTGAGGGCCGAGAGGCCCTGCATGGTCAGGCCGGTCTCGGCCGAGATCGGCGCTGCCAGCGGGCCGACCCCGGTCAGGAAGGGCCGCAGCGCCAGCCCGACCATGGCCACCACGGCCAGCATCAGCGGCTGACGGTTCGTCACGCCCGGTCCTGCCGTGCCTTCCAGTCGGCATAGAGATCGCCCATGCCCTGGGGGCGCAGGGGCCGGTGGCGGATGGTCATGGATTGCTGCGCCAGCGGTTTCGCCAGTTCCTCGTAAAGCGCGGCCGTGGACAGGCCGTAGGGTGCCCCGTCCTGGTTCGAATAGGCGAAATGCACCTCGGCCACGCCGGCCAGCCGCATGGCGGCCAGGCACATCGGGCAGGGCTGGCCGCTGGCATAGACCGCGCAGCCCGAAAGATCGGCCGAACCCAGCCGCTGCGCGGCGGCGCGCAGGGCCACCAGCTCGGCATGGGCCGTCGGGTCATGGGTGGCGACGGTCTCGTTGACGCCGGTCGCCAGCACCTCGCCGCCCCGCACCACAACCGCGCCAAAGGGCCGCCCGCCGGCCTGCACGTTGCGATGCGCCAGCATCACCGCCTGTTCCAGATAGCGTGTCGCCTTGTCGGTCATCGTTCTTCCTTCACTTTGCGCCGGCTTCGGCCAACCGCGCCGCGATCGCGTCGAAACCCCTGCGGCGGGCATGGGCCAGCGGCGAGACGCCCTCGGCATCGGCCAGGTTTACATCGGCGCCGGCCGCGACCAGCAGGTCGACCACCTGCTGCTGGCGCGGGCCGCCATCGCCCAGGACGATCGCCTCCAGCAATGCGGTCCAGCCCAGCCGGTTGACATGATCGATCTCGACCCCGGCCCGGATCAGCCGGCGGACGGTCTCGACATGGCCACGCTCGGCCGCCGGGATCAGCGCCGTGCCGCCGAAGCGGTTGGTGCTGGCCAGATCGGCGCCATGGGCCAGCGTCAGCTCGAGGATCTCCAGATGCCCGCGCGCCCCGGCATAGAGATAGGGGCTGTCGTGGATGGCATCCCTGGCGTTCACGTCGGCGCCGGCCTCGATCAGCGCCCTCGCGGCCTCGACCCGGTTGGCATGGGTCGCCACCAGCAGCGGCGTGCGCCCCTTTGCGTCGCGCGGGTCCACGGCCACGCCGCGGGCCAGAAGGTCGCGGATGGCCGCGGCATCGCCATCGGTCGCGGCGGCGAACAGGGCGGTCTCTTGCATGGTCTGTGCCTGGACGGGCAAGGGGCTGGCGGCGCCCAGGGCGAAGGCGAACAGGATCGCCAGAAGCTTGTGCATGGCCTGCCTTGCTGTTGCGATTGGACCCGGCGCCGGCGGCCGATCAAGCGGCGGCCGCAGGGATCGGTTTCGCCAAGGTATCGCGGCGACGCAGCGAAAATAATCTCTGATATCCAAACACTGTTTCAATATTACATGGAATATAGCCACCGAAACCGCGGTCAAGAGGTTTGCAGCACGACTCTGTACGGCCTTTATCGGCGAAGGCCCGCAAAGCCGGGCGACCCCTGGGCTATACGCCGGACGTGCATTATGGCTTGATAGGTCAATCTGAAATTGCCGGAGACGCGCGATGGCATCCGTCCTCATCAACCTCGTGATCTTTGCCGCGCTGATCGTCGCACTGGTCCGCCTGCAAGGCGGTCAGCTGTCGCTGTCGGTGCGGGTCTTCATCGCCCTGGTCCTGGGCACGCTGTTCGGGATCGGGCTGCAACTCGTCCATGGCACCGGCACGCCGGCGCTGCAAACCACCATCGACTGGATCAACGTGGCCGGCAACGGCTATGTGCAGCTGTTGCAGATGGTGGTGATGCCGCTGGTCTTCGCGGCGATCCTCAGCGCGGTGGCGCGGCTGCACGACGCCTCGGCGCTTGGCCGCATCTCGGTGCTGACGCTGGGCACGCTGCTTGGCACCACGACCATCGCGGCCTTGGTGGGCGTGGTCATGTCGCTGGCCTTCGGCCTGACCGCCGAAGGGCTGGCCCAGGGCGCGGCCGAGACCGCAAGGCTGACCATGCTGGAGACCAGCTACGCGCCCCGCGTCGCCGACCTGACGGTGCCGCAGCTGCTGTTGTCCTTCATCCCCAGGAACCCCTTCGCCGACCTGACCGGGGCCAACCCGACCTCGATCATCGCGGTGGTGGTCTTTGCCGCCTTCCTGGGCGTCGCCGCCATCCGCCTGCTGCGCCGCGACCCGGAAAAGGGCCGCAGCCTGCTGAACCTGATCGACATCCTGCAAGCCTGGATCAGCCAATTGGTGCGGCTGATCATGGCGCTGACCCCCTATGGCGTCATGGCGCTGATGACCAAGATGGCGGCGACCTCGAACGCGGCCGACATCCTGAACCTGGGCAAGTTCGTCGTCGCCTCCTATCTGGGCCTGGCGATCATGTTCGTCGTGCATGCCGTGCTGCTCAGCCTGACCGGCGTGAACCCGCTGACCTTCTACCGCAAGATCGTCCCGGCGCTGACCTTCGCCTTTTCCAGCCGTTCCAGCGCCGCGACCATCCCGCTCAATGTCGAGATCCAGACCCGCCGCCTCGGCGTGCCGCAGACCATCGCCTCCTTTTCGGCCTCCTTCGGGGCGACCATCGGCCAGAACGGCTGCGCCGGGCTTTATCCGGCGATGCTGGCGGTGATGGTGGCGCCGACGGTCGGCATCGACCCGCTGGACCCGGCCTGGATCATGACGCTGCTGGCCATCGTCACCCTGTCCTCGGCCGGGGTCGCGGGTGTGGGCGGGGGCGCGACCATGGCGGCGCTGATCGTGCTGCCGGCCATGGGTCTGCCGGTGACGCTTGTGGCGCTGCTGATCTCGGTCGAGCCGCTGATCGACATGGGGCGCACGGCGCTCAACGTCTCGGGCTCGATGACGGCGGGCACCGTCACCTCGCAGATCCTCGGCCAGACCGACAAGGCCGTCCTGCAAAGCCGGGACGAGCGCGGCCTGCAAAGCGCATGACAACGCCCCGGCGCCGCCCGCAGACGCGGCGCCGGCTTTCTCCGTTTCCAAAATACCCATGCGACGGCGCGCGCTGTCGCCGGTTCAGCCGAATGCGGCCCTGCAAGTTCCATTCCTGCCCGGCCAGTTCGGTTGGCGTCGCCGGGCGGGGCGTCCAGCGTGGTGGCTGGCCCGTAGGTCTCGTCCGACATCGGCAGGATGCGGGCCAGGACGAAATCCATCTCTCCAGCCGCCCGGTGCAGCGGCAATTCGCACCAGGGCAGGAAGTCGCGCGTGATACTCGCCCGGCTCGACCTGATCGGCACGGGACGGCATGCGCGCCCGGCCGGGCGAGGTGCCGGGGATCGAGGCCCCATGCTCGGCCTGCCGCTGGCGGTGCCGGCGCTCTCGGCCAGCGGGAACGGCTTCCGCCCGGCCGCGATGACGTATCGCAAGCTCGCCGCCATGGCGGTCGAGGTGAGGAAAGGACAGTTACCGATGAAGATCGCGCTTGCCGGCATCGGAAAGATCGCGCTGGACCAGCATGTTCCGGCGCTGACCTCGAGCCCGGATTGGGAGCTGGCCGCGACGGTCAGTCGCCATGGCCGGGTCGAGGGTATCGAAGCCTTTCCGCGCATCGAGGACATGCTGGAGGCCCGTCCCGACATCGGTGCGGTCAGCCTGTGCCTGCCGCCCGTGCCCCGCTTCGAGATCGCGCAGGCGGTGCTGCGCGCCGGCCGCCACCTGATGCTGGAAAAGCCCCCCGGCGCGACCCTGGCCGAGGTGCATGTCCTGCGCGACCTGGCGCAGGCGCGGGGGGTGACGCTTTTTGCGACCTGGCATTCGCGCATGGCCCATGCGGTGGCGGCGGCCAGGGCGTGGCTGGCCGGCCGCCGCATCCGCGAGGGCCGGATCACCTGGCGCGAGGATGTGCGGCTCTGGCATCCCGGCCAGGACTGGATCTTCGAGGCCGGCGGCATGGGCGTCTTCGACCCAGGCATCAACGCGCTTTCGATCCTGACCGAGATCCTGCCCGTGCCGGTGCATGTCATCGCGGCGGAACTGGACTTCCCGGAGAACCGCCAAGCCCCCATCGCCGCACGGCTGAGCCTGTCGCATGGCATCACGGCCGATTTCGACCTCCGCCAGCAGGGCTCCGAAACCTGGGATATGGAGTTCGCCACCGATGCCGGCCGGCTGGCGCTGCGCAGGGGCGGCAACCTGCTGGAGATCGACGGCCGCCCGGCGACGGGCAAGGCCAGCATCACGGGCGAATACCCGGCGCTTTACGCGCGCATGGCCGGGCTCCTGCGCAAGGGCGCCTCCGAGGTGGACCTCTCGCCCATGATCCTCGTTGCCGATGCCTTCACAAGAGGAAGCCGCCGGACCGTCGCGCCCTTCGTCTTCTAAGCTCCGGCACCGGGATGGCGACGCGGCCGGTCCCGCGACCTGGGCCGCTGCCGTTCTTTCCGTTTTCCAAATACCCCCGCCGGAGGCAGCGGCCAAGGGCCGCTTTCCGGGTCAGGCGAGTTCCAGGTCCAGGCTTTTCTCGAAGGCGGTGCGATAAAGCTGCGACAGCTCGGCCAGGGGCGCGGCGTCGCCGCCAAGGATCACCGTCTCGCCGCCGAAGCCGCCGACCGTCGCCAGCGGCACACCGGCCGCCGCGGCCGCCTCGGCCAGCTTGGCCGCGTCCTCGGCGGTGCAGGCGACCAGGTAGCGGGCCTGATCCTCGCCGAAAAGCTGCGCGATCCCGGCGCTGTCCAGCGTCACGCCCAGGCCCGCCGCCTCGGCCAGTTCGAAGGCCGCCAGCGCCAGCCCGCCGTCGGACAGGTCGGTCGCGGCCCGGACCAGCGCGCCGTGGGCGCGCAGGAATTCGCCATTGCGGCGCTCGGCGGCCAGGTCCACATGCGGCGCGTCGCCCGCCTCGATGCCGAAGGCCTCGGCGGCCAGCGCCGACTGGCCCAGGTGGCCGCGCGTCTCGCCGATGACCAGCGCCAGGTCGCCCTCGGCCGGAAGGCCGGCGATCAGGTCGCCCAGATCGGCGATCAACCCGACGCCGCCGATGGTGGGGGTGGGCAGGATCCCCTTGCCGTCGGTTTCGTTATAAAGCGAGACGTTGCCCGAGACGATGGGGAAGTCGAGCGCCGCGCAGGCCTCGCCGATGCCCTTGATGGCGCCGACGAACTGGCCCATGATCTCGGGCTTTTCCGGGTTGCCGAAGTTCAGGTTGTCGGTGGTGGCCAGCGGCAGGGCGCCGCAGGCGGTCAGGTTGCGATAGGCCTCGGCCACCGCCTGCTTGCCGCCCTCATAGGGGTTCGCCCGGACATAGCGCGGCGTCACGTCGCTGGTGAAGGCCAGCGCCTTCTTCGTGCCATGCACGCGTACCACGCCGGCGCCCAGGCCGGGGCGGCGGATGGTGTCGGCGCCGACCTGGGTGTCGTATTGCTCCCACACCCAGCCCTTGTGGGCATAGTTCGGGCTGCCGATCAGCACCTTCAGCGCCGCGATCGGGGCGATGGCGGGCAGGGCAGGCATCTCGGCCGCGACGGGCGTTTCCACCCAAGGACGGTCATATTCCGGCGCGCTGGAGGAGAGTTTCGACAGCGGCAGGTCCGCCTTGACCTCGTTGCCGTGCATGATCAGGAAACGGTCCTCGGCGATGGTCTCGCCGACGATGGCGAAATCCAGATCCCATTTCTCGAAGATCGCCCGCGCCTCGGCCTCCTTCTCGGGCTTCAGCACCATGAGCATGCGTTCCTGCGACTCCGACAGCATCATCTCATAGGCGGTCATGTTGGTTTCGCGCTGCGGCACGGCATCGAGTACCAGCTTGATCCCGAGCCCGCCCTTGTCGCCCATCTCGACCGCCGAGCAGGTCAGGCCCGCCGCGCCCATGTCCTGAATGGAAATGACGCTGTCGGTCTGCATCAGCTCCAGGCAGGCTTCCAGCAGGCATTTCTCGGTAAAGGGGTCGCCGACCTGCACGGTCGGGCGCTTTTCCTCGATGGTGTCGTCGAACTCGGCCGAGGCCATGGTGGCGCCGCCGACGCCGTCGCGGCCGGTCTTGGCGCCAAGGTAGACCACCGGCATGCCGACGCCCGAGGCGGCGGAATAGAAGATCTTGTCGCTGTCCGCGAGGCCCGCGGCAAAGGCGTTCACCAGGCAGTTGCCGTCATAGCTGCGGTGGAAGCGCAGCTCGCCGCCGACGTTCGGCACGCCGAAGGCATTGCCATAGGCGCCGATCCCCTCGACCACGCCCTTGACCAGATGCGCGGTCTTGGGATGCTCGGGCCGGCCGAAGGACAGCGCGTCCATGGCGGCGATGGGGCGGGCGCCCATGGTGAAGACGTCGCGCAGGATGCCGCCGACGCCGGTCGCGGCGCCCTGATGCGGCTCGATATAGCTGGGATGGTTGTGGCTCTCCATCTTGAAGACCACGGCCTGGCCGTCGCCGATATCCACGACGCCGGCGTTTTCGCCCGGACCGCAGATCACCTGCGGGCCGTTGGTCGGCAGGGTGCGCAGCCATTTCTTGGACGACTTGTAGGAGCAATGCTCGTTCCACATCGCCGAGAAGATGCCCAACTCGGTGAAGGTGGGTTCGCGCCCGATGATCTCGAGGATGCGCTGGTATTCGTCGGGCTTGAGCCCGTGCGCGGCGATCAGTTCCTCGGTGATCTGCGGTTCGTTCATGTCCTGGCGCCTTTCCCCCGGTTTTGCGGCCTTTTAAGCGGCGGCGAAGGGTTAGGAAAGGCCCCCGCGCGCAGGGCCGGGAAAAACCGCGATGCCTGGGGCAAAAAAGTGGCGGCGCAAAAAAAAGCCGGGCATGAAGCCCGGCTCAAGTCCAACAGGGAGGTTGAAGGTGATGAGAGTTTCCTCAAACCATCGCCTTCGAGATCGGAAATATGTGCAGTCGGCGAGCGGTTCAAGGATCAATTCCGCATTGCAGCACATGCCCGATATGCATTCTGCGAATGCCTCGGGCAAAGCCGCGCGGCATCTGCCCGTTCGGCGCTCATCCCGCGGACGGGTCGGTGGCCTGTTCCTCGGTTTGCTGGCGGCGCAGGGACTGGATCTCCTCCAGCACGAAATCGCGGAAGGCGGCGACGCGGCGCGAGGCGCGCAATTCCTCGGGGAAAGCCAGGAAGACCGGCACCTCGCCCGACTGGATGTCCGGCAACACACGGGTCAGGTTGGGGAAATCCGACGACAGGTAATCGGGCAGGACACCGATGCCGACATGGTTCAGCACGCCTTGCAGCACGCCGAAATAGTTGTTCACCATCAGGGTCGAGCTGATGTTGCGCGCCAGCAGCATCTGCGACAACACCGCGCCGGAACTGACCTGCGGCGTCTGCGGGTTCTGGCAGATCAGCCGGTGCGGCCCCAGATCCTCCAGCGTCTCGGGCACGCCGGCCTTGGCCAGGTATTCCGGCGTGGCATAAAGCCTCATGCGGATGTTGAGCAGCCGGCGGCGGATCAGATCCTGCTGGTTGGGTTCCTTCATGCGGATGGCGACGTCGGCCTCGCGCATGGGCAGATCCAGCACGCGCTCTTCCAGCATCAGGTCGATCTTGAGGTCGGGGTAGCGTTCGTAAAGCTTGGCCAGCCGCGGCACCAGCCACATGGTGCCGAAGCCGGTGGTGGTCGTGACCTTGAGCTCGCCGAAGACGCTTTCCTCGCTGTCGCGGATGCGGGCGGCGGTGGTGTCGAGCTTGCGCACCATGGACGAGGTCGCCTCGAACAGCAGCTCCCCCTGCTCGGTCAGGATCAGCCCGCGGGCATGGCGGTGGAAAAGGGTGGTGCCCAGCGAGTCTTCCAGCGCGCGGATCTGGCGGCTGACGGCGGACTGGGACAGGTGCAAGACATCGCCCGCGTGGGTCAGGCTGCCCGCGTCGGCGACGGCGTGAAATATTCTTAACTTATCCCAGTCCATAACAGTGCTTTCTTGCGGCATCAGCCATGCAATCCGTGCAACCCTTATCACAGAAGGTTAGCGGAACAAGCCTGCAAAACGCCAAGAAAACCCTTTCTCCGGCAGTGTTGCTTACCCACAATGCGCAGCGGATGACCACCTGCCGAGCAGGGGCAGGCCAAGCCTGTGCAAATCCCGTCCATGGTGCCGATTCGGACCGGCGAAACGTCACGCGCTTTTGAACGCGGCCGGTCGGTCATGCGGGGGGGGGGGCGGCCGACCGGCCCGGCCGGGCGCGGGGCCTGCGCCGCGCGACCTTCTGCCGCATGGTGCCCGGCCGTCGCCGCCCTCGTGCGCCGCCGGCGGGGGCTCGACCGCGAAAAACCATGCTGGCGCGAGCCTGGGCGCGTCGCGCAGCCGTGTTCCGGCCCCGGCGGCCGGGTGACATAAATCATGGCATTCCGGCGCGGCGCATCCTAGAAAAGGCCAATCGCGAACAGGAGGCTAGTCATGGCGGTGGGCGTATTCGATTCGGGTCTGGGCGGGCTGACGGTTCTGGCCGCCATCGCCGCCCGGCTGCCCGACTTGCCGCTGGTCTATCTGGGCGACAATGCCCATACCCCCTATGGCGTGCGCGATGCCGAGGACATCTTCGGCCTGACCTGCGCCGGGGTCGAGCGGCTGTGGGCCGAGGGCTGCGACCTGGTGATCCTGGCCTGCAACACCGCCTCGGCCGCCGCGCTCAAGCGCATGCAGGAGACCTGGCTGCCCGCGGACAAGCGCGTGTTGGGGGTCTTTGTGCCGATGATCGAGGCGCTGACCGAGCGCGGCTGGGGCGACAATTCGCCCCCGCGCGAGGTGGCGGTGAAGCATGTGGCGCTGTTCGCCACGCCCGCCACCGTGGCAAGCCGCGCCTTCCAGCGCGAGCTGGCCTTTCGCGCCATCGGCGTCGATGTCGAGGCCCAGCCCTGCGGCGGGGTCGTCGATGCCATCGAGATGGGCGACGAGATCCTGGCCGAGGCGCTGGTGACCAGCCATGTCGAGGCGCTCAAGCGCCGCATGCCGCATCCCGAGGCGGCGATCCTGGGCTGCACGCATTACCCGCTGGTCCAGGCCGCTTTCCAGAAGGCGCTGGGGCCGGGGGTCAAGGTCTATTCCCAGCCCGACCTGGTCGCCGAAAGCCTGGAGGACTATCTTGAGCGCCATCCCGAAATGCTGGGCGCGGGCAGCCGCTCGCGCTTCCTGACCACCGGCGATCCCGAGCGGGTCTCGGGCAAGGCCACGCAATTCCTCCGCCATCCGATCAGGTTTGAAAGCGCCTGAAGAAGGAGAGCCTGAAATATGAAATCATTGAAGAAAAGGCGCCGTATCCAGATCCTTGTCGCCGCCGCCGTGGCCCTTGTGCTGGCCGTCGGGCTGATCGGCTACGGGTTTCGCGACGGCATCAACCTCTACCGCTCGCCCAGCCAGATGGCCGAGAACCCGCCCGAGGCCGGCGAGGTCTTCCGCCTGGGCGGCCTGGTCGAGGACGGCAGCCTGGTGCGCGGCGCCAGCGAGACGGTGACCTTCCGCGTGACCGATGGCGGCGCCACCGTCCCGGTGCGCTTTACCGGCGTGCTGCCCGACCTGTTCTCGGAGGGCCAGGGCATGATCGGCACCGGGCGCATGGAGGGCGAGACCTTCGTCGCCTCGGAAATCCTGGCCAAGCATGACGAGAACTACATGCCGCGCGAGGTCATGGATTCGCTGAAGGAGCAGGGCGTCTACCAAGAGCCGAACTCCTGACGCAACGCGCGCCCGGTTAACCCCCGGTTAACCGGATTTCTCCAGCCTTGGTCCGCTTCAGGATTGGGGGCTGGACATGAAGACAGTAACGCAGATCGCGGCCGAGATCGTCGCGCGTGAGGGGGGCTACGTCAACGACCCCGACGATCCGGGCGGGGCGACGAAATTCGGCGTCACGCTGGCGACCCTGCAGCGGCTGGGGATCGACAAGACCGGCGACGGGCGGGTGGACGTGGCGGACGTCAAGGCGCTGACCCGCGCCGATGCCGAGCGCATCTTCGTCGAGCATTATTTCCGCCGCCCGCGCCTGGCGGAACTGCCGGCCTCGGTGCAGGCCTCGGCCTTCGACATGTATGTCAATGCCGGCGCCAATGCGGTGAAGATCCTGCAACGGCTGGTCACGCGCATGGGCTTTGCGGCCACGGACGACGGCGTGGTGGGACCGCGCACCGTCCAGGCCGCGCAGCAGGCCGATGCGGCGGCGCCGGGCTATTTCGCTGATGCCTACGGGATCGCGCGGCGGAACTATTACTATGCATTGGGCGATGCGCGCCCGGCCAGCCGCAAATATGCCCGCACCAAATCGGGGGGCAAGGGCGGCTGGATCCTGCGGGCCGAGGAGTTCATCTCGGCCAAATACCACCTGACGGCGGCCGAGCATCGGGCGAGGGTGGCGAAATGGGGCTGATGGACCGCTTCCTGGGCGCCAGCGGCGCCGTCACCACCATGGCCAATGCCGCGACCGGCGTGGCCGAGGTGTTCCGCGAGAACGCGACGCGGCGCATGGAGCTGGACGAAGAGGCCTATGCCCGCGCCATCGCCCAGCTTTCCGGCGAGTTCGCCGCCCAGCCGCGCGGCTGGTTCGACGCGATGATGAACGGGCTGAACCGGCTGCCGCGGCCGATGATGACGCTGGGGACGGTGGGGCTGTTCACCTATGCCATGGCCGACCCGGAAGGATTCGGCCTGCGGATGGAGAACCTGAACCTGGTGCCCGAACCGCTCTGGTGGCTTCTTGGCGCCATCATCAGCTTCTATTTCGGCGCGCGCGAGGCGCATTACTTTCGCAGCCGGCCCGTGCTGCCCGTCGCAGCGCGTAAGGCGGCGGCCGATGCCGCGCCCGCCGTATTCCCGGCGCAGATCGCCGCATCCGGGCCCTTCGAGGACAATGCCGCCCTGCGGGACTGGGCCGCGGCCGGCGCGGCGCGCTAGCGATGCTGTGACAATCTGGCAGGTGCGGGGGGCTGGTTTGCCGCCCGCACCGCGGTTATCCTGCGGCGCAGCCATCCCGGAGGAAGCCCATGATCGCTGAACTTGGCCATTTCGCGCTGATCCTGGCCTTTGCCGTGGCGCTGTTCCAGATGGTCGTGCCGATGGTCGGCGCCAGCAAGGGCTGGAGCGGCTGGATCGATTCCGCCCGCCCAGCCGCCCTGGCGCAGTTCGGGCTGGTCGGCATTTCCTTCGCGGCGCTGACCATGGCCTTCGTGACCTCGGATTTCTCGGTCGCGCTGGTCTATCAGAACTCGCATACCGCCAAGCCGATGATCTACAAGATCAGCGGCGTCTGGGGCAACCACGAGGGCTCGATGTTGCTGTGGGTGCTGATCGTGACGCTGTTCGGCGCCATGGCCGCGGTCTTCGACGCCAACCTGCCGCCCAAGCTGCGGGCGCGGGTGCTGGCGGTGCAGGCGTCGATCGGCGCGGCCTTCCTGGCCTTCATCCTGTTCACCTCGAACCCCTTCCTGCGCATGGCGAGCCCGCCCTTTGACGGGCGCGACCTGAACCCGCTGTTGCAGGATCCCGGCCTCGCCTTCCATCCGCCCTTCCTTTACCTCGGCTATGTCGGGCTCAGCATGGCCTTCAGCTTTGCCGTGGCCGCGCTGATCGAGGGGCGGGTCGATGCCGCCTGGGCGCGCTGGGTCCGGCCCTGGACGCTGGCGGCCTGGGTCTTCCTGACCATCGGCATCGCGCTGGGTTCCTGGTGGGCCTATTACGAGCTGGGCTGGGGTGGCTTCTGGTTCTGGGATCCGGTGGAGAACGCCAGCTTCATGCCCTGGCTGATCGCCGCCGCGCTTCTGCATTCCGCCATCGTGGTGGAAAAGCGCGAGGTGCTGAAAAGCTGGACCATCCTGCTGGCGATCATGGCCTTCGGCTTTTCGCTGATCGGCACCTTCATCGTGCGCTCGGGCGTCATCACCTCGGTCCACAGCTTTGCCAGCGATCCGCAGCGCGGCTTGTTCATCCTGGCGATCCTGGCCTTTTTCGTCGGCGGCGCCCTGCTGCTTTACACCGTCCGCGCCGCCTCGATGCAGGCGCGGGGCGCCTTTGCCCCGGTCTCGCGCGAGGGGGCGCTGGTTCTGAACAACATCCTGCTGGCGGTTTCGGCCCTAGTGGTCTTTGTCGGCACGGTCTGGCCGCTGGTGGCCGAGATGCTGTGGGACCGCCGGCTGTCGGTGGGCGCGCCCTTCTTCGAGCAGGCCTTCACGCCCTTCATGGTGGCGCTGGCGATCATCCTGCCCCTGGGCGCGATCCTGCCGTGGAAGCGCGGCCGGCTGAAGCGCGCGCTTTACCCGCTGCGCGGGGCGCTGGTCTTTGCCGGGGCGGTGATGGCGCTGGTCTTTGCCGTCTCGACCGGCCATTCGGCGCTGGCGGTGATCGGCGCAGGCCTAGGCGCCTGGCTGGTTGCGGGTGCGGCGGTGGATCTGTGGCTGCGCACCGGCAATTCCGGCCTTGCGCGCCTGCGCCGGCTGCCGCGGGCCGATTGGGGCAAGGCCGTGGCCCATGCCGGGCTGGGCGTCACCTTCATCGGCATCAGCCTGCTGATGGCCTGGCAGGTCGAGGACATCCGCGTGGCCCGCATCGGCGAGACCTTCACCGTCGCCGGCTATGACATCACCCTGGAAAGCGTCGAGGAGCGTCCGGGCCCCAACTACAATTCGATCATCGCCGCGATGACGGTCGATCGCGACGGGCGGCAGGTCGCGCTGCTGCATCCCGAAAAGCGGGTCTACCCGGTGCAATCCATGCCCACGACCGAGGCGGCGATCCAGAACGGGCTGTTCCGCGACCTTTACCTGGTTATCGGCGATCAGCAGCAGGGCGGCGGCTGGGCGGTGCGGGTCTATATCAAGCCTTTCGCCAGCTGGATCTGGCTCGGCTCGGCGCTGATGGCGCTTGGCGGCTTCATCAGCCTGTCGGACCGGCGCTATCGCGTCGCCGCCGGCGCCCGCCATGCCCGCGTCGCGCCCCAGCCGGCGGAGTAGCCCATGCGCGCCCTGATCCTGTGCCTGTCGCTGCTGCTTGCGCTGCCCGCCCTGGCCGTCCAGCCCGACGAGGTGCTGTCCGACCCGGCGCTGGAGGCGCGGGCGCGCGAGATCTCCAAGACCCTGCGCTGCCCGATCTGCCAGGGCGAGACCATCGACGAATCGAATGCCGCCATCAGCCGCGACCTGCGGCTTTACCTGCGCGAGCGCCTGGTCGCCGGCGACAGCGATGCCCAGGCGGTGCAGGCCATCGCCGACCGTTTCGGCGAATATGTCCTGTTCGAGCCGCCAGCGCGCGGGGCGAACTGGCTGCTCTACCTGGCCGGGCCGGTGATGGCGCTGCTGGCGCTGCTGGTGGGCTGGCGCTTCATCCGCTCGCGCAACCTGGCCGAGGAAGGGCCGGAAAAGCTCAGCGACGAGGAAAAGGCCCGGCTGGAGCAGATCCTGCGCGACTGACGCAGGGTCGGGGCTTTTCCGCCCCGCCGCACCCCGGCAGGATGGCCGAAACCGGGGGAGAGGGGCAGGGATGAGCTTTCAGACCATCGAATTCACGCATCAGGACGGCATTGCAAGGCTGGCGCTGAACCGGCCCGACGTGGTCAACGCGCTGAACCGCGCCATGCGGGCCGAGATCGTCGCGGCGCTGACCGGCCTGCCGCCGGGCGCGCGCTGCGTGGTGCTGACCGGGAACGGGCGCGGCTTCTGCTCGGGCCAGGATCTGGCCGATGCCACCGGCGGCTTCGACGTGGAGACCATCCTGCGCGAGGAATACGAGCCGATGCTGGCCGCCATCTCGGACGCGCCGGTGCCGGTGATCGCCGCGGTGAACGGCATCGCGGCGGGGGCGGGGGCCAACCTGGCGCTGGCCGCCGACGTGGTCATCGCCGCGGAAAGCGCCAGCTTCGTGCAGGCGTTCAGCCGGATCGGCCTGATCCCCGACGCGGGCGGGACATTCATCGTGCCGCGCTCGGTCGGGGTGCCGCGCGCCATGGGGATGATGCTGTTCGCCGACCGCATTCCCGCGACCCAGGCGGCGGAATGGGGACTGATCTGGGAGGCGGTGCCGGACGCGGATTTCGAAACGGCCGTGGCGGCGCGCGCGCAAACCCTGGCCCAGGGACCGACGGCGGCCTTACTGGCGATCCGGCAGGCGTTGCGCGCCTCGGGCGGCAACGACATGGCCGGGCAGTTGCGGCTGGAGGCGCGGCTGCAAGGCGAAATGGCCCGGACCGAGGATTTCGCCGAAGGGGTCGCGGCCTTCCTGCAAAAGCGCGCGCCGCGGTTCAAGGGGCGCTGATCCGGGGCGCTGAATCGGGGGCGGAACCGGCCTAGCCGATGCGCATGAAGCGCGGCACCGACAGCCTGTTGTCGAAGAAGGGCACCGTCGGCGGCGGGGCCAGCGGCCCGTCGCCGGCCGTGGCCAGCAGGCTTGCGACCTCGGCCAGCACCACCTCGGTGATGAAGGGCAGGTCCAGCGCCCGCGCCTCGGTCAATGGCACCCAATGCAGATGCGAAAGCTCGTCGCAGGCGGCGCTGAAATCGTGGCGATCCCCATGCAGCCGCTCGGCGTCCAGCAACAGGAAGCGCGCGTCGAAGCGCCGGGTCCGGCCGGGCGGGGTGATGGCGCGGAACAGGTAGATCAGCGCCGAAGCGTCGGGCGCCAGCCCGGCCCCGGCGTAATGATCCCAGCCCTCGGGCGCGGGGCCGGGGGGGCCGGTCAAAAGGCCGGTTTCCTCGGCCAGTTCCCGCAGGGCGGCGGCGGCCAGCGCCAGGGGCGTGACCTGCGATTCGGCGCGCGGTTCGGCGGCCAGCAGGGCCGAGGTTCGGGCCGGCAGGTCGCCGGCCAGGCGCACCTGGGCGTCGCCGGCATCCACCGCGCCGCCCGGAAAGACGTATTTCGAGGGCATGAACACCGCAGAAGCCCCCCGTTGCCCCATCAGCACCGAAGGCCCGCCCTGGGCGTTGCGGTCCAGCACGATGACGGTGGCGGCATCGCGGATCGGCTGCTCGGCGGCATCGCGGCTTGCGGGGGCGGTCCCGGCCAGACTGCTCACGACGCGGCGGCCTCGATCGCGGCGGGCTCGGCGCCGAAGCCATGCATGCGGCGCGCCCATTGGAAGCCGATCATCCCGCCCTTGATCCGGGGCAGCAGCAGCAGCGACAGCACCACCGCGCCCAGGCCGAAGCCGATCAGCATGGCCATGGCCGAGGGGCGATACATCATGTAGATCGCCAGCAAGAGCGGCGCGCCCAGATGCGAGACCAGCAGGATGGTCAGATAGGCCGGGCCGTCGTCGGCACGCTGATGGTGCAGTTCCTCGTGGCAATGCGGGCAGGTGGGGCTGACCGACAGATAGCCCCGAAACAGCCGCCCCTGCCCGCAGGAGGGGCAGCGGCCAAGCGCGCCGCGCAGCATGGCCGGCTTGACGGGACGTTCGGGCAGGGCGGTGTCGGAATAGGCATGGGGCATGGGCGCGTTCCTTTCCTGTTCCGCCTTTATCTAGGGGATGCACTCCACAATGAAAAGCGCGCCTTGAGTCCGAGGCCGCCGTGGCAAAGTGACGCAGCGACAATCAGGCTGCAAGCCCCGAGGCGGCCATGACGATACGATTCCGGCCCGAGGACTTGGCGTTGAGCAGCGCACGGTCGGCGCTGGCCAGCAGCGCCTGGGGGTCGAGCGGCAGCAGATGCGGCGCGCCATGGCCGGTGGCCACGCCGACCGAGATGGTGACGCCCAATTCGGCATCCTGGCAGCCCTGCGGCAGGGCGACCGGCGCGGCCATTACCGCGCGGCGCAGATCCTCGGCGACGCGGCGGGCGGCGCGGGCCGGGCAATCGGGCAGCACGGCCAGGAACTCCTCGCCGCCGAAACGGGCCAGCAGCGCGCCCTCGGGCAGGGTGGCGGCCAGGCGGGCGGCGATCTCGGCCAACACGGCATCCCCGGCCGGATGGCCGTGGATGTCATTCACCTGCTTGAAGCGGTCCAGGTCCAGCAGCATGACCGCCAGGTCGCCCTGGCGCTCCTGCGCCTCTGTGGCAAGCTCGGCAAGGCGGGGCAGGGCGAAGCGGCGGTTGTGCAGCCCGGTCAGCGGATCGGTCATCGCCCAGCGCATGTTGCGCTGGGTCTCGTGCCGGCGGCGGTCGGCCTCGTGCTTGCGGGCCAGCTGGGCCGACAGGCGCATCGCCGTTTCGGGCGCGGCATCGGGGCGGGCCAGATCCCAGGGCAGCACATCGCCCGCGCCCAAGTCCAGCGCCACCGGCATCATCTCGGCCCGTTCAGGGCGCAGCGTCACCACGACCGCCGCCTCGCGCGAACGCGGGCGCGAGCGCAGTTCCGACAGCAGCCGCAGCCCGTCGCCCGGCTGCTGGATGTCGACGGCGATCAGGTAAAGATCGGCGACCCGGCTCGATGCGGCCTCGGCCAGCGCATGCTCGGGTTCGCGGACCGCGATGGCGAAATCTACCCGGTCGCGCAGGGCGTGCCGCCAGCCCAGCGCCGTGGCGGGCCGGTCGGCGACGAAGACCGCGCGCGGACGGTTGTCCGCGGCAAAGCCGGCCGCCGCCTCGGCCATGCCGGGGGCGGGATGATCCAGCGCGCCATATTCATGCCGCATCAGCCCGCGGATGCGCGCCAGCAGCGTCAACTCGTCGCTGCCCGCGTCGATCAGCGCCGCCGCGCCTGCCCGCAGCGCGGCCACCCGATCCGCGCCGCTGGCCTGGACCAGCACCGGCAGGTCGGCGGCCCAGGGCTGGGTGCGCAGCGCGCCGCACAGCGCGGCCCCGTCCATGTCGGGCAGGCCGGCGCCGACCAGCACGATCTGCGGATGGATCAGCCGGGCGATGCGCAACGCCTCGGCCGCCGAGCTGGCGGTCGAGACCTCGTAGCAGGCCGAAGCCAATCGCACCTTCATGGTGATGCGATTCGTCGGCACGCCGTCAACGACAAGAATACGCCCCGCCATGGTTACGCCTGCTTTACACCCCGAGCCCAGAGCCGCATCTTGCGCGGGAATGGTTAACAAATCCTTTCCGGCTGCGAGGAAATTCGCGGCGGGCTTCACGAAAGCGAGAATGGCATGACACGAAACGAGGCGCGCGACATAGCCGATGCGGGCTTTGTCCATATTGCCGGGGATGCGGAACTGGTAGGGGCGCTGCTGGCGCAATCGGGCAGCGACGTGGCGGGGCTGCGTGCCATGGCGGCGCGGCCGGAATTCGCCGTCTTCGTGCTGGATTTCCTGCTGGAGCACGACCAGCGCGTGCTGGATTTCGCGCAGGCCGCGCAGATCGCGCCGCAGCGGGTGCAGCTGGCGCGCGCCGTGCTGGGCGGGGGCGACCCCTGGTAGGGGCCGCCCGCCGCCTCAGGCGACCTCGGCGAAGACCTTGTCGAGCGCCTTTTCCAGCTTCTCGAACATCTCGTCCATCTGCGCCTCGGTCAGGATGAAGGGCGGGCAGAGCACGATGGACTGGCCCAGCGGCCGGCAGATCAGCCCCAGGTCGGTGCAGGTATTGGCGATGCGCTCGCTGACCGAGAGATTGCCGTCGAAGGGGGTCTTGCTCGGCTTGTCCTTGACCGCCTCCAGCGCCCACATGAAGCCGATGCCGCGGTATTCTCCGATGTTCGGGCGGTCGGCGATGCGCTGCAGCCCCGCCTCGAAGCGGGGGGCGAGGCGGCGCACGTTCTCGGCCAGCCCCTCGTTCATCACCACGTCGATGGCCTTCAGCGCGATGGCGCAGCCGACCGGATGGCCCGAGGCGGTGAAGCCGTGCGGAAACTCCTCGATCGCCTCGACGGCGGCCTCGACCCGTTTCGCGAGGTCGGGGCCGAGGATCACCGCGCCCATGGGGAAAAAGCCCGCCGTCAGGTTCTTGGACGAGATGATGGCATCGGGCATGAAGTCATAGGTCAGGCAGCCCCAGGTGCTGCCGGTGCGCCCGAAGCCGCAGATCACCTCGTCCGAGATCATCGGAATGTCGTGCTTGCGCAAGATCGGCAGGATGGCCTGGAAATAGCCCTGGGCCGGCGGGATCACGCCCCCCGCGCCCATCACCGGCTCGGCGAAGAAGCCGGCGATGGTGTCGGCGCCCTCGCGGGTGATGGTGTCCTCCAATTCGCGGGCCAGGCGGGCGACGAATTGTTCCTCGGTCTCGCCCTCCTCGCCATAGCGCCAGTAATGCGGGCAGGTCAGGTGGATGAAGCCGGGCAGCGGCAGGCCGAAGACCGAGTTGTAGGGCTTGCCGGTCATCGAGGCGGAAACCGCGGTCACGCCGTGATAGGCGTTCCAGCGCGTCAGGATCTTGCGCTTTTGCGGCTTGCCCTCGGCGGCATGCAGGAACCACAGCATCTTGACCATGGTGTCGTTCGCCTCGGAGCCGGAATTGGTATAGAAGACCCGGCCCGATTCGAAGGGCGAGACCTCTACCAGCTTTTCCGACAGCATCACGGTCTGGTCGGACATGCGGCCGAAAAAGGCGTGATAGCCGGGAAAGCGGTCGTATTGCGCCTTGGCAGCCTCGATCAGGCCCCTGTGGTCGAAGCCGGCGACCATGTTCCACAGCCCCGAATTGGCATCCAGATAGCGGCGGCCATGCACATCGACGATATAGGGGCCCTCGCCATGGGTCACGACGACGGTGCCTCGCTGATGGACCGAAGGCATGTCGGTGAAGCCGTAGAGCGAATAGGTCTCGGCGCGGGCTTCCCAGCTTTGCGGTTGGTTCATGACGTCAGCCTCCATCTGCTTTGGAGGCAGGCTAGCCGGGCACCGGGGACGGTTCAATGGGGGCTGCGCCAAGTGCCGGGGCGCCGCGGCGCGGCCGGGCGAATTGCCGGGGCGGACGGTGGAAATGCCGGCGCGGGCTGGCCGAAATTCGTGCCGGTTGCCGGCGTTGCATGGGTATTTGGAGAACGAAGAAATGCCCTGGCATCGGCGCTTTTTGGATACGGCGGGTGCGAGTCAGCCCGTTTGCCTTGGGAAAAGACACAGGCGGATGCCGTCTTTGCCGCGCAGCGTCAGCCGCATGATCGGTACCGGGCGGTCGCGGCCGGGTTCCAGACGATAGGCGCGCAGGAGGGTGGCGAGGATCAGCGGCCCCTCGACCATGGCGAAGCCGGCGCCGGGGCAGGCGCGCGGTCCGGCCGAGAAGGGGATGAAGGCGTCGCGCTGGCGGGCCTTGCCGTTCTCGGTTTCCCAGCGCGACGGGTCGAAATGGTCGGGATTGTCCCAGAGCCGCTCGTGCCGGTGCAGGTGCCAGGGCGACAGCACCAGTTGCGCGCCCCTGGGCGCCTTGCGGTCGCGCAGGGTCTCGGGGCGGCGGCATTGCCGCACCGTCATGGCGGCGGGCGGGTAGAGCCGCAGCGCCTCGCGGAAGACGGCGCGGGCCAGCGGCAGGTTGCGCATGGCGGCGAAATCCGGGGCGAGGTTCTGCCGCGCCTCCCGCGCCAGCCGGTCCTGCCATTCCGGGCTTTCGGCGAGCAGGTAGAGCGTCCAGGCCAAGGCCGAGGCGCCGGTCTCGTGCCCGGCCAGGAAGAAGGTCGCGACCTCGTCGATCATCTCGGCCTCGGTAAAGCTGCGGCCGGTCTGCGGGTCGGGCGTGGTCATGATCTTGGTGGCGAGATCTTGCGGCGCGCTGCCGGCGGCGATCTCGGCGGCGCGGGCCGCGACGAGCTGGCGGATCAGACCGCGGATGCGGCGCGCCGTCTCGCGCACCCGGCGGGTGTGCAGCTGGGCCCAGCGGGGCAGGGCCATCAGCCCGCCCAGGTTCACCATCGGCTGGGCATCCTGATGGTCGCGGAAGGCCTGGAAGACCTGGGCGGCGGTCGCGTCCTCGATGGGGATCGAGAACAGGGTGCGGAAGATGACGTCGGCGGCGATGTGGCTGGTCAGCGGCTCGATGTCGATCTCGGTCCCGTCGGCCAGCGGCGCCAGGCGCGCGACGCCGGCCTGGGCCGCGTCCCACATCGCCGGGAAGGCCTCGCGCAGGCGGCCGCCCTCGAAGGCGGGATCGATGATGCGGCGCTGGTGCAGCCAGGTCTCGCCGTTCGAGATGAAACTGGAATTCCCGAGCAATGGCTGCAAACCCGCCGCCATGCGCGGCGATTTTGGGAAATCCATCGGACGTTTTCGCAGGATCAGCTCGACCAGCACCGGGTCGTTGCAGGTGAAGCTGTGGATGAAGGGGCCGCGGAACTCGGCCATCCAGGCGCGGTAGAGCCGGTCGGATTGCGCCGACAGGATGTCGCGGCGGAAATCGCGAAGGAAGCGCCAGACCGAGGGTTTTCCCGGCCGCGCCGGTGGCTTGGGCGGGATCATGTCGCTACCCGGCGATTGACGGGCCGGGCGATGCGGCCCGGCGAATGCGCGCGCCCGGCGAAACGCCGGCCCAGCGTCAGCGGCCCGGCGGTAATGGCGAAATAGTCGTAATCGCCCGGCCGGTCGAAGGCGCAGAGATACTGGAAATGCAGCCGGAACCAGCGCCCGCGCAGTGCGCGCCGCTTTTGCGGGGAAAGCGTTTGGGTGAAGGCCGCCGACAGCACCAGCGGATGGCGGCGGCCGGGCGGCTCGACCCCCGAGACCGCGACCGGATCGCACAGGCCGAAGCAGCAGGCATCGCCCGGCGCGGTGACGTCGATCCAGTCAAGCTCGTCCCGAGCCGCCAGAAAGCGCAGGTCGGCGCGCAGCCGGTTCGCGCGCGGCAGGAACGACGCCATCGGCACGACATGGCCCAGCGACAGGTAGGAAAGCCGCGGCCCCTGTGCCGGCACCCGGCCCGAGCGGATCAGGTCGGCCAGCACCGAGATGCCCAGATAGGCGCCGGAGCTGTGGCCGACCACCAGCACCTCGTCCCAGTCGCCGGCCAGCACCTCGGCGATGCGTTCGGCGAAACGCGCCAGCCGCGCCTCGAGCGCCGGGGGATAGGCGCCGCGGTCCTGGGCGGTAAAGGCGTAGTCGTGCATCAGGTACCAGGCGAAGATCCTGCCGTCGAGGCGCCGCCACGCATGCAGCCCGGCCCAGGTCAGCGCCAGCATGACCGGCCCGCCCAGCCACCAGCCCAGGCCGGTGATCCGCCCCAGCGCCCAGCCGATGAGCGCCCCGGCCAGCGCCGAGGCCAGCAGCTGCGCCAGCAGCACGACCACCGGGTAAAGCGCCGCGATCACCGGGCCGCGGCGCAGCCGCATCAGCCGCATCAGCGCGCCCGAGCCGACATAGGCCCAGGCGGTGCGGACAAGCTGGCCATAGGTCGCGAGAATGCCCTGGCCCATCGAACCCTGCACGATGTCGGCCCAGACCAGCACCTCGAACTCGGCCTCGGCCTGCCGGCCGGCGAAATCGCCGGCGACGCCCCAGCCGAAGCCCGTGCGGTCGCGGCGCGGGCCGAAGCCCAGATGATAGCCCGAGATGCGCGCCTGTTCCGCCCCCTCGCGCCGGTAAAGCTCGCGATAGCGGCGGGGCGGGATCGGGTCATAGCCCGGGATGTAAAGGATGCGGCGGCGAAAAGGGCGGGTCATGGAAAATCAGCTGTTTGCCCGCGCAGCATACGCGATCCGCGCGCGCAGACAAGTTAGGCTAATTCCCAGCGCGCCTCGAGCCTCTCGATAGCGGCGATGCGGGCCTCGGCCGGCGGATGCGACATCAGCCAGGCCGGCGCGCCCGCCCGGCCCGCGCCCGCCAGCCGGTCGAGCTTGCGAAACAGGCTTTTCTGCGGCTCGGTGCCCAGCCCGGCCTTGACCATCAGCGCGCTGGCGAAGGCGTCGGCCTCGAATTCGTCTTGGCGCGACAGGCGGGCGGCAATGGCGCTGGCGGCGATATTGGCGATCCAGACGCCGATGCCGGGCAGGAAACGGCCCAGCACCCCTGCCAGCACCATGCGCACCACGTTCTGCCCGGCGAAATCCACCATGCGGCGCCGGGTATGGCCATGGGCGACATGGCCCAGCTCATGCGCGATGACCGATGCCAGCTCGGCCTCGGTCACTTCGCCGCGGTCCAGCCGGTCGAGGAAGCCGCGGGTCAGGAAGATGCGGCCGTCGGGCGCGGCCAGCCCGTTCACATGGCCGACCTCGTAGACATGCGCCCGCACTTCGGGCAGGTCCATGGCCCGGCCCAGCCGCTCCAGCATCGGCAGCAGCCGGGGATGGCGCAGCGGCGTGGACTTGGCGTTCAGCTCGGCCTTGAGCCGCCATGCGGAAAAGAACCACATCGCGGCGGCATAAAGCAGGATCAGCAGGATCGGCGTGAGCTTCAGCATATGCGCAATATGGGCATGGCGCGGCGCCTAGCCAAGGAGGCGCATGGCCTGGGTCAGCCCCTCCAGCGTCAGGGGCTGCATGCGGTCCTCGAAGATCTCGCGGATCATGGCGATCGAGCGGGTATGGCCCCAATGCGCGCGCGGCACCGGGTTCAGCCAGACGTGATCCGGCCAGGTCTCGCGCAGGCGCTTGAGCCAGGTCTCGCCCGATTCGGGGTTCCAGTGCTCGTTGGCGCCGCCGGGCACGGCGATCTCATAGGGCGACATCGAGGCGTCGCCGACGAAGATCAGTTTGTAGTCGCGGCCGAAGCGGTTGATGACCTCCCAGGTCGGCGTCGTCTCGGTCCAGCGGCGGCGGTTGTCCTTCCACAGCGCCTCGTAGACGCAATTGTGGAAATAGAAATGCTCCAGGTGCTTGAACTCGGCGCGGGCGGCCGAGAACAGCTCGTCCACCAGCCGCGAATGGTCGTCCATGCTGCCGCCCGCGTCCAGGAACAGCAGCACCTTGACGGCATTGTGCCGCTCGGGCCGGGTCTGCACGTCGATATAGCCATGCTCGGCGCTGGCGCGGATGGTGCCGGGCAGGTCCAGCTCCTCCAGCGCGCCGTGGCGGGCCCATTGCCGCAGCCGCTTCAGCGCCACCTTGATGTTGCGGGTGCCAAGCTCGACCGAATCGTCGAAGTCGCGGAACTCGCGCTTGTCCCAGACCTTGACGGCGCGGCGGTGGCGGCTTTCGGCTTGCCCGATCCGCACCCCTTCGGGGTTGTAGCCATAGGCGCCGAAGGGCGAGGTGCCGGCGGTGCCGATCCATTTGTTGCCGCCCTGGTGGCGGCCCTGTTGCTCGGCCAGCCGCTCGCGCAGGCGCTTCATCAGCTCCTCGAAACTGCCGGTGCCCTCGACCGCGGCGCGCTCCTCGGGCGTCAGCAGCTTCTCGGCCAGCTTTTCCAGCCATTCGCGCGGGATCGAGACCTCGTTCACCAGCGCCTCGATGGGGATCTCGTCAAGGCCCGAGAAGGCTTCGGCGAAGGCGCGGTCGAACCGGTCGATATGCGCCTCGTTCTTGACCAGGGTGGCGCGGGCGAGGTGATAGAAGCCCTCGGGCGTCCAGTCCGACAGCCCGGCCTGCAGCCCCGCCAGCAGGTCCAGGTATTCCCGCAGGCTGGCCGGCACCCCATGGCGGCGCAGACTGTCGAGGAAGGGCCGGAACATCAGCCCATCCGGCTGAGCAATATGGTCAGGAACACCCCCAGCACGGTCAGCGCCAGGGCATGGGCGGCGGCATATTGCAGCTTGTCGGCGCGGCTGCCGCCGGCTTTCGCGGCGCGCATCCAGCCGATCGCTGCGCCAATCAGGAATGCGGCGATCACGATCATGGGGCAGGGCATAGCCCGCCCCCGCGCCCCTGTCGAGAGGCGCGCCTTTGATCGCCCCCCTTGAAGGCGTGGCGGGCGCGGGTTACTTTCGGACCAACTTGTTATCGGAGGGCGTGACCATGGCGCCCAGGCGTCCTGCGGGTGCGGACGCGTTCCCGAGAAAAACGGTCGAGCCTTTCGCCACCCGCCCGGCCGAGGACGGGCCGCTCTATGCGGCCTTGGATCTTGGCACCAACAGCTGCCGGATGCTGATTGCCCGTCCCGCGGGCAGCCAGTTCCAGGTGGTCGACAGTTTCTCGAAGCCGGTCCAGCTGGGCCACGGCCTCGAGGCATCAGGCAGGCTGTCGCGTCCCTCGATGGCGCGGACGGTGCATGCTTTGCAGGTGTGCCGGCGCAAGCTCGAGGCGCATAAGGTCACGCGCATGCGCCTGGTCGCGACCGAGGCC
Source organism: Paracoccus pantotrophus (assembly GCF_008824185.1). Classification (NCBI taxonomy): domain Bacteria; kingdom Pseudomonadati; phylum Pseudomonadota; class Alphaproteobacteria; order Rhodobacterales; family Paracoccaceae; genus Paracoccus; species Paracoccus pantotrophus. Next base: position 610,510 of record NZ_CP044423.1, read on the forward strand.
TGCCGGCGGGCCAGGAACAGCCGCGATTTCCTGCGCATGATCCGGCGCGAGACCGGGCTGCCGGTCGAGATCATCGACGCCGAGGAAGAGGCGCGGCTGGCGGTGATCTCCTGCGCGCCGCTGGTCAGCCAGCGCACCGAGCAATTGCTGGTCGTCGATATCGGCGGCGGCTCGACCGAGCTGGTCTGGATCGACCTCGAGGATGTCGAGCCCAAGGAGCGGTCGCGCGCGATTATGCGGCTGGGCAACGGTTTTGCCGACCCGCAGCCGGGCGGGGCGCGGGTGGTGGACTGGATCAGCGTGCCGCTGGGCGTCGCCACGCTGCGCGACCAGTTCGAGGATGTCGAGGACGATCAGGGCCGATTCGCGCTGATGTCCTGGCATTTCGAGGAGATGCTGGCGGATTTCACACCCTATTCCCTGGCCCAGACCATGCGGGAAGGATTCCAGATCATCGGCACCTCGGGCACCGTGACCACGGTGGCGGCCAGCCATCTGGGCCTGCGCCGCTATGATCGGACCAAGGTGGACGGGCTGACCATGACCACGGCCCAGATCGACCGGGTGATCCGTGATTACCTGGCGCTGGGGCCCGAGGGGCGGCGCGCCGATCCCCGCATCGGACGCGAGCGCCATGCGCTGATCATGTCGGGCGCGGCGATCCTGCAGACGCTGATGCGGGTCTGGCCGACGACGCGGCTGTCGGTCGCGGATCGCGGCCTGCGCGAGGGGTTGCTTTATGTGCAGATGGTCAGGGACGGGGTGCTGGCCCCGGACGGAATGAACGGGGTGGCTTGAAGATGGGCGAAGGCAAGAAGCCGGGATCGGAACGGAAAAGCTCGGGCCGCGGCCAGCGCGACCTGCGGGTGCGGGTAAAGTCGGCCAAGGGGCGCAAGCTGTCCAGCACGCTGTGGCTGGAGCGGCAACTGAACGACCCCTATGTCGCGCGCGCCAAGCGCGAGGGCTATCGCGGCCGCGCCGCCTACAAGATCCTGGAGCTGGACGACAAGTATCGCTTTCTGGTGCCGGGCGCGCGGGTGGTCGATCTGGGCTGCGCGCCGGGCGGCTGGTGCCAGGTGGCGGTCGCGCGCGTCAATGCGCTTGGCGACAAGCCCGGCAAGAAGGTCGGTCGGGTGCTGGGCGTTGACCTGCAAGAGGTCGATCCGATTCCGGGGGCCGAGATCCACCAGCTCGATTTCCTGTCGGATGGCGCCGACGAACAGGTCAAGGCCTGGCTGGGCGGGCGCGCCGACGTGGTGATGTCGGACATGGCCGCGGCCTCGTCGGGGCACAAGGGCACCGATCATTTGCGCATCGTGGCGCTGGTCGAGGCGGCGGCGCAGCTGGCCTTCGACGTGCTGGAGCCGGGCGGCACCTTCGTCGCCAAGGTGCTGGCCGGCGGCGCCGAGAACGAGATGCAGGCCATGCTCAAGCGCAATTTCCGCAAGGTGGCGAATGTGAAACCGCCGGCCAGCCGCTCGGATTCCTCCGAGAAATTCGTGGTGGCGCAGGGTTTCCGCGGCAGGGAGGCGGATGAGGCCGACCAGGGCTGAAGTCGCGCCCCAGGCCGGCCCCGCGCCGGACGCAAGCGCCTGGGTGCCGGCCCGGCTGCGAAGGGGCCGGGCCGCTGCCGCTTGCAAACCCCGCCCGTGCTTGCCAGAACTTCGGGCGAAACTGGCTGGGAATGATAGCATGAGTCTTTACGTGGCCCTTCAGATGGACCCGGTCGAGCATGTCTCGATCGACGGGGACAGCACCTTCCGGCTGGGGCTGGAGGCCGAGGCCCGCGGCCACCGGCTGTTCCAGTACACAGCCGACCGGCTGAGCTATTGCGAGGGGCGGGTGATGGCCCGCGGCCGGCCGATCAGCCTGCGGCGCGAACAGGGCAACCATGTCAGCTTCGGCGATTGGGCCGATGTCGATCTGTCCGGGTTCGACGTGGTCTGGCTGCGCCAGGATCCGCCCTTCGACATGGGCTATATCACCACCACGCATCTGCTGGACCGGGTGCATCCCTCGACCTATGTCGTCAACGATCCCTTCTGGGTGCGCAACAGCCCCGAGAAGCTTCTGGTGCTGGACTTCCCCGAGCTGACGCCGCCGACGCTGATCACCCGCGAGCTGGCGCAGATCCGCGCCTTCCGCGAGCGGCACGGCGATTTCATCCTCAAGCCGCTCTACGGCAATGGCGGGGTCGGCATCTTCCACATGCGGCCGGACGATCCGAACCTGTCCTCGCTGGTCGAGACCTTCCTGGCCAACAGCCGCGAGCCGATCATCGCGCAGAAATACCTGCCCGCCGTGGTCCGGGGCGACAAGCGCATCATCCTGGTCGATGGCGAGCCGGTCGGCGCGATCAACCGCGTCCCGGCCCAGGGCGAGGCGCGGTCGAATATGCATGTCGGCGGCCGCCCGGAAAAGATCGGCCTGACCGAGCGCGAATACGAGATCTGCGCCCGGATCGGCCCGGTGCTGCGCGAAAAGGGTCTGATCTTCACCGGCATCGACGTGATCGACGGCTGGCTGACCGAGATCAACGTGACCTCGCCCACCGGCATCCAGGAGCTTGAGCGTTTCGACGGCATCAACGCCGCGGCGCTGATCTGGGAGGCCATCGAGCGGCGGCTGGCCGAGCGGGGCTGACCCCCGCCCGCCTGACCGGGCATCGCGGCTGATTCGCCCCCGCCGCCGCGAAAACCGGCGCAGGGGCGAGTGGCAAGAACCCCGACGGGGTCGCGCTGCCTTCGCCAGGCCCTCAATCCGGGCGACCGAAGGGCAGGCGATAGGACAGCGCCTCGGCCAGGTGCGGCTGGCGGATCGCGGGCGAGGCGTCCAGGTCGGCGATGGTGCGGGCGCTGCGCAGGATGCGGTGATAGCCGCGCGGGGTCAGCCCCAGCCGCTCGGCTGCCAGCGCCAGCAGCGACCGGCATTCGCCGTCGAGCGGCGCGATCTCCTCCAGCAGCCGGCCCGAGGCGTCGGCGTTCACCCGCGCCGCCGGGTGATCGGCAAAGCGGGCCGTTTGCAGCGCGCGGGCGGCGGCGACACGCGCGGCCACGCTGGCCGAGCTTTCGCCGGTGGCAGGCAGGCCCAGATCCTCGATGGCGACCTGCGGCACCTCGATGCGCAGGTCGAAGCGGTCCATCATCGGCCCCGAGATGCGGCCCAGGTAATCCGATCCGCAGCGCGGCGCCTTGGAACAGGCGCGCGCGGCATCCGCGATCTCGCCGCAGCGGCAGGGATTGGCGGCCGCGACCAGCAGGAAACGCGCCGGATAGCGGATATGGGCATTGGCGCGCGAGACATGGATCTCGCCGGTCTCGATCGGCTCGCGCAGGGCGTCGATGACCCGACGTTCGAACTCGGGCAGCTCGTCCAGGAACAGCACGCCGTTATGCGCAAGGCTCGCCTGTCCGGGCCGGGCGTTGCGCCCGCCGCCCACCATCGCTGCCATCGAGGCGGTGTGATGCGGCTGGCGAAAAGGGGCGGTGCGCGAGATGCCGCCCTCGGCCAGCAGCCCGGCGACGGAATGGATCACCGAGGTCTCCAGCGCCTCCTGCGGGCTCAGCGGCGGCAGGATGCCGGGCAGGCGGGTGGCCAGCATCGACTTGCTGGCGCCGGGCGGGCCGATCATCAGCAGGTGGTGGCGGCCGGCGGCGGCAATCTCCAGCGCCCGGCGGGCGCGTTCCTGGCCCTTGACCTCGGCAAGGTCGGCCCCGAACACGGGTTCCGCCAACTCGCCCGGCGCGGCGCGGGGCAGGGGCGCGCGGTCGGTCAGGTGATCGACCACCTCGCGCAGGCTCTGCGGCGCCAGGACCGGCACGGTGCCGACCCAGGCCGCCTCGGCCCCGCAGGCGCGCGGCACCAGCAGCGCCCGGCCGTCCTCGGCCGCGGCCATGGCGGCGGGCAGGGCGCCCGCGACCGGGGAAAGCCGGCCGTCCAGCGCCAGTTCCCCCAGCGCCACCATCCGTTCCAGCGACTCGGCCGGGACGATCTCCAGCGCCGCCAGCACCGCAAGCGCGATGGGCAGGTCGAAATGCGACCCCTCCTTGGGCAGGTCGGCGGGCGACAGGTTCACCGTCACCCGCCGCGAGGGCATGGCGATGGAGAGCGCGCCGAAGGCGGCTTTCACCCGCTCGCGCGCCTCGCTGACCGATTTGTCGGGCAGGCCAACGATGCCGAATCCCGGCAGGCCCGGCGAGACCGAACATTGCACCTCGACCAGCCGCGCCTCGACCCCGTCGAAGGCCACGGTATAGGCAATCGCCGCCATTGGCACTCTCCCCTGCACGGCCGCAGGCTTAACCTTCAGGGCTTAAAGAATGGTTAACGGAATTGGCTTGCTTGTTCCGGGCCGCGCTTGCGCCTATGTGCAGGGCGGACGACACGGGGCACAAACGGGGTACAGGGGAAGCGACCATGCAAGGCAGCCGCATATTGCTGATCGTCGGCGGGGGTATCGCCGCGTTCAAGATACCCGAGCTGGTCCGCATGATCCGGCGCGAGGGCGGCGCGGTCGTGCCGGTGCTGACCCAGGCGGGCGCCGAGTTCGTGACGCCGCTGACCCTTTCGGCGCTGGCCGAGGCGCCCTGCCATACCGAGCTGTTCGACCTGACCCGCGAATCGGAGATGGGCCATATCCAGCTGTCGCGCGCCGCCGACCTGGTGGTGGTCGCCCCGGCCACGGCGAATCTGCTGGCGCGGATGGCGGCGGGGATGGCGGACGACCTGGCCTCGACCCTGCTCTTGGCCACCGACAAGCCGGTGCTGGCGGCGCCGGCGATGAACGTGCGCATGTGGCAGCACCCGGCGATGCAACGCAACCTGGAGACGCTGGAAAACGACGGCATCCGTTTCATCGGCCCGGACGAGGGCGACATGGCCTGCGGCGAATACGGCCCTGGCCGCATGGCCGAGCCCGAGGCGATCCTGGAGGCGATCCGTGCGGCGCTGGGGCGCGACCGGCCGCTGCGCCTGCCGCCCGAGGCGGTGGTCTCGCTGCCTGCCCGCGTGCTGGCGGGGCGGCATGTGGTCGTGACCTCGGGCCCCACGCATGAGCCCATCGACCCGGTGCGCTATATCGCCAACCGCTCCAGCGGGGCGCAGGGCGCGGCCATCGCCGCGGCCTTGCGCGACCTGGGCGCGCGGGTCAGCTTCGTCACCGGCCCGGCCGAGGTGCCGCCGCCCCAGGGCGTTGAGGTGATCGCCGTCCAGACCGCGCGCGAGATGCGCGAGGCGGTCGAGGCCGCCCTGCCGGCCGATGCCGCGGTCATGGCCGCGGCCGTCGCCGATTGGCATGTCGCCAATGCCCGGCCGGGCAAGATCAAGAAGGACGGCTCGGGCAAGCTGCCGCAACTGCAATTCGCCGAGAACCCGGATATTCTGGCCTGGATCAGCCGGCTGGAGCATGGCCGGCCGGCGCTGGTGGTGGGCTTTGCCGCCGAAACCGACGACGTGCTGGACAATGCCGCCCGCAAGCGCAAGCGCAAGGGCTGCGACTGGATCGTCGCCAATGACGTGAACCCCGAAACCGGGATCATGGGCGGGACCGAGAATGCGGTCACGCTGATTTCCGAGGAAGGGGCGGAAAGCTGGCCGCGGCTGACCAAGGACGAGGTGGCGCGACGGCTGGCCGGCCGCATCGCCGAGGCGCTGAACGGCGGCGAGGGCCGGGTGGAGGATCGCGCATGAGCCGGGTCTATCTGGACTGGAACGCGACCGCGCCGCTGCGCCCAGAGGCGCGCGAGGCGATGCTGGCGGCGACCGAGATCGTCGGCAACCCCTCCTCGGTCCATGCCGAGGGGCGGGCGGCGAAATCCGCGCTGGAGCGCGCGCGCGAGGAGATTGCCGTGGCGCTTGGCGCCGAGGGGACAGACGTGATCTTCACCTCGGGCGCGACCGAGGCGGCGGCGCTGGCGCTCCAGGGGCGGGGCCTGGCCTGTTCGCCGGTCGAGCATGCCGCCGTGCTGGCCTGGTGCGAGGCCGCGCTGCAAACGGATCCGGCGGGGCGGGTCTCGGTTCCCGATCCGGGCCGCGCAACGCTGCAACTGGCCAATGCCGAGACCGGCGTGATCCAGGATCTGCCGCAGGGCCTGGCGGTCAGCGACCTGACCCAGGCCTTCGGCAAGATCCCCTTCGCCTTCAACTGGCTGGGAATCGAGGCCGGCTTCGTCAGCGCCCACAAGCTGGGCGGTCCGCGCGGCATCGGCGCGCTGGTGGTCCGGCGCGGCACCGAGGTCGAGGCGCGCATCAAGGGCGGCGGGCAGGAACAGGGCCGCCGCGCCGGGACCGAGAATCTGATCGGCATCATGGGCTTTGCGGCGGCCGCAAAAGCGGCGCAGAATGATCTGGATCAAGGAATCGGGGAAAAAGTGTCGCAACTGCGCGATTCCCTGATGGCTACACTGGAATCCCAGACAGAAATGGTTACATTTCCGGGGCGCGAGGCCCGCCGCCTGCCCAATACATTGTCGATCCTGACGCCGGGATGGCGCGGAGAGACGCAGGTGATGCAGATGGACCTGGCCGGATTTGCCGTCTCGGCAGGCTCGGCCTGTTCTTCGGGCAAGGTCCGGCCAAGTTCGGTTCTGACGGCCATGGGTATCGCGGAGGAATGGGCGGGCGATGCGATCCGCGTCTCGATCGGCCCGGCGACGGAGCCTCGGGACGTGATGCGTTTTGCGGATGCCTGGCTTGCGGCGCATGGCCGCTGGCGGCAAAGGAATGATGGGCGGGCGACCGCAGGAAAGGTTTGAGATGACTGTAGAGATCGGCGAGGCAATCGAAATCCGCGAGGGCGTAGACCGCGAGACCGTCGAGACCGTCCAGAGCATGGGGTCGTACAAATACGGCTGGGATACCGAGATCGAGATGGAATATGCCCCCAAGGGCATAAACGAGGACATCGTCCGGCTGATCTCGAAGAAGAACGAGGAACCGGAATGGATGACCGAGTGGCGGCTGCAGGCCTTCCGCCGCTGGCAGACCATGACCGAGCCGAAATGGGCGATGCTGAACTATCCCGTGATCGACTATCAGGACCAGTATTACTACGCCCGCCCGAAAAGCATGGCCGAAAAGCCCAAGTCGCTGGACGAGGTCGATCCCAAGCTGCTGGCCACCTATGAAAAGCTGGGCATCCCGCTGAAGGAGCAGATGATCCTGGCCGGCGTCGAGGGCGCCGAGGGCGCGCCGGCCGAAGGCCGCAAGGTCGCGGTCGATGCGGTCTTCGACAGCGTCAGCGTCGGCACCACCTTCAAGGACGAGCTGGCCAAGGCCGGGGTGATCTTCTGCTCGATCAGCGAGGCGATCCGCGAGCATCCCGAGCTGGTGCGGAAATACCTGGGCTCGGTGGTGCCGCAATCGGACAATTTCTTCGCCACGCTGAACTCGGCGGTCTTCTCGGACGGCAGCTTCGTCTATGTGCCGCCGGGGGTGCGCTGCCCGATGGAACTGTCCACCTATTTCCGCATCAATGCCGAGAATACCGGCCAGTTCGAGCGCACGCTGATCATCGCCGACAAGGGTTCCTACGTCAGCTACCTGGAGGGCTGCACCGCGCCCAAGCGCGACGTGGCGCAGCTGCATGCGGCGGTGGTCGAGATCGTCGTGCTGGAGGATGCCGAGGTCAAGTATTCGACCGTGCAGAACTGGTTCCCCGGCGACGAGGAAGGCAAGGGCGGCATCTACAATTTCGTCACCAAGCGCGCCGATTGCCGCGAGGCGCGGGCCAAGGTGATGTGGACCCAGGTCGAGACCGGCTCGGCCATCACCTGGAAATACCCGTCCTGCATCCTGCGCGGCGACGAAAGCCAGGGCGAGTTCTATTCCATCGCCATCGCCAACAACCACCAGCAGGCGGATACCGGGACCAAGATGATCCATCTTGGCAAGAACACCCGCTCACGCATTGTTTCCAAAGGAATTTCTGCCGGGCAGGCGCAGAATACCTATCGCGGTCTGGTGTCGATGCATCCGCGCGCCAAGAACAGCCGCAACTACACGCAATGCGACAGCCTGCTGATCGGCGACAAATGCGGCGCCCATACCGTGCCCTATATCGAGGTCAAGAACACCTCGTCCCGCGTCGAGCATGAGGCGACCACCAGCAAGGTGGACGACGACCAGCTGTTCTATTGCCGCCAGCGCGGCATGGACGAGGAGGAGGCGGTTGCCCTGGTGGTGAACGGCTTCTGCCGCGAGGTCTTGCAGGCGCTGCCGATGGAGTTCGCCATGGAGGCGCAGTCGCTGGTCGCCATCAGCCTGGAGGGCTCGGTCGGATGATCGTCACCACCACCCCCGGCATCGAGGGCCGCCGCATCACCGCCTATCACGGCGTGGTGACGGGCGAGACCATCATCGGCGCCAACATCTTTCGCGACATCTTCGCCGGGATTCGCGACATCGTGGGCGGCCGCTCGGGCGCCTATGAATCCGCGCTGGCCTCGGCCCGCGAAACCGCCCTGTCCGAGATGCAGGACCGCGCCCGCCAGATGGGCGGCAATGCCGTGGTCGGCGTCGACCTGGACTATGAAGTCATCAACAACATGCTGATGGTGTCCGCCTCGGGCACCGCCGTAAGCGTCGAATAGGAACGAACCATGCTGGAAATCAAGAATCTGCACGTCAAGCTTGAGGACGAGGACAAGCAGATCCTCAAAGGCGTCGATCTGACCGTCCCGGCTGGCGAGGTCCACGCCATCATGGGGCCGAACGGTTCGGGCAAATCGACGCTGTCCTATGTGCTCTCGGGCCGCGACGGCTATGAGGTGACCGAGGGCGAGGCGACGCTGGACGGCGAGGGCCTGCTGGAGATGGAGCCCGAGGAACGCGCGGCCGCCGGCCTGTTCCTGGCCTTCCAGTATCCGGTCGAGATCCCCGGCGTCGGCAACATGACCTTCCTGCGCACCGCGGTGAACGCGCAGCGCAAGGCGCGCGGCGAGGAGGAGCTTTCCTCGGCCGATTTCCTCAAGCTGATCCGCCAGAAGGCCGCGACGCTGAAGATCGATGCCGAGATGCTGAAGCGTCCGGTCAACGTGGGTTTCTCGGGCGGCGAGAAGAAGCGCAACGAGATCCTGCAGATGGCCATGCTCGAGCCGCGCATGTGCATCCTGGATGAGACCGATTCCGGCCTCGACGTGGATGCGATGCGGCTGGTGGCCGAGGGGGTGAACGCGCTGCGCTCGCCCGACCGCGCCTTCCTGGTCATCACGCATTACCAGCGGCTTCTGGACCATATCAAACCGGACGTGGTGCATATCATGGCCGACGGCCGCATCGTGCGCACCGGCGGCCCCGAGCTGGCGCTGGAGGTCGAGCAGAACGGCTACGGCGATCTGCTGGCGGAGGTCGGATGATGGCGGATACGGCTGTTCTTGCCGCGCAGGTTCCTGCGGTCGAGGGCAAGGCCCGTCCCGGCGATGCCGCGCTTGCGGCGCGCCTGGATGCGCTGGACCTGCCGCGCGGCGGCTTTACCCGCGCCGCGCGCGAGGATGCGGCGCAGCGGCTGGGGGCCATGGGCCTGCCCGGCGCGCGCGACGAATACTGGCGCTATACCGATCCGGCGCCCTTCAACGCCGCCCGGCCGCAGCCTGTCGAACCGGCGGCGGATGAAAGCACCCTGTTCACCGGCATCGACCGGCTGAACCTGGTCTTCGTGGACGGGCGCTTCGACGCCGCCGCCTCGGATGCGCTGGAGGCCGAGGGGGTCGAGATCGAAAGCCTCGCCGCCGCCGATGCCGGGGCGGATCACTGGGCGGCCGGGCTTTACGGCCGGCTGGAAGCCGCCGGGCAGGTGCCGGTCAAGCGGCCCTTCGCCGCGCTGAACACGCTGGCCGCGGCCGAGGGCGTGCTGATCCGCGTCACCGGCAAGGTCGAGCGGCCGGTGCATATCACCTATCGCCGCTCGGCGGCCGATGCCGATGTCCATCTGCATCACGTCGTGAAGCTGGAGGAAGGGGCCGAGCTGACGCTGCTGGAATCCGGCTCGATCGGCGCGCGTTCGAATGTGGTGATCGAGGCCGAGCTGGGCCGCGGCGCCCGCTTCCACCATATCAGCGCCAAGCGCGCCAACGATCCCAAGCTGGGGCTGGGCCATATCTTCGCCCGCGTCGCCGCCGAGGCGCTGTTCAAGTCCTTCACGCTGTCGGTCAACGGCACGATGATGCGCAACGAGGCGGTGATCGAGATCGCCGGCGACGATGCCGTGGCCCATATCGCCGCGGCGGTGCTGGGCGACGGCGACATCGGCCGCTTCCACCACGACGACACCGTCTTTGTCACCCATGCCGCCGAGCGCTGCGAAAGCCGCCAGGTGTTCAAGAAGGTGCTGAAGAACTGGGCCGAGGGCATCTTCCAGGGCAAGATCCTGGTCAAGCCCGGTGCGCAAAAGACCGACGGCTACCAGATCAGCCAGGGGCTTTTGCTGGACGAGGGCAGCCAGTTCCTCGCCAAGCCCGAGCTGGAGATCTATGCCGACGACGTGAAATGCTCGCATGGCTCGACCACCGGGGCGCTGGACGAGACGGCGCTGTTCTACCTGCGCTCGCGCGGGGTGCCCAAGGAGCGCGCCATCGTGCTCTTGGTGCTGTCCTTCCTGGCCGATGCGCTGGACGAGATCGAGGATCAGCGGCTGCGCGACGACATCCTGGGCCGGCTGGAAGACTGGCTGACGGCGCGCGCGGGCAAGCCGGGCAAGGCCGTTCCGGGCAGGGCATGAGCCGGACCGGCATCGTCCCGCGCATCCTGGAAAGCTGGTGGGCGCCGGGCAGGGTGGTGCAGTCCCTGCGCGGCATGCCCGACCGGGCGCTGATCGTCGTGCTGATGGCGGCGATGCTGGTCTTTCTGGTCGCGCAGGCTCCGGGCCATGCGCGGGATGCGCAGTTCATGCCCGAGGTGCCCCTGGCCGCGCGCATGGGCGGGGCGCTGCTGGCGGTGATGTTCATGATGCCGCTGCTGGCCTATGGGCTGGCGGCGCTGGTCTCGGCCCTGTCGCGGCTGACGCCCTGGCCGGTCGCGCCGCAGGATTCGCGGCTGGCGCTGTTCTGGGCCCTGCTGGCGGTGGCTCCGGCGATGCTGCTGGCGGGGCTGACCGCCGGCCTGGTCGGTCCCGGCCCGGCGCTTGGCGTGACGCGGGCGGTGGCGGGGCTTGGCTTTCTCGTGATATGGGGCGCGGGATTGCGGGCATTGGCGGGGAACAGATGAAACTGGGCGATCTTGGCGATCTGATGGTCCTGACCCTGCGCGATCCCGATGCGGCCGTCGGGGTGCTGCGCGGGCTGGACCTGCCGATGGCGGCGCGCTGGATGGTGCTGCTGCTGGCGGTGACGCTGTCCACGCTGCTCGCCGGGCTGTCGCTGCTGCTGTTCCCGGTCGAGGTGGACAATCCCGTCTCGCGCATGTTGTCCGAGCCGATGACGCTGGCCGGTATCCAGTTCGGCGCCATGGTGCTGTCGGCGCTGTTCGTGGCGCAGATCGGCCGGCTGTTCGGCGGCCACGGCACCTTCCCCGATGCGCTGCTGATCGTCGGCTGGGTCGAGTTGATGCTGGTCGGCTTGCAGGCGGTCCAGGTGGTGATGATGGCGCTGTTTCCGGCCTCGGCCACGCTGCTCTCCATGCTGGCCTTTGGCCTTTTCCTCTATCTTGCCGTGACCATGACCAAGGCGTTGCACGGGTTCACCAATACCGGCAAGGTGGTTCTGGGCCTGATCGGCAGCATTTTCCTGCTTGGCTTCGTGCTGTCGCTGATCGCGGCGGCATTCGGCATCGTCCCCGAGGTGACACCATGAGCTTCGACGTCGAAAAGGTCCGCGCCGATTTCCCAATCCTGTCCCGGCAGGTGAACGGCCGGCCGCTGGTCTATCTGGACAATGGCGCCTCGGCGCAGAAACCGCGCGTGGTGATCGACGCCATCACCCGCGCCTATGAGGCGGAATATGCCAATGTCCATCGCGGCTTGCATTTCCTGTCCAACCTCGCGACCGAGAATTACGAGCGCGTGCGCGCCATCATCGCGCGTTTCCTGAACGCCCCGCGCGAGGATGAGGTCATTTTCACCTCGGGCGCGACCGAGGGGATCAACCTCGTCTCCTATGGCTGGGCTGCGCCGCGGCTTGAGGCCGGTGACGAGATCGTGCTGTCGGTGCTGGAGCATCACGCCAATATCGTGCCCTGGCATTTCCTGCGCGAGCGCCAGGGCGTCCGGCTGAAATGGGTCGAGCCCGAGCCCGACGGCTCCTTGCCGCCCGAAAAGGTGCTGGCGGCGGTGGGACCGAAAACGAAGCTGATCGCCGTCACCCATATGTCGAACGTGACCGGCACCGTGGTCGATGTCGGCGCCATCGCCCGCGGCACCTCGGTGCCGGTGCTGGCCGATGGCAGCCAGGCCGCCGTGCATATGCCGGTGGACCTGTCGGCGCTCGGCGTCGATTTCTACTGCATCACCGGGCACAAGCTCTATGGCCCCTCGGGCTCGGGCGCGATCTGGATCCGGGCCGAACGGCAGGCCGAGATGCGGCCCTTCATGGGCGGCGGCGACATGATCCGCACCGTCACCCGCGACAGCGTCGATTATGCCGACCCGCCGCTGCGCTTCGAAGCCGGCACTCCCGGCATCGCCAACCAGATCGGCCTGGGCGCCGCGCTGGAATACCTGATGGACCTGGGCATGGAGAACATCGCCGCGCATGAGCGCGACCTGCGCGACTATGCCCGCGACCGGCTGCGCAGCCTGAACTGGCTGTCGGTGCAGGGCGACGCGGCGGACAAGGGCGCGATCTTTTCCATGACCATGCAGGGTGCGCATGCCCATGACATCTCGACCATCCTCGACAAGCGCGGCATCGCCGTGCGGGCGGGAACCCATTGCGCCATGCCCCTGCTGGACTTCTTTGGCCTCAGCGCCACTGCGCGCGCCAGCTTCGCCATGTACAATACCCGCGCCGAGGTCGATGCGCTGATCGACGGGCTGTCCTTCTGCCGGGAACTGTTCGCCTGACCCCTTCGGCGTAATATTCGCTTCTGCGAAGGCATGCGTCAATTTGCGGCGGCGCCCGATTCTGGCGCCGCCTGGCCGGCATTGCTAATCTGCATCCAGGAAGCGCGCTCTCTTCGGCCGTAGCGAACCGGCCGTTCCTTGGGAGGAAGAGGGCAAATGCCACCGACATACCGGGCCATGCGTTTGCTCGCATGGGCCTTTTGGGTCGCGGCCGCGATGGCCGCGCCGGCGCAGGCGCAGGAGGCGCCTGCCATTCCGGGCAGCGGCAGCACCGCCGACCATTCGAAATTTCCGGCGCTGAAGGGGCCCTTCTCATCGGGGCCGGAAGTCACCCAGGCCTGCCTGTCCTGCCATACCGAGGCCGGCAACCAGGTCATGCATACGCTGCACTGGACATGGGATTATACCCATGCCGAAACCGGGCAGAAGCTGGGAAAATCCAGCGTCATCAATTCGTTTTGTGGCAATGTCGGCTCGAACGAGGCGCGCTGCACATCCTGCCACGCCGGCTATGGCTGGACCGATGTGCGCCAGCCACCGCCCTCGGACCCGGCGCGGGTCGATTGCCTGGCCTGCCACGACCGCTCGGGCCAATATGCCAAGCTCGACAACATGGCGGGCCACCCGCCGCTGGAGCCGGTGCCCGCCGGGGCCAAGACCATCACCGGCGCCGATGCCAGGCCGGTCGATCTGGCGCGGGCGGCGCAATCGGTGGGCGCGCCCGGACGCGACAATTGCGGCAACTGCCATTTCTACGGCGGCGGCGGCGACAACGTGAAGCATGGCGACCTGTCCTCGGCACTGATCCGGCCGGACCTGGCGACCGATGTGCATATGTCGCCCCAGGGCGGCAATTTCACCTGCCAGACCTGCCATGTCACCGAGGACCACCGCGTCGCCGGCTCGCGCTATGCCGTCGAGGCCAAGGACATCGTTGACACGCATCTGCTGGGCCAGCTGCGCGATGCCGCGACCTGCGAAAGCTGCCACGGCAACCGGCCGCATCCGGTGACTCCCACGGGGATGAAGCTCGACGACCATACCGACCGCGTTGCCTGCCAGACCTGCCACATCCCGTCCTTTGCCCGCGGCGGCGTGGCGACCAAGACGCTGTGGGACTGGTCCACCGCCGGCAAGCTCAAGGACGGCAAGCCCTTCGCCGAGGAGGCGTTCACCCAGTCCGACGGCCAGCACCTGCACACCTACCTGTCCACCAAGGGCAATTTCGAGTGGGCCGAGAACGTGGTGCCCTTCTATGGCTGGTTCAACGGCACCGTGGAATACACCACCGCCGAGACGGTCTTCGATCCGTCGCTGCCGGTCGAGATCAACCGGCTGGAAGGTTCGGCCGGCGATCCGGATGCGCGGATCTGGCCCTTCAAGCGGATGGTCGGCCGCCAGGCCTTCGATACCGAGCGCAACGTGCTTCTGCACAGCCAGGTCTATGGCCCGCAGACCGATACCGCCTTCTGGACGAATTTCGACTGGGCCAAGGCCCTGCAGGCGGCGGCGCGTTACATGGGCACCGATTATTCAGGGAAGTTCGATTTCGTCGACACGCGCATGTATTGGCCGATCACCCATATGGTCGCGCCGGCCGAGGATGCGCTGAAATGCGGCGCCTGCCACCGGCCGGAAGGGCGCATGGCCGGAATTGCCGGCGTCTATATACCCGGCACCAAGCTGCCGCCGGGCGGGATCATCGGGCTGGCCCTGCTGGCGATGGTGGTGGCGGGGGTGGCCGGGCATGGCCTCATGCGCCTGCTGGGCAGGAAGGGAAAGGGGGCGCATCATGGCTGAGCGCAAGGTTCTGGTCTATACCCGCTTCAACCGGCTGTGGCACTGGAGCCAGGCGGCCTCGATCCTGGTCCTGCTGTTCACCGGGCTGCGGATCATGGGGCTGCACGGGATCCTGACCTTCGGCCTGGCGGTGACGATTCATTCCGTCGTCGCGGTGGCGCTGATGCTGCTCTGGGTCTTCACCGCCTTCTGGCTGCTGACCACCGGGGCGTGGCGGCAGTTCGCCCCGCGCCGGGCCGGGCTGTGGCAGGTCGCGCGCTTCTATGCCTGGGGCGTGTTCCGCGGCGAGGAGCACCCCTATCGCAAGGTGCTGCGCCGCCGGCACAACCCCTTGCAGGCGCTGGCCTATCTGGCGCTGAAGGTGCTGCTGTTCCCCGCGGTGCTTCTCAGCGGCATCGCCTATCTGGGCTATGGGCTCTGGGACGATCTCGACCCTTCTGGCTGGGTCATCTGGGCGGTGGCCAACATCCACATCCTGACCGCCTTTGCGATCGGCAGCTTCGTGGTGGCGCATGTCTACCTGCTGACCATCGGCCACGGTTTCCGCGAACATGTGAAGCCGATGCTGACCGGGTTCGAGACCGTCGACCTGACGCCCGAGCAGGAAGCCTATCTCACCGCCGAGGAACCCTGGCGCCTGAAGCCCTGACCGGCGATTTGCCATTGCGGGGGCCGGTCCGATCGGCTATGGACCGGCCTGAGGCACCCGTAGCTCAGCTGGATAGAGTGTCGCCCTCCGAAGGCGAAGGTCACAGGTTCGAATCCTGTCGGGTGCGCCATTTCCCAAAATGGCATTTGATATTCCAACATAATTTCTGTCATTCTGGAAAGTTTTCCACGCGGTTTCCCATTGGCCGTTCCCTCTTTCCCACGGGGAACCCCCTTCTGGTCGGCCTGCCGCGTGTAATGCGCCGCCTCCTGTACGCTGGCGTGCCCGGTCCAGGCGCCGCTCTGGGATGCCGTTGCGCCGGCCTCGGCAAGGGCGGCTGCGCGGGCTTTGCGGAGACCCGGCGCGGTGCAGTCGTCGGGCAGGCTAGCGGCTGGACGGGGTTCCTCCGGGCGCGTCGTTTCTCAAGGGCGTCGTTTGCCAGGGGTCAGGCTGGGATAGCCGTGGGAAGCCTGGCCGCGACCGCGGCGGCGCGGCCGGGTTCAGGTCGCGACGGATTCGGGCGCGGATTCGAAGGCGCGGGCGATCTCGGCCTCGGGGCAGCCATTGGCCAGCATTGCCGCCAGCAGGATTCGCGCCTGGCCGGGGCGCAGCAGCCGGGCATGGATGGCGCCTGCGCGCCGCATGTCGTGGCCGCCGCCGCCGCCGCCATAGATCGGCGACAGCAGCCCCTCGGGCACCCGGCTGGAGACCACCACCACCACGCCCCGCGCCCTTGCGCGCGCAATGGCGGCGACCAGCGCGGGCGTGGCATTGCCCGATCCCAGCGCCGAGATCACGATGCCCCGCGCGCCGGCGGCCAGGCTGGCCTCGAGATGCAGCCCGTCGCTGCCGGGATGGGCGGCGACGATGTCCACGCGCAGGTCGCCGACCGGGGCGGGCAGGGGGCGGGTGACGGTCGCGCCCTCATCGGCCACGCGGCGAAAGGCGTCCGGCGCGTCCGAAGTGAACTTGTAAAGCCCCCATACCGGCAGCGCCCGGCCGCCAAAGGCCAGCGTCACGCCCCCCGACTGGGGTGCGTGCAGGGCCGTGCGGACGGCATCGGCCAGGTTGCGCGCGCCGTCCGAACGCGGGTGGTCCGAGGCGAATTGCGCCCCCGTGAACACGACCGGCTTGCGCGGAGCGTGCTGCAACTGCACCAGAAGCGCGGTTTCCTCCATCGCATCAGTGCCGTGCAGGGCGATGACGCCGGCGATGCCGGGATCGGCCAGCTGGGCCGCCACCGCATCGCTGATGCGCTGCATGTCGGCCAGCGTCAGGCTGGCTGAATCCTTGGCCAGAACCTCTTGCGGGCGCAGATCGACCGCCATCGGCGGCAGCAGCGCCAGCAGATCCGCCGCCCCCAGGCTGGGGCTGGCGGCGCCGTTCTTGCCCCGGCTGCTGGCGATGGTGCCGCCGGTGGCAAGGACCGCCAGCAGAGGAAACCGTCCGGTTCCGGTCACGACACGAGCCGCATGATTGCGCAATGCCTCCCTTGCAGAACTGCGGTCAGCCGGGCGAACCCGGCTTTCCACGATCTGTCTGACAGCTTGCGATAACCACAGCCGCCGACGGGGTCAAGTCGCCCCGTCGCCTGCGGCCGGCGCAATCTTGCGCATCCGGGCCGGAAGCGGCCGGATCATTGCCGCGGCAGGCCCGAAACCGCAAGATCAGGAATTGGCCGGGCGTTGGCCGATGATCCAGGTCATTGCCTGTTCCACCTCGTCGAGATGGTCGCGCATGGCGGCGCGCGCCTCGGCCTCGGACCCGGCGGCGATCGCCTCGGCGATGCGGCGGTGCTCCAGGTTCGAGGTGACGCGGCGATCGGCCATCAGGTTCACCAGTTCGGACTGCCGCATCAGCGCGTCGCGGGAATCGGTGACGATGCGCGCGAACAGCCGGTTGCGGGCGGCCTCGGCGATCAGGCAGTGGAAATCCGAATCCAGCCGGACCCATTTCAGCGCATCCTCTTGCCGCTCCATGCTGTCGCAAAGCTGCAAGAGCCGGGCCATGTCCTGCTCGCTGCGGCGCAGGGCGGCCCAGCCGGCGGCGGGGATCTCGATGAAGGGGCGGGCCTCGATCAGCTCGCGCGCCGAGTAGTTGCCATAGGCCAGTTCCGGCGCCTGCCGGTCCGAGATCACGAAGCTGCCGCTGCCGCTGCGGCTGCGGGTCAGGCCCAGCGTCTGCAGCGAGCGCATGGCCTCGCGGATGATCGGGCGGCTGACGCCGTAATGCTCGGCCAGCTTGGCCTCGGAAGGCAGCCGGATGCCGACCGGCAAGCGGCCGGCCAGTATCGCGCCTCGCAGATCCTCGAACACCGTCTCGGCGGCGTTTTTCCGACTGACCGGGCTCTTATGGGACAACCAATCAGCCACCTTGTTCATGGCGCCAATGTTGCATGTCAGGCGCACCTGTCAAGACGTGCTGTCCGGGGGAAACCTTCTACCAGTACAGAATGGCGGCACCGAGCAGCCCGGCCAGGCCGGCGATCTGCGCCATGAAAATCAGGTGATAGATCCTCATCCGCGTCGCTCCGCGTTCAGAATCCGGGGAAATCGTTTCCCATCCTGCCGGCGGTTGCGGGTTTTGGGAAGCCGGATTCCGGGCGCGCTGAACATTTATCAACTCCGGCAGGCGCGATCGGCGGGGTTGCACCTGTCGGCGCGGTATGGCAGTCAGGGCCGGCGGCGGCGAACGACCCTTGGCGCGATTCTGCGCCCGCAATCCCCATATCTGGCACTTTCACAGGTTTTCCGATGCGTGATCCCCTGTTCCGCATGGCCCTGCTTCTTGGCCTGCTTTCCGCCGTCGGTCCCTTTGCGATCGACATGTATCTGCCCGCCCTGCCGCAGGTGGCGAGCGACCTTGGCACCACCGAGGCCGGGGCGGCGCTGACCCTGACCTCGTATTTCATCGTCTTCGGCTTTGCGCAGATGATCTATGGTCCCATGGCCGATGCGGTCGGGCGCAAGAAGCCGCTGGTGATCGGGGTGGCGATCTTTCTGGCCGCCACCGTCGCGGCCAGCCTGGCGCCAACCATCGGCTGGCTGATCGCGGCCCGCGCCGTGCAGGGCCTGGGCGCTGCGACGCTGATGGCGGTGCCGCGCGCGGTGATCCGCGACATGGCGACCGGGCCCGCGGCGGCCAAGATGATGGCGGCGATCATGATCGTGATCTCGGTCTCGCCCATGCTGGCGCCGCTGACCGGCTCGGCGGTGATGGCTTGGGGCAGCTGGCGCGAGATCTTCGCCGTGCTGGCCGGCGCCGCCTTGCTGAGCCTGGGGCTGATCCTCTTCGCGCTGCCCGAGACCCTGCCGGCCCATCGGCGCCGGCCGGTGCGGCTGGCGGTCATGACGGCCGGGGCGCGGCGGCTGCTGGCCGACCGGCGCTTCCTGGGGCTGACCATGATCGGCGGATTCGGCATGGCCAGCTTCTTCGTGTTCCTGGCCTCGGCGAGCTTCGTCTATACACGGCAATACGGGCTCAGCCCGACCGGGTTTTCGCTGGCCTTCGCGGTGAATGCCATCGGCTTCTTCACCGCCTCGCAATTCGCCGGCCGGCTGGCCGAACGCTTTGGGATGGAGCGGGTGATCTCGCTGGCCATCACCGGCTTTGCCGGGCTGTCCCTGGCGCTCACCCTGGTGGTGCTGGCGGGGTTCGACGCGCTGGCGGTGGTCATCGCCGGGTTGTTTCTGGCCAATGCCTGCCTGGGGTTGGTGATGCCCACGGCCATGGTCATGTCGCTGGACCCGCATCCCGACATCGCCGGGCTCGCCTCATCGCTGGGCGGCACGCTGCAGATGCTGACGGGCGGGCTGATGATCGCCGCGACCGGGCCATTCCTGGACAATACCGCCGCGACCATGGTGCCGGCGATCACGCTTTGCGCGGCCCTGGCCTGGGCGGCGGCCGCGGCCTCGCTGCCGCGGCTGCGGTTGCTGGCCTGAGTTCCCGCCGGGGGGCTGCCGCGCTACCCGGCGCGGTCCTGTGCCGACCCCTCGCGGTCCAGCAGCGCGCGCTTGC
Source organism: Paracoccus pantotrophus (assembly GCF_008824185.1). Classification (NCBI taxonomy): domain Bacteria; kingdom Pseudomonadati; phylum Pseudomonadota; class Alphaproteobacteria; order Rhodobacterales; family Paracoccaceae; genus Paracoccus; species Paracoccus pantotrophus. Next base: position 629,970 of record NZ_CP044423.1, read on the forward strand.
GCGCCACGCCCCAGCGATAGCCGGACAGCGCGCCGTCGCTGCGCACGACCCGGTGGCAGGGGATGGCGACGGCGATGTCATTGGCGGCGCAGGCGGCGGCCACGGCGCGGCTGGCGCGGGGCGCGCCGATGCGGCGGGCGATTTCCGCATAGCTGGCGGTGCTGCCGGGCGGGATCTGGCGCAAGGCCTGCCAGACCCGCTGCTGGAAGGCGGTGCCGCGGATGTCCAGCGGCAGGTCCAGCCCGATGCCGGGTGCCTCGACGAAGCCGACGACGCGGGCGACCAGCGCCTCGAAGGCGGCATCGCCGCCGATCAGCTCGGCGGCCGGGAAGCGGTCCTGGAAGTCGTGCAACAACGTCTCGGGGTCGTCGCCCAGCGCAATGGCGCAGATGCCGCGGCGGCTTTGCGCGACCAGGAGGGCGCCAAGCGCGCATTGCGCCAGCGCAAAGCGGATCTCGGCGCCCGCGCCGCCCTTGCGCCAGGCCGTGGGCGTCATGCCCAGCATCCCGTCCGCGCCTTCATAGAAGCGGCTGTTCGAGCCGAAGCCCGCCTCGTAGATCGCGCCGGTGATGCTGGCGCCCTGGGCCAGCCGGTCGCGCAGCCGGCCGGCGCGATGCGCGGCGGCATAGGCACGCGGCGTCAGCCCGGTCGCGGCCTTGAACTGGCGGTGAAAATGGAACGGGCTCAGCCCCGCGGCATCGGCCAGCGCCTGCAAGCTGGGCGGCGTCTCGGCGCCTTCGATCAGGCGGCAGGCGGCGGCGACCAGCGCGGCATTCGCCTCGGCCGTCGAGGCGCCCCTGGGGTTGCAGCGCCGGCAGGGGCGAAAACCGGCCGCCTCGGCCTCGGCCGGCGAGGCATAGAGGGCGACGTTTCCGGGCTTCGCCCGCCGCGACGGGCACGAGGGGCGACAATAGACGCCGGTTGTGCGTACGGCATAGACGAAGCGGCCGTCCGCCGCCGTGTCGCGCGCCAGCACCTGCTGCCAGCGCGGATCGCTTTCGGTCGGGATCTGGGCGCGGTCCATGGCGGGAACCTTTCTGCTGCATGTCCTTAGCATATCTAGGCATGGCCGGCGACCGGCGCACTCCGCCGCTTGCGCTCAAATCCGGCCGTCAGGGGATGTTCAGCGCCGTGTCCAGCAGGGTGTTGGGCTGGACCAGCGCCTTCAGCGCGACCGGGTCGGTGATGGTGACGCGCATGCCGTCGATATGCACGCCATGCTCGCGCAGCGCCTTGAAGGCGCGCGACAGGCTTTCCGGCGTCATGCCCAAATAAGAGGCCAGCAGCCGCTTTTCCTGCGGCAGCACGAAACCCAGCACCCCCCCGGCCTCTTGCGAGCGCTGCCACAGATAGGCGCCCAGCCTTTCGCGGGCATTGCGCAGCTTGAGGTTCTTGGCATGGCGCACCAGGTTGCGATAGCCTTCGGACAGTTCCTGCACCGTGGCCAGGGCAAAGCCATGGTCGCGGGAAAAGGCTGCGCGCACGTCCACGGCCGGGATCAGCACGATGCGCGAGCGTTGCAGGGTGCGCGCCGACATCAGATAGGGCGCATCGCGCATGCAGGCGGCCAGGATGAAGGTGGCGACCGGCTGGACCACGGCCATGGTGGTGTCGCGGTCCTGCCAGTTGGCGTAAAGTTCGACCGCGCCCTCCAGCACGACATGCAGGAAATTCGCTACCTCGCCCTGCCGGATCAGCTCCAGCTGGGCGGGGAAGACCTGGTCGTAGGCGGCATGGATCAGCGCGTCGAAACACGGGCTGGTCATGTTGCGAAACAGCGGCAGGTTGCGGATGTCGTTGCGGTCCTCTTCGCGCATGGGCTGTCCTGTAGGATTGGTCTGAATCGCGGATAATCTGGCAAAAATCTTGATATTTGTCAATCAATGACGGCATATTTGTCATGAAATGACAGGGCAGATGGCGTGTACTGGATTGAGCATGCTCCAATCCTGACGGCGCATAATCGAAAAGCGGGCGGTTTTCGCGTGGCGTCAGGGCAAAGTTGATCCAGATCAAACATTGCTGCCGGGGCCCGTGCTGGGTGAGCGCCAGAAACAATGCGCGAACGTCCCAATCGGAGCATCCGCCATGCCGGACCCAAGTTCCTTTTCCCCGATGCAGCAGCAAAAGGCGCTGTGGCTCAGCACCACCGCCTTCACGCTGTGCTTTGCCGTCTGGACGATCTTTTCCATCATCGGCATCACCATCAAGGAGGAGCTCGGCCTGACCGAGTTCGAATATGGGGTGCTGATCGCCACGCCCATCCTGACCGGATCGCTGGTCCGGCTGATCCTGGGCGTCTGGACCGAACGCTATGGCGGCCGCCTGGTGTTCTCGTTGCAGATGCTGTTCACCGGCCTTGCCACCTGGGCGCTGACCTGGGCCGACAGCTATGCCGGCTTCCTGCTGGCGGCTTTGGGCGTGGGCATGGCGGGCGGCAGCTTCATCATCGGCGTCGCCTATGTCTCGAAATGGTTCCCGGCCCAGCGCCAGGGCACTGCGCTTGGCATCTTCGGCATGGGCAACGTGGGCGCCGCGGTCACGAAGTTCATCGCGCCCTTCATCCTGGTCGCCTGGGGTTGGCAGGCCGTGGCGCAGATCTGGGCGGTGGGCATCGCGCTGATGGGCGTGGTCTTCCTGCTGGTCGCCCGCGACGATCCCGATTTCGAGGCGCGCCGTGCCCAGGGCATCGCCGGGCCGACACTGGCCGAGCAGTTCGCGCCGCTCAAGAAGCTCCAGGTCTGGCGCTTCGCGCTTTACTATTTCTTCGTCTTCGGCGGCTTCGTCGCCCTGGCGCTGTGGCTGCCGCATTACCTGACGCAGGTCTATGGCGTCGATCTGCGGGTCGCGGGCATGGCGGCGGCGGCCTTCAGCCTGTCGGCCAGCATCTTCCGCGCCTATGGCGGCATCCTGTCCGACCGTTTCGGCGCGCGCACGGTGATGTACTGGACCTTCGGCTTCAGCGCGCTGTTCCTGTTCATGCTGTCCTATCCGCCGACCGATTACACCATCCGCGGCAAGGACGGGCTGATCTCGTTCTCGACCGAGATGGGGCTCTGGCCCTTCGTGGTCACGTTGTTTGCGCTGGGCTTCTTCATGAGCCTGGGCAAGGCCGCCATCTTCAAGCACATCCCGGTCTATTATCCGAACCATGTCGGGGCGGTCGGCGGGCTTGTCGGCATGATCGGCGGCCTGGGCGGCTTTGTGCTGCCCATCGTCTTCGGTGCGGCGCTGGACCTGACCGGGATCTGGACCTCGTGCTTTGCCCTGCTTTTGCTGATCGTCGTCGTCTCGATGGCCTGGATGCACCTGTCGATCCGCGCCATGGAGCGCCGTGCCCAGGGCCGGGCCCTGGACCGGCTGCCGAACTTTCCCGAACTGGCCGAGGTGCATGACCCTGAGCGCACGGTGATGCCGCGCGTGCTGGACGACTGGCGCCCCGAGAACCCGACCTTCTGGGCCGAGCAGGGCCGCAGGATCGCCAGGCGCAACCTGTGGATCTCGATCCCCGCCCTGACGCTGGCCTTCGCGGTCTGGATGGTCTGGTCGGTGGTGGTGGCCAAGCTGCCGCTGATCGGCTTCGGCTTCACCCAGGACCAGCTGTTCTGGCTGGCGGCGCTGCCGGCCCTGTCGGGCGCCACGCTGCGCATCTTCTACAGCTTCATGGTGCCGATCTTCGGCGGGCGGCTGTGGACGACGCTGTCCACCGCCTCGCTGCTGATCCCGGCCATGGGCATCGGCTATGCGGTGCAGGATCCCGCGACGCCTTATGTGATCTTCGTGGCGCTGGCGCTGCTGTGCGGGCTGGGGGGCGCGAACTTCGCCTCGTCCATGGCCAATATCAGCTTCTTCTTCCCGAAATCGGAAAAGGGCAACGCCCTGGGGCTGAACGCGGGCCTGGGCAACCTGGGCGTATCGCTGATGCAGTTCCTGGTGCCCATCGTCATCACCATGGGCGTCTTTGGCGCCATGGGCGGCGCGGCGCAGGAGCTTTCGGACGGCAGCCGGCTGTGGATGCAGAACGCGGGCTTCATCTGGGTGCCCTTCATCATCGCCTCGACCATTGCGGCCTGGCTGGGGATGAACGACATCACCGATGCCCGCGCCAGCTTCCGCGAACAGGCGGTGATCTTTACCCGGCTGCACAACTGGGTGATGTGCCTGCTTTACATCGGCACCTTCGGCAGCTTCATCGGCTATTCTGCCGGCTTCCCGCTGCTCATCAAGCTGGCCTTCCCGGACGTCAACGCGCTGCAATTCGTGTTCCTGGGCCCGCTGGTCGGCGCGCTCAGCCGCGCGGGCACGGGCTGGCTTTCCGACCGGGTCGGCGGCGGGCGCGTGACCTTCTGGGTCTTCGCCGGCATGATCGCCTCGGTCGGGCTGGTGATCGTCTCGCTGCAGGCGCTGTCCTTCTGGGGCTTCTTCGCGGGCTTCATGGCGCTGTTCTTCTTTACCGGGGTCGGCAATTCCTCGACCTTCCAGATGATCCCGGTGATCATGCGCAAGGAAGTCGCCCGGCTTGAGCCGCAGCTGTCCCCCGAGGATCGCCGCCGCCAGTCCGACCGCGAATCCGCCGCGATCATCGCATTCACCAGCGCGATCGGTGCCTATGGCGGCTTCTTCATCCCCAAGGCCTATGGCAGTTCGATCGCCCTGACCGGATCGGCGATCGGCGCGCTCTGGGCCTTCCTGGGCTTCTACGTGCTCTGCCTTGCCGTGACCTGGGTGTTCTACACCCGTCCGGGCGGCCTTCTGCACGACATCGAACGCGGCCGCGCCTCTGCCGGCGCCGCCTCCCCTGCCTGACATAGGAGACAGCCATGAGCCATCTGCTGGACCGCCTGAACTTCCTGAAATCCACCCGCAAGGACGTGTTTTCGGAAGGGCATGGCCAGACCACGACCGAGAACCGCGACTGGGAGGACACCTATCGCTCGCGCTGGCGCCACGACAAGATCGTGCGCTCGACTCATGGGGTGAACTGCACCGGCTCCTGCTCCTGGAAGATCTATGTCAAGTCCGGCATCGTCACCTGGGAAACCCAGCAGACCGACTATCCCCGCACCCGGCCCGACCTGCCCAATCACGAGCCGCGCGGCTGTGCGCGCGGCGCCTCCTACAGCTGGTATCTCTATTCCGCCAACCGGGTGAAGACGCCGCTGATCCGCGGCCGGCTGATGAAGCTCTGGCGCGAAAAGCGCAAGACCATGACGCCGATCCAGGCCTGGAGCGCGATCCAGGCCGACCCCGCGGCGCGCGAAAGCTATACCCGCATCCGCGGCAAGGGCGGTTTCGTGCGCGCGACCTGGGACGAGGCGACCGAGATCGTGGCCGCCGCCAATGCCTATACGGCCCAAAAATATGGCCCCGACCGGGTCTTCGGCTTCTCGCCGATCCCGGCCATGTCGATGGTCTCCTATGCCGCCGGCACGCGCTACCTGTCGCTTCTGGGCGGCACCTGCATGTCCTTTTACGACTGGTATTGCGACCTGCCGCCGGCCAGCCCGCAGACCTGGGGCGAACAGACCGACGTGCCGGAATCGGCCGACTGGTATAACGCGGGCTACCTGCTGCTCTGGGGCTCGAACGTGCCGCAGACCCGCACGCCCGACGCGCATTTCTATACTGAGGCGCGCTATCGCGGCACCAAATCGGCGGTGATCTGCCCCGACTATTCCGAGGCGGCCAAGTTCGGCGACATCTGGCTGAACGCCAAGCAGGGCACCGACGCGGCGCTGGGCATGGCCTTCGGCCATGTCATCCTGCGCGAATTCCACCTGGATCGTCAGGCCGAGTATTTCGAGGATTACTGCCGGCGCTATTCCGACATGCCGATGCTGGTGCGGCTGGAGGAACAGGACGGCCGCCTGATCCCCGGCCGCCAGCTGCGTGCCAGCGATTTCGACGGCGCGCTGGACCAGGCCAACAACCCGGAATGGAAGACGGTCGCCATCGACGACTTGACCGGCCGCATCGTGGTTCCGAACGGTTCGGTCGGTTTCCGCTGGGGCGAGGAGGGGCGCTGGAACCTGGAGCAGAAGGCGGGCGAGGACGAGGTCCGGCTGAAGATGAGCCTGATCCTGGACGAGGATCGCGACGATGTGGTCGGCGTCGACTTCCCCTACTTCGGCGGCGCCGCGACCAATGGCTTCGCCGTCGACGACCGCGGCGCGGTGCTGACCCGCAACGTGCCGGTCAAGCGGCTGACCCTCGCCAATGGCGAGCAGGCGCTGGTCGCCACGGTCTTCGACCTCATCTGCGCCAATTACAGCCTGGACCGCGGTCTGGGCGGCGAGAACGTCGCCCGCGACTATGACGCCGACGTGCCCTTCACCCCCGCCTGGGCCGAGCGCATCACCGGCGTGCGCCGCGACAAGATCATCCAGGTGGCGCGGGAGTTTGCCGCCAATGCCGAAAAGACCAACGGGCGGTCGATGGTCATCATCGGCGCGGCGATGAACCATTGGTTCCACATGGACATGAACTATCGCGCCGTCATCAACATGCTGGTGATGTGCGGCTGCGTCGGCCAGTCGGGCGGCGGCTGGGCGCATTACGTCGGCCAGGAAAAGCTGCGCCCGCAGACCGGCTGGACGGCGCTGGCCTTCGCGCTGGACTGGGCGCGCCCGCCGCGGCACATGAACGCCACCTCGGCCTGGTATGCCCATACCGACCAATGGCGCTACGAGACGGTGAGCGCGCAAGAGATCCTGTCGCCGACCGCGCCGGCGGGCGACTGGAACCGGCTCAGCCTGATCGACTACAACATCCGTGCCGAGCGGATGGGCTGGCTGCCCTCGGCCCCGCAGCTGAAGACCAACCCTCTGGAGGTCGGCCGGGCCGCCAAGGCCGAAGGCATCGCCGCCAAGGATTACGTCGCGCGCGAACTGCAATCCGGCGGCTTGCAGATGTCCTGCGAAGACCCGGATGCGCCCGAGAACTGGCCGCGCAACCTGTTCGTCTGGCGCTCGAACCTGCTCGGCTCCTCGGGCAAGGGGCATGAATATTTCCTCAAGCACCTCCTGGGCACCGATCACGGCGTGCAGGGCAAGGATCTGGGCCAGGAGGGCCGGCAGAAGCCGGTCGAGGCCGCCTGGCACGACCAGGCGCCCGAGGGCAAGCTGGACCTGCTGGTGACGATCGACTTCCGCATGTCCACCACCGCCGTCTATGCCGACATCGTCCTGCCGACCGCCAGTTGGTACGAAAAGGACGACATGAACACCTCGGACATGCATCCGTTCATCCACCCGCTGCAGGCGGCGGTGGACCCGGCCTATGAGTCCAGGACCGACTGGGAGATCTTCAAGTCCATCGCCCGCAAGTTCTCGGAAATCGCGCCCGAGGTGCTGGGGGTCGAGACCGACGTGGTGCAGCTGCCCTTGCAGCATGACAGCGCCGGCGAGATCGCCCAGCCCTTCGTGCAGGACTGGAAACGGGGCGAATGCGAGCTGATCCCCGGCAAGACCGCGCCGGCCTATATCGAGATCGAGCGCGACTATCCCAACCTCTACAAGCGCTTCACCGCGCTGGGTCCGCTGATGGAAAAGCTGGGCAATGGCGGCAAGGGCATTTCCTGGGACACCAAGGACGAGGTGCATCACCTGCAAGCCCTGAACGGCCGCGTGACCGAGGAGGGCGCGACCAAGGGCATGGCGCGGATCGAGACGGCGATCGACGCCGCCGAGGTGGTGCTGATGCTGGCCCCCGAGACCAATGGCGAGGTGGCGGTCAAGGCCTGGGAGGCGCTTGGCAAGGCCACTGGCCGCGACCACAAGCACCTGGCCGAGGTCAAGGAGGACGAGAAGATCCGCTTCCGCGACATTGCCGCCCAGCCGAGGAAGATCATCTCCTCGCCCACCTGGTCGGGCATCGAAAGCGAGGAGGTCTGCTATAACGCCGGCTGGACCAACGTGCATGAGCTGATCCCGTGGCGCACCGTCTCGGGCCGCCAGCAGCTTTACCAGGACCACGAATGGATGCGCGCCTTCGGCGAGGCCCTTGTGACCTGGCGCCCGCCCGTCGACCTGAAGACCGTCGGCGCGGATGCGAGGAAGTCGCTGGCCGCGGGCGAAAAGCACGTGGTGCTGAACTTCATCACCCCGCACCAGAAATGGGGCATCCATTCCACCTATACCGACAACCTGCTGATGCTGACGCTGAACCGCGGCGGCCCGGTGGTGTGGATCTCGGAAATCGACGCCCGGAAGGCCGGGCTGGTCGACAATGACTGGGTCGAGGTCTTCAACAGCAATGGCGTCATCACCGCCCGCGCGGTGGTCAGCCAGCGCATGAAGGAAGGCAGCATGTTCATGTATCACGCCCAGGAAAAGATCGTGAACACGCCCGGCAGCCAGATCACCAACCTGCGCGGCGGCATCCACAACTCGGTGACGCGCATCGTGCCCAAGCCCACCCATATGATCGGCGGCTATGCGCAGCTGGCCTACGGCTTCAACTATTACGGCACCGTGGGCGCCAACCGGGACGAATTCGTCATCGTCCGCAAGATGAACAAGGTCGACTGGCTCGACCAACCCCTGGAAACGGGGCCCGCAACCCAAGCGACGGAGGCAGCGGAATGAAAGTGCGTGCGCAAATCGGCATGGTGCTGAACCTGGACAAGTGTATCGGCTGCCATACCTGCTCGGTGACGTGCAAGAACGTATGGACCTCGCGCGAGGGGGTCGAATACGCTTGGTTCAACAACGTCGAGACCAAGCCCGGCATCGGCTATCCCAAGGATTGGGAAAACCAGAGGCGCTGGAACGGCGGCTGGGTGCGGACCCGCTCGGGCCATCTGCGGCCCAAGCAGGGCGGCAAGTGGCGCATCCTGGCCAATATCTTCGCCAACCCCGACCTGCCCGAGATCGACGATTTCTACGAGCCCTTCGATTTCGACTATGACCATCTGAAATCGGCGCCCGAGATGCAGGCCTTCCCGACCGCAAGGCCGCGATCCAAGATCTCGGGCGAGCGGATGGAAAAGATCGAATGGGGCCCGAACTGGGAGGAGATCCTGGGCGGCGAGTTCGAGAAACGCAGCAAGGACTATAACTTCGAGGGCATCCAGAAGGACATCTACGGCGAATACGAAAACACCTTCATGATGTATCTGCCGCGGCTGTGCGAGCATTGCCTCAACCCGGCCTGCGTTGCCTCCTGCCCCTCGGGCGCGATCTACAAGCGCGAAGAGGACGGGGTGGTGCTGATCGACCAGGACAAGTGCCGGGGCTGGCGGATGTGTGTCTCGGGCTGCCCCTACAAGAAGATCTATTACAACTGGTCCACCGGGAAGTCGGAAAAATGCATCCTGTGCTATCCGCGCCTTGAATCGGGCCAGCCCACGGTCTGCTCGGAAACCTGCGTCGGGCGCATCCGCTACCTGGGCGTGATGCTTTACGATGCCGACAAGATCGCCGAGGCGGCCGCATCGGAAAGCGAGATGGACCTCTACGACGCGCAGCTGGGCGTCTTCTTGGACCCCAACGATCCCGAGGTGATCGCCGCCGCCCGCGCCGAGGGCGTGCCCGAGGACTGGATCAAAGGCGCGCAGAAATCGCCGATCTGGAAGATGGCGATGGAATGGAAGATCGCCTTCCCGTTGCACCCGGAATACCGCACCCTGCCGATGGTCTGGTATGTGCCGCCGCTGTCGCCGATCCAGAACGCCGCCGAGGCGGGCAAGATCGCGGCCCAGGACGACATGCCCGACGTGCGCAGCCTGCGCATCCCGCTGCGCTATCTGGCCAACATGCTGACCGCCGGGGACGAGGCGCCGGTGGCCGCCGCGCTGGAGCGGATGCTGGCCATGCGCAGCTACATGCGTTCCAAGACGCTGGACGGGGTGGTGAACCTGGGCGTCGCCAAGCGCGTCGGCCTGACGCCGCAGCAGATCGACGAGATGTATCAGCTGCTGGCCATCGCCAATTACGAGGACCGTTTCGTCATCCCGACCACGCATCGCGAGATCGTCGAGGACGCCTATGACCTGCGCGGCGGCTGCGGCTTTACCGACGGGCACGGCTGTTCATCGGGCGACACGCCGTCGCTCTTTGGCGGCAAGAAATTCCGCAGCCCGCAGGAGTTCATCGCATGAAAAGCTTCCGAGCCCTTTCCGCGCTGCTGTCCTATCCCAGCGAGGAGCTGATCGCCGCGCTGCCCGAAATCGACGCGGTGCTGCAAGCCGAGGGGCTGCTTGGCCCCAAGCGCATGGAGGAAATCCGCCGCCTGCTGCAGGAATTGCGCCAGGGCGACCTCTACGACCTTCAGGAACGCTATGTGCTGCTGTTCGACCGTTCGCGCAGCCTGTCGCTGAACCTGTTCGAGCATGTGCATGGCGAAAGCCGCGACCGCGGCGGCGCCATGGTCGATCTTCTGGAAACCTATCGCGCCGGCGGCTTCGACCTGGTCGGGTCGGAACTGCCCGACCACCTGCCGGTGCTGCTGGAATACCTGTCCACCCGGCCCCTGGCCGAGGCCGAGGCGCTTCTGGCCGATGCCTCGCACATCCTGGTCGCGCTGGCCGAGCGGCTGACGCGGCGCGAGACGGCCTATGCCGGCGTGCTCAGCGCGCTGGTGGCGCTGGTGGTGACCGAGCCGGCCGAGCTGCCCGAGGAACTGGCCGCCGTCCCCGACGACGACCCCGAGGATCTGGCCGCGCTCGATGCCGTCTGGGAAGAGGCGCAGGTCACGTTCGGCCCCGACCCCAATGCCGGCTGCCCGGTCAGCCGCGACATCCTTGCCCGCATGGACGCCCCGCGCGTCGCGAACCCGGCGCAATGAGGAGGCGCAGATGAACAATTTCCTTTTCGGGATCTATCCCTATATCGCCATCACCGTGATGCTCCTGGGCTCGATCATCCGCTATGACCAGGATCCGTTCAGCTGGAAATCCAAGTCCAGCCAGATCCTGCGGCGGCGGCAATTCGTCATCGGCTCGGTACTGTTCCATGTCGGCGTGCTGGTAATCTTCTTCGGCCATCTGGTCGGGCTGCTGACCCCCATCGCCGTCTTCGACGCGCTGGGCATCAGCCATGGTGCCAAGCAGGTGCTGGCGATGACCGCGGGCGGCATCGCCGGGGTGATGGCGCTGGTCGGGGGCGGCATGCTGCTGCATCGCCGTCTGACCGACCCGCGGGTGCGCGCCCATACCACGCTGGCCGATACCGGCATCCTGGCGCTGCTGGTCGCGCAGCTGGTGCTGGGGCTGATGACCATCCTGGTTTCCATGCAGCACCTTGACGGGCACGAGATGACGCGGCTGATGTCCTGGGCGCAGGGCATCGTCTATTTCCGTGCGGGTGCGGCCGATCACCTGGTCGGCGTGCATTGGCTTTTCAAGCTGCATATCCTGCTGGGGCTGACCATCTTCCTGCTGTTCCCCTTCACGCGGTTGGTCCACATGATCTCGGCCCCGGTGCGCTATCTGTGGCGGCCGGGCTACCAGATCGTGCGGACCAAGCGTCAACCGGCCAAGCGCCATCCGGCGGAGTAGGGGTGATGGAGATGAAACCGCTCTTGCCGCCGGTCGTCGTGAACGGCGTGACGCTCGATCCCGGCCGCATCGCGGCCGAGGCGCAGAACCACCCCGCGCCCAAGGGCAAGCCCGGCCATGCCTGGCGCGCTGCCGCCCGCGCGCTGGCGGTGCGCGAGCTTCTGCTGCAGGAAGCTCGCGTCCAGGGCATCGCGGCGGAACCCGCCGAGCTTGCCCCCGGCCAATGGGAGACCGAGGACGAGGCCGCGATCCGTGCCCTGCTGGACCAGGCGGTCGAGCCCGCGCCCGCCGACGAGGCGGCGCTGGCCGCGCATTATGCCGCCCATCCCGAACAGTTCCGCGCGCCCTCGCTCTATGAGGCGGCGCATATCCTGTTTGCGGCCGCCCCCGACGATGCCGAGGCCCGTGCCCAGGCGCGGGAGCGGGCCGAGGCGGTGCTGGCCGAGCTGCGCGCCCAGCCGCGACGCTTTGCCGAACTGGCCGCCGAGCTTAGCGCCTGTTCGTCGAAAAGCGCCGGCGGGGTGCTGGGGCAACTGACCTCGGGCGATACCGTGCCCGAGTTCGAGGCCGTGCTGGCCACGATGGAGGAGGGGGGGCTGGCCCTGGCCGAGACCCGCTATGGCCTGCATGTCATCCGTCTGGATGCGCGCGCGCGCGGCGCCGTGCTGCCGCTGGAGGCGGTGTTGCCGCAATTGCGCCAGGCCCATGACAAGGCGGCCTGGCTGCGCGCCAGCCGCGACTATCTTGACAGGCTGATCGCCGGGGCGGACATCTCCGGCATCTCCTTCGACCGGGAAAGGCGCGCGTGATGCAGCTTGCCTATGTCAGCCTGCCGGGCCGCGGCGCGAGCGACCGCTTCCTGGCCGCCTTTGCCCAGGCGGCGCAGGCGGCGGGGCTACGGCTGGCGGGCACGGTGCAGACCAATCCCCAGCGCGAGGGCCGCGTCAAATGCGACATGGACCTGCGCGTGCTGCCCGACGGCCCGGTGCTGCGCATCAGCGAGGACCGCGGCAATGGCGCACGTGGCTGCCGGCTGGACGCGGGCGTGCTGGAGGCGGCGGTGCTGGGCGTCACGGCGGCGCTGCCCGGTGCCGACCTGCTGCTGGTCAACAAGTTCGGCAAGCAGGAAGCCGAGGGCCGCGGCTTTGCGCCCCTGATCGCCGAGGCGCTGTCGCGCGGCATCCCGGTGCTGGCCGGGGTGAACGGGCTGAACCTGCCGGCGTTCCAGGCCTTTGCCGATGGGCTTGCCACGCCGCTTCCCGGTGAGCAGGCGCAGGTCATGGGCTGGTGCCAGCGGATTTGCGGGCTGCAACCCGCCTAAGCCGAAAAGCTCCGCAACGAAAAAGGCCCGGTCGCGCTGACCGGGCCTTTTTGCATGGCGCGCTTCAGGCTGGGCGCCTTGCCCCCGAGACCGGCTTTTTCGCCACCCGCGGCCGCGCCAGCACCGGCAGGTAGAGCAGGGCGAAGCCGCCGAAGGCCAGAACCCACAGCGTGCCCGACAGATGCAGTAGCCAGACCTGGGCCGGCAGCAGCCCGGCCAGCAGCCGCAGCGCGACCGAGGCGGTCAGCGCCAGGTAAAGCGCCGTGGTGCCGCGCCCGGCATGCAGCGCGCGGCCGCTATGGCCCAGGCTCGCACGGCTCATTACCGCAAGCGTCATCAGCCCGATGGCGCCGGCCAGCCAGACATGCCGCGCCGGCGCCGCGGCCATCAGGCCGAAGCCCGCCACCGCCTCGGCCCAGAAGCCGAGCGCCAGGAAGCCATAGGCCAGGTGCAGCACCCAAAGCAGCGGCTCGGCCCCGGTCTGCGCGCCCTGCCAGCGCGCCAGCCGCCACAGATGCGCCGCACCGCAGGCCAGCATCAGCCAGGGCATGGCCCGGCCGTCGGGCAGGGCGACGAAGCCCGCCAGCGTGACCACCGTCAGGCCCAGCACCAGCCCGTCGCCGCGGCCGAAGGGCGCCGGCAGGCGCTGCACCCCCCGCGCCGCCAGCCAGTTGCGGGTAAAGCTGGGGATGATGCGCCCGCCGATCAGCGCGACCAGCACCAGGCCCGCGGCCAGGCCCAGCCGCATGCCCATGCCCTCGAAGGCCGCGTCTCCGCGAGCGGCCTCGATGTGAAACAGCGCGTTGCCGGCGGTGAACAGCCCGAGCAGCGCCAGCACCGGCAGGTTGCGCCAGTTCCGGCCATGCAGGATCTCGCGCGCCAGGAAGGCCAGCAGCATCACCCCGCAGGCCAGGTCGGCCAGCAGGACCACGCGCCAATCGAGCAGCGCCGAAGCCCCGACCGCGGCCCGGCCCAGCAGCCACAGCCCGACCAGCCCGGCCAAGGGCGCGCCCATCACCGGCAGCCGCCCGGTCCAGTTCGGTACCGCGGTCAGCAGGAAGCCGGCGATGACCCCGCCGAGATAGCCGTAAAGGAACTCATGGGCGTGCCAGCTGAACGGGTCGAAGGCCAGGGGCAGGATCTCGGCCCCGCCGAGCATGGCGACCCAGATCGCCATGGCCAGCGCCGCCCAAAGCGCCGAGAGCAGGAAGAAGGCCCGGAAGCCGTGGCTCAGCAGTACCGGGCCGTGGTAGTTGCGCATGCGTTCCGAGGTGGACATCGCGCGTCTCCGTCAGACAGGGATCAGGGGCAGGGGGCGGCGCCGGGGCGCGCCTCCAGGAAGCCTTGGGCAAAGATGGCGCCGGGCTGGATGCGGCGCAAGCCGGCCAGTGCGTCCTGCGCCGAAAGCCCGCTTTCCAGCAGCCGCGCGTAAAGCCGGGTCACGGCCGCGAAATCGCCCGGCTGCGGCGACAACCGCAGCGCGGCGACCCCGGCCTCGCGCAGGGCATCGACCTGTCCCGCGACGCTCATATGCGCATAGCTCAGCGTCTGGACGCCGTTCACGGTCAGGAAGGGCTGGCCCTCCAGCGTCTCGACCGTGCGGCCGTCGGGATCCTCGGCGCAGACGAACTGGCAGCTGTCCTTGGCGCGGTCGTGCAGCCGGGCGTGATAGCAGCGCCCCGAGATCGCGAGCGGCGCTCGGCCATGGCCCCAGACCTCGACCGCGACGCCGGCCTGCCGGCCGGCCTGCGCCAGCTGCGCGACCGAGTCCAGCGGCAGTTCGGGCGGCAGGCAGATGCGCTGCGCGCCCTTGCCGGCCAGCCATTCCAGCGTGCCCTCGTTATAGACGTTGACGGTCGGGCCGACCCAGAAGGGCGCGCCCTCGGGCAGGTGCTTGAGCGCGCTGAGGTCGGCGATCTCGACCGGCAGGCCCGAGGCGAACAGCTCCTCGGTCTGCCGCCTTTCGCGTTTCAGCGTGATCAGCGTCAGCGTGGACAGCGCCACCTCCTTGCCGGCGGCTTGCAGAACCTCGACGGCGGCGGGGATCTCGTGCTGCCAGAAGGGCAGGCGCTTCGAGCAGACCCATTCGCCGATCACCACCCGCTGAACGGGGGTATCGGCCAGCGTCCGGTAAAAGGCGCGGACCTGCTCCGCGCTCCAGAAAAAGGCGATGGCGCCGACGGTCAGGTCCATGGTCATCTCCAGGTCTTGGCATAGGCGCCGGTGGTGGCGGCCTGACCCTCGGTCAGCCGCGCAAGCAGTCCCTCGGGCATGGGCGCACCCTGTTCGGCGGCCTCGACGGCGGCACGGAAGGCGCGCACCACCTGCGCGACATAGGCGCGGGATCGCTGCCGCCCCTCGATCTTCAGGGCGCTGACCCCGGCCTTTTGCAGCGCCGGAATCAGCCGGGTCGCGTCCAGGCTGACCGGATCCTCGAAGATATGGCCGGTCTGGCTGTCCCCCTTGCCGTCGGGCGAGGTGAAGCAGCCCTTGCACAGCGTCGGATAGGGCACCGGCATGCCCTTGGGCGTGCGGTGGATCAGGAAATCACCCAGCCGCGCCTCGTGATTGCCGCCAACATCGGCATAGGCGACGTGGCTTGCGGGCGAGCAGACGCCGTTCATGTTCGGCGAAAGCCCCGTGGCATAGGAGGACAGCGAACAGCGCCCCTCGGCCATGACGCAAAGCCCGCCAAAGACGAAGACCTCGGTTTCCACCTCGATCTCGCGGTTGATGGCGGTGATTTCCTCGACCGACAGCACGCGGGGCAGCACGACCCGGCGGATGCCGAAGGTTTCGGCATAGAAGTTGATCGCGTCGGGATTGGCGGCGGCGGCCTGCACCGACAGGTGCAGCCGCAGGCCGGGATGGGCCTCGGCGGCATGCGCGATCAGGCCCAGGTCGGCCAGGATCACCGCATCGGCGCCCAGCCGGGCGGCATCGGCCACGGCGCGGTGCCACAGCGCCTGGTCGCCAGCGCGCGGAAAGGTATTGATCGCCACCAGAACCTTGGCGTCGCGGGCATGGGCATAGGCCACGCCCTCGGCCAGTTCCTCGCGGCTGAAATTCAGGCCGGGAAAGTTGCGGGCATTGGTTTCGTCGGCAAAGCCGCAATAGACCGTATGCGCGCCCGCATCGACCGCGGCGCGCAGCGCCGCCGGGGTTCCGGCCGGGCAGACCAGTTCCATCATGGCATCACCTCTTGTCGGGACAGGACCAGCCCGCTTCTGCGCGCGACCAGCGCCGAGCCGCGGCGCAGCCAGCGCCCCAGCGGCCGGCCGGTCAGCGCCGCCAGTTCCTCGGTCAGGTCCAGTTCGGCATCGTCCAGCGCATTGCGCAGCGCCAGTACCGCCGAGGTATCGCCGCCGATCTGCAACTCGCCGGAAAAGAACAGCGCATCGCCGTCCTCGGCGCCGTGCAGCATGGCGAGGAAGGCCGCCAGCCCGCCCCGGATCGCGGCGTCATGCTCGGGCGGGGGGGCGTGGCGCGGATGCGCGGTCAGCCGCCGCGCCTGGGGCTGCATCAACAGCAGGAACGGCGCGTCGCTGACATCGAGCAGGAAGCGCGCCTGGGCATAGGGGCCGAGGCGCGACAGGATCGCGGGCTCGCGCGCGGCGATGCGGCGCAGGAAAGCCGTCAGCGCCAGGCCAAGGGCCGGGCGGGCAAGCGGCGGGGGCGGAAGCCGCATCAGCAGCGGCGGCAGGGTGGGGCGCTGGGTCATGATCCCGGTCTAGGCCGCCCAATCGGCGCTGTGATTGATATTCGTCAAATCAGCCGCGGAAATTCCCGCCTAGCCTTTCCGCCATGATCCGCCCGCCTTGCCGCGGGCCTGCCGGAGCCATTGATGCGCAGCCTTCCTTCCTTTCCCGACCTGCGGGCCTTTCTCTCCTGGCTGGAGGCGCGGGGCGAGTTCGCCCGCATCGCCGAGCCCGTCTCGCTGCGCCACGAGATGACCGCGGTCGAACTGGCCTGCCTGCGCCGCGGCGGCCCGGCCCTGCGCTTCGACCGGCCTGAAGGGGCGCGCATCCCGGTGATCGCCAATCTTTTCGGCACCAGGGCACGGGTCGCGGCCGGGTTGGGCCTGCAGCCGGACGAGGTCGCGGGCTTTGGCGAATTCCTGGCCGCGCTGCGCAGCCCGGCGCCGGTCGAGGGCATGCGCGACGCCATGTCGCGCTGGCCGATGCTGCGCGCGGCGCTGGCGACGCGGCCCAAGCTTTTGCGCCACGGCCCGGCGCAAGAGGCCGAACTGCCCGGCCTCGATTCGCTGCCGGTGCAGACGCCCTGGCCCGAGGATGGCGGGCCGCTGATCACCTGGCCGGTGGTGCTGACCCGGCCGCGGGACAGCCGGGCCGAGGATCTGACCCGCTACAATCTGGGCGTCTATCGCGCGCAGGTTCTGGGCCCCGACCGGCTGATCCTGCGCTGGCTGGCGCATCGCGGCGGGGCGGCGCATCACCGCAGCTGGGCGCAGGCGGGCGAGCCGATGCCGGTCGCCATCGCGCTGGGGGCCGATCCGGCGCTGCTGCTGGCCGCCGCGCTGCCGCTGCCCGAAACCGTGTCCGAACTGGGGTTCTCCGGCGTGCTGCGCGGTGCGCGCAGCGAACTGGTCGCGGCGCAGACCGTGCCGCTGATGGTGCCCGCCCGCGCCGAGGTGATCGTCGAGGGCTGGGTGCATCCCGGCGAGACCGCGCCCGAAGGCCCCTTCGGCGACCATACCGGCTATTACAACGCCGTCGAGCCCTTTCCCGTCATGCGCGTCAGCCGCATCACCTGCCGGGGCGATCCGCTTTACCTGTCCACCGTCACCGGCCGGCCGCCCGACGAGCCCTCGGTCATCGGCGAGGTGTTCAACGACCTGGCGCTGCCGGTGATCCGCGCCCAGATCCCCGAGATCACCGACCTGTGGCTGCCGCCCGCCGCCTGTTCCTATCGCATGGCGGTGGTGGCGATCGACAAGCGCTATCCCGGCCAGGCGCGGCGGGTGATGATGGCGCTGTGGGGGATGCTGCCGCAATTCAGCTATACCAAGCTGGTCGTCGTGGTGGACAGCGACATCGACGTGCGCAGCTGGGACGACATCGCCTGGGCGATCTCGACCCGGATGGACCCCGGCCGCGACGTGATGCTGCTGGACCGCACGCCGATGGATTACCTGGATTTCGCCTCGCCCGTCGAGGGGCTGGCGGGCAAGCTGGGGCTGGACGCCACCACCAAGATCGGCGCCGAGACCAGCCGCGAATGGGGCCGGGTCATGCAGCTTGACCCGGCGCATGAGGCACGGGCCGAGGCGCTTCTGGCCGCGGTGCTGCCATGAGGGTGGTGCTGGGCGTGTCCGGCGCCTCGGGCGCGGCGCTGGCGCTGGATTGCGCCCGCGCGCTGGCCCGGCTCGGGACGGAAATCGACCTGGTCGTCTCGGCCATGGCGCGGCGCACCCTGGCCGAGGAGGTCGGACCCGATGCGCTGTCCGCCTTGCAGGCGCTGGCAACGCGCGTTCACGCGCAGCGCGACCTGGGCGCGGCCATCGCCTCGGGCTCCTGCCCGGTCGCGGGCATGATCGTGGCGCCCTGTTCGATGCGCAGCCTTGCGGCCATCGCGCATGGTTTCGACGACGGGCTGCTGACCCGCGCCGCCTCGGTGCAGCTCAAGGAGCGCCGGCCTCTGGTGCTGCTGGCGCGCGAGGCGCCGCTGACGCTGGCGCATCTGGAAAACATGCAGGCCGCGACCCGGATGGGCGCGGTGATCCTGCCGCCGGTGCCGGCCTTTTACCTGCGCCCGCAAAGCCTGGCCGAGGTCACCGCCCAGATCGCCGCCCGCGCGGTCGATCTGCTGCGCCTCGGCCCGCCGCTGGCCCAAGCCTGGGCCGCCTCTCGACCCGCACCCCATGGAGGAGACCATCATGACTGACATCACCCTTGCGCCCGACAGTATCGTCGGCGACATCGCCGCCCGGCTGCCCGGTGCCGCCGAGGTGTTCCGCCGCGCCGGCATCAGCTTTTGCTGCGGCGCCGATTCGGGCCTGGCCGAAGCCGCTGAAAAGGCCGGCGTCGCCTTGCCGGCGCTGACCGCCGAATTGCAGGCGCTGATCGACAATGCCGGCCGCGACGCCCCGGCCGAAACCCCGGCGCTGATCGACCATATCCTCAGCCGCTATCACGACACCCATCGCGAGGAACTGGGCTGGCTGATCGGGCTGGCCGACCGGGTCGAGATGGTGCATGGCGACCATGACGAGGCGCCCCTGGGCCTGACCGAGGCGCTGATCGCGCTGCGCGACGACCTGGAATCGCACATGGCCAAGGAGGAGACGGTGCTGTTCCCGGCCATCCTGCAGGGCGGCGGCGCCATGCTGGCCGGGCCCATCCGCATCATGCGGGCCGAGCATCAGGATACCGCGGAACTGCTGCGCCGGATCGAGCATGTGACCCATGGCCTGACCCTGCCGGTCGGCGCCTGCGGTTCGTGGACGGCGCTTTACACCGGCCTGCGCAAGCTTTGCGACGACGTGGTCGCCCATATCCACCTGGAGGAGGAAGTGTTGTTCCCGCGCGTTCTCGCCTCGTGACCGGCTGCGGGGCTTCCGGCCGGCCGGATGCCCCGCTTGCGCGCTCAGCCGCCGCCGGCGTTGCGGGCCGGGACGTCGAAGCGGGCGCGTTTCAGGATCCTGCCCTCGGCGTCGACGGTCAGGCGCAGCGCCTGGTGCTGGAAAAAGAAGGTCAGGCGATGGCGCCCGGCATCCTCGCCCTCTCCGGTCTCGCAGCGGGTGGTGATGCGATTTTCCCGCATCAGTTCAGGCACCCGGCCGGGCTCGATCCCGAAGGCCGCGGCCAGTTCCTGCGCTTCGACGATGAAACCCTGTTCGGTCAAGTCGATCTTGCTCATGCCGTTTCCCTTCGCGGTGACGCCATGCCCGGCATATGGGGATGCGCCCGGCGTTTGGCCATGGCGGGACCGGGATTGGAAGCGACTTTCATCAAGAAAGGCGCGGGCGAGTGTATCGCGCCGCGCCCGGTCCCTCTCCCGGCGGTCGGTGCCGTCCCGGTCAGTTGACCTGGGCCAGTTCGGCATCCATGCGCTCGCGCGCCTTCTTGGGCATCTTGGCGGTCTTGGCGGCGTCGAGATTCTCGGGCGCGTCGCCGACCTGCACCAGCCCGACCATGCCCATGCCGAAATGCGGCGTGCATTTCACGCCATAAAGCCCCGGTTCGGTCACGGTCAGCGTGTAGGATTCGTTGATCTTGCTTTTGAAGGATTCGACGCCTTCCGGCAGGATTTCCTTGATCGCTTCGACATTGTGGCTCTTGTCGGTGGGGACGAAGTTGATGACGTCGCCCGGTTCGGCGCGCACGAAGGCCGGTTCAAAGACCATGGCGCCCGATTCGC
The DNA here is from genome assembly GCF_008824185.1 of Paracoccus pantotrophus. NCBI lineage: Bacteria > Pseudomonadati > Pseudomonadota > Alphaproteobacteria > Rhodobacterales > Paracoccaceae > Paracoccus > Paracoccus pantotrophus. The sequence goes on from NZ_CP044423.1 coordinate 650,168, forward strand.
CCTTGTTGAGCATATGCACCTCGTGGGTTGCCGCGAAACCGGGCGCGGCAAGGGCCAGAAGCGCGGCGGCGGCAGCGGCGAGGGAATGGTGGAACATCGTGTTCTCCTTGGTGGTCCGGGCGGACAAGCCCGCCCGTCGTGCCTGGTTTAGGTCCGGTACAGGGCATTCGGCTTGAGAAAAGTCAAAGTAAGAGAGAAAAGCTCGGACTTCCGGCATGACAGAATGTCGCAGGCGGTCCACCCGGTCCGCGGAATTGCTTCCCGGGAGCATTTTGCGGCTTCCAGGTTTGACCGAAATCAAAGCACGCGGCGGACAAAGGCATAATGAGAGGGGCATGTGCCACAGTGCAGCTCATAATCCGGCCCGGGCCTTGCTGTCTTTCGCGGCGATTCTCCTCCTTCTGTTGGCGGGATGGGCCGGCACGGGCGCTGCCATGCCCGGCCACCTGGCCGCGGCGCTGGCGGGCCCGCTGCAACAGACGGTGATCTGCGCCGAGGGCCATGCCCGCACCGTCTGGTTGGATGCCGATGGCAACGAACATCCCGCGCCGCAGGATTGCCGCGACTGCCCCGTCTGCCATTCGCCGCTGCTCGTCTCGGGGTCCGAGCCCGTCCTGCCGGGCAGGCCGGTGCGGTGGACGCGTCCCGCGGTGACGGCGGACGCGGCGCAGGTGCGCGGCGCGATCCGCCCGCTGCTGGTCCTGACGCGCGGCCCCCCGTCTTTCTCCTCTGTCTGGACCCATGCGGTCCCGTCGCCCGCGGGCGACAGCCTCTGGTCTGATGCGGGCGATCCGCGCCAGCCGAAGCGCCGGGCCCAGGCAATTGCCATGGATGCCCGAGCATGAAGATCCTCCGCCTTGCCCTGACGATCGCATCGCTGTTGCTGCCGACCCTGCCGGCAGCCGCCGAAAGCGTGCTGGCACAGCTGCTGCCGGAGCAGAACGCGGCCGAACTGGTGCCCGGCGCCGACGGGTTCGGGCCGATCCGCGCCGATCTGGCCGTGGCGCCGGTGCTGAAGGGCGGCGAGACCATTGCCCATGCCTTCGTCACCTCGGATTTCGTCGGCACCACCGGTTATTCCGGCAAGCCCATCCATACGCTCGTGGCGCTGGACAAGGATGCGAAGGTTGCCGGCGTCCGGCTGGTCAAGCATTCCGAACCCATCGTGCTGATCGGCATCCCCGAAGCCAAGGTCAAGGCGCTGGTCGAGGGCTACAGGGGCCTCGACCTGGTGGCCGAGGCGCAATCGGGCGGCACCGGGCATGAGGTCGAGATCATCTCGGGCGCCACGGTCACGGTGATGGTGATCGACGATTCCATCACGCGCTCGGGGCTGAGGGTCGCCCGCGCGCTCGGCCTGGGCGGGCTGGCGACCGAGGCCGCCGCCAGCGGGCCGAAATTCGAGATCGACCCCGAGGCCGCCCTTCCCGCCGACTGGCACGAGATGGAGGGCGACGGCACCCTGCGCCGGCTGACCCTGGACGCGGGACAGGTGAACGCGGCCTTTGCCGGCAATGCCGATCCCCGCGCCGGCCGGCGCGCCCTGTCCGAGCCCCCCGAGACCACCTTCATCGAGATGCAGGCCGGGCTGGTCTCGGTCCCCGCCATCGGCAAGGCGCTGCTGGGCGATGCGCAGGCGGCGAACCTGCAGGCCTGGCTCGCGCCCGGCGACCAGGCAGTGGCGGTGATGGGCCGCGGGCTCTACAGCTTCAAGGGCTCGGGCTATGTGCGCGGCGGCATCTTCGACCGCATCGTGCTGATCCAGGACGACATCTCGGTCCGCTTCCGCGACCGCGACCACCGGCGGGTGAATGCCATCGCTGCCGAAGGCGCGCCGGATTTCACCGAGATGGACCTGTTCAAGATCCCCGCCGCCTCGGGCTTCGACCCGACGAAACCCTTCCGCATCCAACTTCTGGTGCAGCGCGAGGTGGGGCCGATCGAGAAGGTCTTCCACACCTTCGACCTGGGCTATCAACTGCCGCAGAAATACCTGCGCAGCGTCGCCGCGCCGGCGCCCGAGGCGGCAGCGCCCGCGGCCCAGCACGACGAGAGCCAGGCCCAGGCGCAGCTGTGGAAGCGCATCTGGCTGGATTCCAAGGCCAAGATCGCCGGGCTCGGCGTCATGCTGCTGGTGCTGACCGGGGCCTTCTTCTTCCAGAGCTTCGCCACCCGCAACGAGCGCGCCTTCTATGTCTTCCGCATGGGCTTCCTGACCGTGACGCTGGTCTTCCTGGGCTGGTATGCCAATGCGCAGCTGTCGGTGGTGAACCTGATGGCGCTGTTCGGCAGCCTGGTGAACGGTTTCAGCTGGCAGGCCTTCCTGCTGGACCCGCTGACCTTCATCCTGTGGTTTGCGGTCGCCGCGGCGCTGCTGTTCTGGGGCCGCGGGGCCTATTGCGGCTGGCTTTGCCCCTTTGGCGCGCTGCAAGAGCTGACGAACCAGGTCGCCCGCAAGCTGCGCATCCCGCAATGGACGCTGCCCTGGGGCCTGCACGAGCGGCTCTGGCCGGTCAAGTACATGATCTTCCTTGGGCTTTTCGGCGTGTCGCTGATGAGCGTGGAACGGGCCGAGCATCTGGCCGAGGTCGAGCCCTTCAAGACCGCGATCATCCTGAACTTCGTCCGCGCCTGGCCCTTCGTGGCCTATGCGGCGGCGCTGCTGATCGCCGGGCTCTTCGTCGAACGCTTCTATTGCCGCTATCTGTGCCCCCTGGGCGCGGCGCTGGCGATCCCGGCGCGGATCCGCATGTTCGACTGGCTCAAGCGCTATCGCGAATGCGGCAATCCCTGCCAGATCTGCGCCCAGCAATGCCCGGTGCAGTCCATCCACCCGACGGGCGAGATCAATCCCAACGAATGCATCAACTGCATGCATTGCCAGGTGCTTTACCAGTCCAAGACCACCTGCCCGGTGGTGATCCGCAAGTTGAAGCGGCGCGAGGCCGTGGCCGCCGGCAGCGTGCCCAAGCTGGGCCAGCCCCCGGCCGGGCACCCCAACGCCGCCCGCAAGATCGAAGCTTGAACACGAAAAGGAGTTCGACCATGGAAACCAAACAGCAAAACGGCCTGAGCCGCCGCGCGCTTCTGGGCGCGACGGCCGGCGGCGCGGCCATGGCCGGCGCGTTCGGGGGGCGGCTGGCGCTGGGGCCGGCCGTGATCGGCGCGGGCGCCGCGGGCCTCGCCACCGCCGCGGGCAGCGGTGCGGCGCTGGCCGCCAGCGGTGCCGGTGCCGTTGCGCCCGGACAGCTGGACGATTATTACGGCTTCTGGTCCTCGGGCCAGACCGGTGAGCTGCGCATCCTGGGCATCCCCTCGATGCGCGAACTGATGCGCGTGCCGGTCTTCAACCGCTGCTCGGCCACCGGCTGGGGCATCACCAACGAATCGATCCTCATCCACGAACGCAGCATGACCGAGCGGACCAGGAAGCACCTTGCCGCCAACGGCAAGCGCATCCACGACAACGGCGACCTGCACCATGTCCACATGTCCTTTACCGAGGGCAAGTATGACGGCCGCTTCCTGTTCATGAACGACAAGGCCAATACCCGCGTGGCGCGGGTGCGCTGCGACGTGATGAAATGCGACGCCATCCTGGAGGTGCCGAACGCCAAGGCCATCCACGGCCTGCGCCCGCAGAAATGGCCGCGCAGCAACTATGTGTTCTGCAACGGCGAGGACGAGGCGCCGCTGATCAACGACGGCACCACGATGGACGACATCTCGACCTATGTGAACGTCTTCACCGCTGTCGATGCCGACAAGTGGGAAGTCGCCTGGCAGGTGCTGGTCTCGGGCAACCTCGACAATTGCGATGCCGATTACGAGGGCAAATATGCCTTCTCGACCTCCTACAACTCGGAAATGGGCATGACGCTGGCCGAGATGAGCGAGGCCGAGATGGACCATGTCGTCGTCTTCAACATCGTCGAGATCGAAAAGGCCATCGAGGCCGGCCAATACGAGGAAATCAACGGCTGCAAGGTGCTGGACGGCCGCAAGGAGGCGGGCAGCCTGTTCACCCGCTACATCCCCATCGCCAACAACCCGCATGGCTGCAACATGGCGCCGGACAAGAAGCACCTGGTCGTCGCCGGCAAGCTGTCGCCCACGGTGACGGTGCTGGACGTGACCAAGTTCGACGCGATTTTCTATGAGGATGCCGACCTGCGCAGCGCCGTGGTGGCCGAGCCGGAACTGGGGCTGGGCCCGCTGCACACCGCCTTTGACGGGCGCGGCAACGCCTATACCTCGCTTTTCATCGACAGCCAGGTGGTCAAGTGGAACATCGAGGAGGCGATCCGCGCCTATGCCGGCGAGGACATCGACCCGATCAAGCAAAAGCTGGACGTGCATTACCAGCCCGGCCATCTCAAGACCACGATGGGCGAGACGCTGGACGCGCGCAACGACTGGCTGGTCGTGCTGTGCAAGTTCTCGAAGGACCGCTTCCTGAACGTCGGGCCGCTGAAGCCGGAAAACGACCAGCTGATCGACATTTCGGGCGACCAGATGGTGCTGGTCCATGACGGCCCCACCTTTGCCGAGCCGCATGATGCGATCGGCGTCGATTCGGCGATCCTGTCGGGCGTCATCAAGTCGGTCTGGGACCGCAACGACCCGATGTGGGCCGAGACCCGCAAGCAGGCCGAGGCGGACGGCGTCAATATCGACGAATGGACCGACACGATCATCCGCGACGGCAACAAGGTGCGGGTCTACATGTCCAGCGTTGCGCCCAGCTTCTCGATCGAGAGCTTCAGCGTGACGGAAGGGGACGAGGTCACCATCGTCGTGACCAACCTCGACGAGGTGGACGACCTGACCCACGGCTTCACCATGGGCAACCACGGCGTCGCGATGGAGATCGGGCCGCAGATGACCTCTTCCGTGACCTTCGTCGCGGCCAATCCGGGGGTCTACTGGTATTATTGCCAGTGGTTCTGCCATGCGCTGCACATGGAGATGCGCGGCCGCATGATGGTCGAGCCGAAGGCGGCCTGACCCGATGCGCCGGCTGTCCCTGATCCTTGCCCTGCTGCTTGCCTCGCCCGCTCTCGCGGCCGAGCATGGGGTGGCGCCTGGCCGGGGCAGCCTGGCGCAGGCCATCGCCGGGGCCGAGCCCGGCGATGTGCTGGAACTGGCGGACGGGGTCCATGCGGGCCCCGTCATCATCGACCGGCCGCTGACCATCATCGGCAGCCGCGCGGCGGTCATCGACGGCGGCGGGCGCGGCACGGTTGTCACCATCGCCGCGCCCGATGTCACGCTGAAGGGCTTTTCCGTCACCGGCTCGGGCATGGTGAACAAGGATCTGGATGCCGGGGTCAAGATCGCCAAGGGCGCCGACCGGGCGCAGGTTCTGGACCTGCGGCTGACCGAGAACATGCACGGCATCGACGTGCATGGCGGCCGCGATGCCCGCATCGTCGGCAACGAGATCATCGGCACCCGCGACCCGCGCATGAACGAGCGCGGCAACGGCATCTATGTCTGGAACAGTCCCGGCGCGCTGGTCCGGGGCAATTCCGTGCGCTATGGCCGCGACGGCATCTTCTCGAACACCAGCGCCGACAGCTTCTATCGCGACAACCTGTTTCGCGACCTGCGCTTTGCCGTGCATTTCATGTATACCCGCAACACCGAGGTCACGGGCAATGTCAGCATCGGCAACCACCTGGGTTTCGCCATCATGTTCTCGGACCGCACGGTGATCCGCGACAACCGAAGCCTGGGCGACCGAGAGCATGGGTTGATGCTGAACTATGCCAACAATGCCGACGTGACCGGCAACCTGATCCGCGGCGGTGCGAAGAAATGCCTGTTCATCTATAACGCGCACAAGAACCTGATCTGGAACAACCGCTTCCAGGATTGCGGCATCGGCATCCATTTCACCGCCGGGTCCGAGCGCAACGTGCTCAGCGGCAATGCCTTCATCGGCAATCGCGAGCAGGTGAAATACGTGGGCACCCGCCATGTCGAATGGAGCCACGAGGGGCGCGGCAATTTCTGGTCCGACCATCCGGGCTTCGACCTGAACGGCGACGGCATCGCCGACGGGGTCTATCGCCCCAACGACCTGATGGACCATATCCTGTGGTCGCAACCCGCCGCGGCGCTGCTGACCGGCGCGCCGGCCGTGCAGCTGATCCGCTGGAGCCAGCAGAGCTTTCCCGCCACCCTGCCGGGCGGCGTGCAGGACAGCGCGCCCCTGATGCGGCCCCTGACCATCCCCGTCCCGCCCGAGATCGAGGCCTACGAGGCCGAGGCCGCGGGGCGTTGGGCAAAAGGAAACTACGATGACATCGACCCTGACGATCTCTCATCTCACTAAGCGCTTCCAGAATGTCGAGGCGCTGGCCGAGGTCTCGCTGGACCTCGGGCCGGGGATGCGCGTCGCGCTGCTGGGCCATAACGGCGCCGGCAAGTCCACGATGATGAAGATCATCCTGGGCCTCATTCCCTTCGATGCCGGCGAGGTGCGGGTCTGCGGCGCCGCGCCCGGCTCGGGCCAGGCGCGCATGCAGGTGGCCTATCTGCCGGAAAACGCCGCCTTTCACCCGGCCCTGACCGGAGAGGAGCAGATCCGCCACTACCTGTCCCTGCGCGGCGAAAGCCCGCGCCGGGCCATGGAACTGCTGGAGCGGGTGGGGCTGGCCAAGGCGGCGCGCCGCCGCATCGGCACCTATTCCAAGGGCATGCGCCAGCGCGTCGGCCTGGCCCAGACCCTGATCGGGCGGCCGCGGCTGCTGGTTCTGGACGAGCCGACATCGGGGCTCGACCCGGTGTCGCGGCGCGACTTCTATGCGCTGCTCGACGGGCTGGCGGCCGAGGGGGCGGCGATCCTTTTGTCCAGCCACGCGCTGACCGAGGTCGAGGCCCGCACCGACCGCATCCTGATCCTGTCGCAGGGCCGGCTGGTGGCCGAGGGTACGCTGGCCGATCTGCGCCGCCGCGCCGCGCTGCCGGTCGGGTTGACCGTGACGCCCGCCGCCGGCGCGGGGGCGGCGCTGGCCCAGGCGCTGCCGCAGGCGCGGATGGCAGAGGACGGCACGCTGCACCTGGCCTGCGCGCAGGACGAAAAGCTGGGGCTGCTGGCGCGCATCGCCGGGCTGGGCGGGCAGGTCGCGGACCTGGACGTGATCCCGCCGAGCCTCGAGGACATCTACAGCCATTTCAGCCGGAGGGACGGGCAATGATCCGCCGCATCCTTTCCACCGCGGCGCTGGAGTTCCGCATCGCGCTGCGCAACCGCTGGGTCGCCATCGCCACCGCGCTGATGGTGGTCTTTGCGCTGGTGCTGGCGGCGGCGGGTGCCGCGCCGACCGGCGACATCGGCGCCGACCGGCTGTCGGTCGTGGTCGCCTCGCTGACCTCGCTCGCCGTCTATCTGGTGCCGCTGCTGGCGCTGCTGATGAGCTTCGACGCCGTGGCCGGCGAGGTCGAGCGCGGCACCTTGCCCCTGCTGCTGACCTATCCGGTGGCGCGGGCCGAGGTGCTGGCGGGCAAGCTGGTCGCGCATATGGCGATCCTGGCTCTGGCGGTGGGGGCGGGCTATGGCGCCGCGGCGGCTGCGGCGGTCTGGACCGACCCGGCCTCGATCGCCGGCCTGCCGGCGCTCTGGCGGCTGATGTGGAGTTCGACCCTGCTGGGCGCGACCTTCCTGGGCGCGGGCTATGCGCTGTCCAGCTTTGCGCGCCGACCCTCGGGCGCAGCCGGGCTGGCGGTCGGGCTGTGGCTGGGGCTGGTGGTGCTTTACGACCTGGCGCTGCTGGCGCTGATCGTCGCCGATGGCGGCGGCGGCTTCACCACCGAGGTGCTGCCGGTGGCGTTGCTGGCCAACCCGGCCGACGCCTTCCGCCTGTTCAACCTCTCGGCCGCCGAGGCCACCGCCGCCGCCGCCGGCGTCGGCGGGGCCGCCGCGACCATCCCGCTCTGGCAATCGGCGCTGTCGGTCCTGGCCTGGCCGCTGGCCGCGCTTGGCCTGGCCATTGCCGCATTCCGAAAGGTCACGCCATGAGACATGCGCTGCTGCTGGTGCTGATGCTGGGCCTAGCCGCCTGCCGCGACGAGGTGGCGCAGGACACCGCCCCGGTCGAGATGAATGCCCAGACGCTGGGCCATTTCTGCCAGATGAACCTGCTGGAACATCCCGGCCCCAAGGCCCAGGTGCATCTGGAGGGGATGCCGGGCACGCCGCTGTTCTTCAGCCAGGTCCGCGATGCCATCGCCTATGCCAGGATGCCGGAACAAAGCCACCCGATCTTGGCCATCCAGGTGAACGACATGGGTGCCCCCGGCGCGACCTGGGACGATCCGGGGCAGGGCAACTGGATCGCGGCCGAGGACGCCTTCTTCGTCATGGGCTCGGTCCAGGCCGGCGGCATGGGCGCGCCCGAGGCGGTGCCCTTTTCCAGCCGCGAGGCCGCCGAGGCCTTCGTCGCCGCGCAGGGCGGGCAGGTGATGCGGCTGGACGCGATCCCGGACGAGATGGTGCTGGCACCCGAAGAGACCGTGCCCGACAGCGGTACCGAAGCCGATTTCATGAACCGCCTGCGCGCGCTGAGCCAACCCAAGGAGCCCGCGACATGAGCCTGTCCCGCCGTCGCTTTCTGACCATCACCGCCGCTGTCGCGCTTGCGCCGGCAAGCCTGCGCGCCCAGCCCGGCCGGCATTGGGTCGGCCAGGCGCTTGGCGCCCGCGCCTCGATCCGCATCGACCACCCCGAGGCCCCGGCGATCACCGCGCGCTGCCTGGCCGAGATCGAGCGGCTGGAAGGCATCCTCAGCCTCTATCGCCCCGAGAGCGCGCTCTCGCGCCTGAACCGCGACGCGGTGCTGGAGGCGCCGCCCTTCGAATTGCTGGAATGCCTGTCGCTGGCGGGCGCTGTGCATCGCGCCAGCGGCGGTCGGTTCGATCCGACCGTGCAGCCGCTCTGGGCGCTCTGGGCCGAGGCCGCCGCGGCCGGCCGCCGTCCCGCGCCGGACGAGCGGCGCGCGGCCCTGGCGCGCACCGGCTGGGACCGGGTGCGGCTGGACGCGGCCCGCATCACGCTGGAGCCGGGGATGGCGCTGACGCTGAACGGCATCGGCCAGGGCTATGTCGCCGACCGCGTCGCCGCCGTGCTGGAGGCCGAGGGGCTGGGCGAGATCCTGATTGACACCGGGGAATTGCGCGCCCTGGGCGGCCGGCCCGATGGCAGCGACTGGCCGGTGCGGCTGGCCGCGGGCGGCGCGGTGGGCCTGCGCGGCCGGGCGCTGGCGACCTCGGCGCCGCTGGGTACCAGCTTCGACGCGGCGGGGCGAGACGGCCATATCCTCGACCCGCTGAGCGGCGCGCCGGCGCGCCCGGCCTGGCGCGCGGTCAGCATCTCGGCCCCCGGCGCGGCCCTGGCCGATGCGCTGTCCACCGCAGCCTGCCTGGCCGAGGACCGGCCGCAGATCCTGGCGCTGCTGGCCGGTTTCGACGGCGCCCGGCTGGAATCGCTGCATCGCGGCGCCTAGGGCCGTCCGCGACCAGCCCCGGAATGCCGCCGTGTCCTGGCCGCGCGGCGGCTTTCGCATGTCCCGCGGCGGCGGGCTGTGAAGTATTTACAAAAATAGCCTAAACTGCGTCAATTAATTTACAAAATTTTCTTTTTAAAAAAATAGTTTACTGGAAAACAGAAATTGCATTAACATCAGCGCAACCGGTGTTCCGCCGCCCGTTGCAGCGCCTTGAGGAGGGTGCGGGCGTGCCGGAGCCGATCCTGTCGCGAGTAGAGGAGGCGCGCCATGAGCATTGAATCGATTAAGAAACATCCTGTTCCGGCTGGTTTTGAGGCTGCGCTGGTCACGCCTGGGGACTATGCGCGGCTCTATGCCGAATCGATCTCGGATCCGGCGGGGTTCTGGGGGCGCGAGGGGCGGCGTCTGGACTGGATCCAGCCCTATAGCCGGGTGAAGGACACCGATTTCACCCTGGGCCAGGTCTCGATCAAATGGTTCGAGGACGGGATCCTGAACGCCTCGGTCAATTGCATCGACCGCCACCTGCCCCGGCGCGCGACCCAGACCGCGATCATCTTCGAGCCGGATGATCCGAACCAGCCCGCCCGCCACATCACCTATGCGGAACTGTCGGACAAGGTGAACCGCTTTGCCAACGTGCTCCTGTCCCAGGGGGTGATGCGCGGCGACCGGGTGGTGATCTACCTGCCGATGATCCCCGAGGCCGCCTATGCCATGCTGGCCTGCGCGCGCATCGGCGCCATCCATTCCATCGTCTTCGCCGGCTTCTCGCCCGATGCGCTGGCCAACCGCATCAACGATTCGGGCGCCAAGCTGGTGATCACCGCCGACACCGCGCCGCGCGGCGGCCGCAAGACGGCGCTGAAGTCGAATACCGACGCGGCGCTTCTGCATTGCTCGGACCGGGTGCGCTGCCTGGTGGTCAAGCATACCGGCGACCAGACCAGCTGGATCGAGGGGCGCGACGTGGACGTGCTGAAGCTGATGGAGGAGGTCAGCCCCGACTGCCCGCCGCGGCCGATGGGGGCCGAGGATCCGCTGTTCATCCTCTATACCTCGGGCTCGACCGGCAAGCCCAAGGGCGTGGTCCATACCACCGGCGGCTACCTGCTTTATGCGGCGATGACGCATCAATACGTCTTCGACTACAAGGACGGCGACGTGTTCTGGTGCACGGCCGACGTGGGCTGGGTGACCGGGCACAGCTACATCGTCTACGGCCCGCTGGCCAACGGCGCCACGACGCTGATGTTCGAGGGGGTGCCGACCTGGCCCGATGCCGGCCGCTTCTGGGCGGTGTGCGAGAAGCACCGGGTCAACCAGTTCTACACCGCGCCGACCGCGATCCGGGCGCTGATGGGCCAGGGGCCGGAATGGGTCGAGAAGCACGACCTGTCGAGCCTGCGGGTTCTGGGCACGGTGGGCGAGCCGATCAACCCCGAGGCCTGGGTCTGGTATGACAAGCATGTCGGCAAGGGGCGCTGCCCGATCGTCGACACCTGGTGGCAGACCGAGACCGGCGGCCACATGATCACCTCGCTGCCGGGCGCGATCGAGACCAAGCCGGGCTCGGCGACGCTGCCCTTCTTCGGGGTCAAGCCGGTGGTGCTGGATCCGCAGAGCGGGGTGGCGCTGGACGGCGATGGGGTCGAGGGGGTGCTGTGCATCGCCGACAGCTGGCCGGGTCAGATGCGCACGGTCTGGGGCGACCACCAGCGGTTCATGGAGACCTATTTCCAGCAATATCCGGGCTATTACTTCACCGGCGACGGCTGCCGGCGCGACGAGGACGGCTATTACTGGATCACCGGGCGGGTGGATGACGTGATCAACGTCTCGGGGCACCGGATGGGCACGGCCGAGGTGGAATCGGCGCTGGTTGCGCATGAGAAGGTGGCCGAGGCGGCGGTGGTGGGCTATCCGCATCCGCTGAAGGGTCAGGGCATCTATGCCTATGTGACGCTGATGAACGGGGTCGAGCCCAGCGACGGGTTGCGCGCCGAGCTGGAGAAATGGGTGCGCACCGAGATCGGGCCGATCGCCAAGCCGGACCTGATCCAATGGGCGCCGGGCCTGCCGAAGACGCGTTCGGGCAAGATCATGCGCCGCATCCTGCGCAAGATCGCCGAGGACGATTTCGCCGCCCTCGGAGACATCTCAACCCTCGCTGACCCAAGCGTCGTCGACGAACTCATCGAAAACAGGATGAACCGGCACTGACGGCCGGCGGCCGGCGGCGGATCGCCGGCCCCGCAGGGTGCAGGACCGATTGCCATGGGCGATGCGCGCCCATGGACCGGCCGCGGCATGGCCATGGAGGCCCGCCGCCCGCCCAAGAGCCTTCCAGAAGAAGATCGTCTCGCCGGCAGGACGCCGGCGCGGCTGAAAAGACAGCATATCGTGGCAGTGGAGGAGCACGACCCCGATGCAAGACAACCTGGCCGAACGGATCGCCGCAGATCCGAACTATCAGTTACTAAAAGCGAAACGATCCCGCTATGGCTGGATCCTGACGATTGCGATGCTCGTGGTCTATTACGGCTATATCGTGCTGATCGCCTTCGACAAGGAACTGCTCGCCGCGCGGATCGGCGACGGTGTCATGACCTGGGGCATCCCCCTGGGCTTCGGCGTGATCGTCTTTACCATCATCATCACCGGCGTCTATGTGCGCCGCGCGAACAGCGAGTTCGACGAGCTGAGCGAGAAGGTTCGCCGGGAGGCGCTGAAATGACCAACAAGATCCTGCGCAACGGGCTGATGGCCGCGGCCCTGGCCATGCCGGGCGCCGCCATGGCCGCCGACGTGATCCAGGGCGCCGAGAAACAGGCGACGAACTGGACCGCGATCATCATGTTCGCCGCCTTCGTGCTGGCGACGCTTTACATCACCAAATGGGCGGCGGCGAAAACCAAGTCGGCGGCGGATTTCTATACCGCCGGCGGCGGCATCACCGGCTTCCAGAACGGGCTTGCCATTGCCGGCGACTACATGTCGGCGGCATCCTTCCTGGGGATCTCGGCCGCGGTGATGATCTCGGGCTATGACGGGCTGATCTATTCGATCGGTTTCCTGGTCGGCTGGCCGATCCTGACCTTCCTGATGGCCGAGCGGCTGCGCAACCTGGGCCGCTTCACCTTTGCCGACGTGGCGGCCTTCCGCTTTGCCCAGACCCCGGTGCGCATCTTCGCCGCCTCGGGCACGCTGGTCGTGGTGGCCTTCTACCTGATCGCGCAGATGGTGGGTGCGGGTTCGCTGATCCAGCTGCTGTTCGGGCTGGACTACTGGATCGCGGTGGTGATCGTCGGCGCGCTGATGATGATCTATGTGCTGTTCGGCGGCATGACCGCGACGACCTGGGTGCAGATCATCAAGGCCTGCCTGCTGCTGGGCGGCGCGACCTTCATGTCCTTCATGGTCATGTGGCATTACGGCTTCAGCCCCGAGGCGATGTTCGCCGACGCGGTCCGCGTCAAGGCCGAACTGGCCACCGCCGGCGGCAAGACCGCCGAGGAAGCCGCCGTTGCCGGCCAGTCGATCATGGGTCCGGGCACCTTCATCAAGGATCCGATCTCGGCCATCAGCTTCGGTATGGCGCTGATGTTCGGCACCGCCGGCCTGCCGCATATCCTGATGCGCTTCTTCACCGTTCCCAGCGCCAAGGAAGCGCGCAAGTCGGTGATGTGGGCGACCGGCTGGATCGGCTATTTCTACCTCTTGACCTTCATCATCGGCTTCGGCGCCATCACCTTCGTTCTGACCAATCCCGAGTTCCTGGACGGCACCGGCGCGCTGGTCGGCGGCAGCAACATGGCCGCGGTGCATCTGGCCAAGGCGGTGGGCGGCAACGTCTTCCTGGGCTTCATCTCGGCCGTGGCCTTCGCCACCATCCTGGCGGTGGTCGCCGGCCTGACACTCTCGGGCGCCTCGGCGGTCAGCCACGATCTCTATGCGACCGTGATCAAGAACGGCAACCCCGCGCCGGGCAGCGAGCTGCGCGTCTCGCGCATCACCACGCTGGTGCTGGGCCTGGTCGCGGTCGTGCTGGGCATCGCCTTCAAGAACCAGAACATCGCCTTCATGGTGTCGCTGGCCTTCGCGGTGGCTGCCTCGGCCAACTTCCCGGTGCTGTTCATGTCGGTGCTGTGGAAGGATTGCACGACCCGCGGCGCGGTGATCGGCGGCTTCCTGGGGCTGATCTCCTCGGTGGTGCTGACGGTGCTGTCGCCCTCGGTCTGGGAAGCGACGCTGGGCAATCCCGCCGGCTCGGCGCCCTTCCCCTATACCTCGCCGGCGCTGTTCTCGATGACGCTGGCCTTCCTGGGCATCTGGATCGTGTCCAAGATGGACAACGGCGCGCGGGCGCGCATCGACCGGGCCGGCTACCTGGCCCAGCAGGTGCGCTCGGAAACCGGGATCGGCGCGGCGGAAGCCTCGTCGCACTGAACCGGCCGGCCCGTCCCTTCCGGGGGCGGGCCGCTTCGCCGCCTCGATCCGGCCGGGCCGGGTCTGGTGTCCGGTCTTTCGGAGGGGGTGATGGCCCATATCCTGATCGTCGAGGACGAGGACAATATCGCCGCCGCGCTGGAGTTCCTGCTGGCGCGGGCCGGCCACAGCTACAGGCGGACTGCCGGCGGCCTCGCGGCGCTGGACGAGATCCGTTCCAACCGGCCCGACCTGGTGCTGCTGGACATCATGCTGCCCGACATCTCGGGTTACGAGATCGTCGTGGCGTTGCGTGCCGATCCCGCCCTGCGCGACGTGCGGGTGCTGTTGATGACCGCGCGCGGCTCGGTGGTGGAACGCCGCAAGGGGCTGGCGCTGGGGGCGGACGGTTTCATCGCCAAGCCCTTTGAACTGTCGGAACTGCGGGCCGAGATCGCCCGGCTTCTGGAGCATGCCAACTGATCTCCGGGATCGGCTGGCCGCGCCGGATCGTCGCAGCGGGCCGGCTGTTCGGGCGGGACGCAGCTTTTCCCTTGCCTCCCGACGGCATATCGCGATCCTCGGGGCCGGGATCCGCGCCAGCACGGAGGATAGCGATGACCGACGCCTATCAAGCCATCATCGACCGCTGCGCCGGTCTGCCGCCCCTGCGCACCGCCGTGGTCCATCCGGTGCAGCATTCCGTCTTCGAGGCGGTGGGCGATGCGGTGGCTGCCGGGCTGATCGAGCCGGTGCTGATCGGCCCCGCCGCCCGCATCGCCGCTGCGCTGGCCGAGGCCGGCCAGGCCCCCGACGCCTATGAGATCGTCGATACCGAACACAGCCACGCCGCCGCCGCCCGTGCCGCGCAGATGGCCGCCACGGGTCAGGTCGGCGCCATCATGAAGGGCTCGCTGCATTCCGACGAGCTGTTGGGCGCGGTGATCCACCCGCAATGCGGGCTGCGCACCGAGCGGCGGATCAGCCACGCCTTCCTGATGCTGACCGAGGATTACCCGCGCCCCTTCATCATCACCGATGCGGCGGTCAACATCGCGCCCGACCTGATGGTCAAGGCGGATATCCTGCACAATGCCATCGTTCTGTGGCGCGTGCTGTGGGGGCCGGCCCGGCCCAAGGTCGCGATCCTTGCCGCGGTCGAGACGGTCAATCCCAAGATGCAGGCCACGCTGGACGCGGCGGCCTTGTGCAAGATGGCCGATCGCGGCCAGATCGCGGATGCGGAGCTGGACGGGCCGCTGGCCTTCGACAATGCGATCAGCCCGGCGGCGGCGCGGGAAAAGGGCATCGTCTCGCCGGTGGCGGGGCAGGCCGACATCCTGCTGGTGCCCGACATCGAATCGGGCAACATGCTGGCCAAGCAGCTGATCTTCATGGGCGGCGCCGATGCGGCGGGGATCGTGCTGGGCGCGCGGGTGCCGGTCATCCTGACCAGCCGCGCCGATTCCGTGCGCGCCCGGATGCTGTCCACCGCGCTGGCCGTGCTGATGGCCGAGGCGCGCCGGCTGGGGCAGGTGAAATGATCGCGGCGATTCTGACGCTGAATGCCGGCTCGTCCAGCCTGAAGTTCCGGGTCTTCGCGCGCGAGGGGCTGGCGCTGCTGGCGCGCGGGGCGGTCAGCCGCATCGGCGCGGATGCCGAGCTGGCGGCCCGGCTGGCCGGCGGGCCCGAGTTCCGCAGCCCGGTCGCCGGCGGCGATCATGCCGCGGCCATGCAGGCGGTGCTGGATTTCATCGATGCCCATGACGAGGGCTGGCGGATCGAGGCGGTGGCGCATCGCATCGTGCATGGCGGCACGCGCTACACCCGCTCGACCCCGGTCACGCCGCAGGTGCTGGAGGATCTGGCGGCGCTGATCCCGCTGGCGCCGCTGCACCAGCCGCACGGGCTGGCCGCCATCGCCGCGGCGCGGCGGCTGGTGGGCGAGGACGTGCCGAACCTGGCCTGTTTCGACACCGCCTTCCATGCCGGGCGGGATGCGCTGTTCACCCATTTCGCCCTGCCCGAGGCATTGTTCGAGCAGGGCGTACGCCGCTATGGCTTTCATGGCCTGTCCTATCAATGGCTGGCGCAGGTGCTGGCGCGCGACCATCCCGACCTGCATCGCGGTCGCGTCGTCGCCGCGCATCTGGGCAATGGCGCCAGCCTTTGCGCCATGCATCAGGGGCGCAGCGTCGATACCACCATGGGCATGACCGCGGTGGACGGCATTCCCATGGGCACGCGCTCGGGTGCCGTCGATCCGGGCGCGATCCTGCTGATGCAGCGCAGCTTCGGCATGGCCCCCGAGCAGGTCGAGGATCTGATCTACAACCGCTCGGGCCTTCTGGGCATGTCGGGCAGGTCGAACGATGTCGCGGCGCTGCTGGCCGACGGCTCGGCGCAGTCGCGTTTCGCGCTGGACCATTTCGCGCTGAAATGCGCGCAGGCGGCGGCGGCCATGGCGGTCTCGCTGGGCGGCATCGACGCCATGGTCTTCACCGGCGGCATCGGCGAGAACGCGGCCCCGGTGCGCGAGGCGATCCTGCGCCGCATGGCGCCCTTGGGCGATTTCGCGACGCTCATCATCCCCGCCAACGAGGAGCGGATGATGGCGATGGAGGCCGCGGCGCTGCTGGCCTAGCGCTGGCGGACATAGCTGCCCGGCGCGTCCTCCAGCACCGGATAGCCCGCGGCGGCGGCGCCCATGGCCGGCGGCGCCACCCGCTCGGCCGCGGAATGCCGCGCCAGCCAGTCGGTCCAGGCCGGCCACCAGCAGCCCTCGCGCAGCGCGGCGGCGTGCAGCCAGTCGTCGGACGGCAGGCAGGTGCCGTCCCGGCCGCGGGTAGCGATGCGGTGATGGCCGGGCCCGGTCGGATCCAGGATGATCCCCGCCAGGTGGTCCCGGTCCCCCAGCACGAAGGTCAGCTCGGCATCGCTGAGGCAATGCAGCCGGTAGACCGAGCGCCAGGGGGCGACGTAATCCTCTTCGGTGCCGACGGCAAAGACCGGCGCGCGGATGTTGCGCAGCGCCACCGGCCGGCCGTCCGCCAGCAGCCGGTCGCCGGCCAGCGCGTTCTCCAGGTAGAAGCGGCGCAGGTATTCGCCCTGCATGCGATAGGGCATGCGGGTCGAATCGCTGCTCCAGGCCAGGATGTCGGTCATCGGCTCGCGCTCGCCCATCAGATAGGCGCGCACCATGCGCGACCAGACCAGGTCGTTCGAGCGCAGGAAGCGGAAGGCGCCCAGCATCTGCTCGGCCGTCAGGTAGCCGCGCTGCCGCATCGCGCCTTCCAGGCTGTTGAGCTGGTCGTGGTCGATGAACAGGCCCAGCTCCCCCGGTTCGGCGAAATCCGTCTGCGCCGCCAAGAGCGAGATGCTGGCCAGTCGGTCGTCCCGTGCCCCGCCCATCGCCGCCGCCGCGATGGCCAGCAGCGTGCCGCCCAGGCAATAGCCTGCCGCATGGATGCCCCGCCCCGGCAGGATGGCCGAGATCGCATCCACCGCCGCCATCACCCCCAGGCTGCGGTAATCCTCCAGCGTCAGGTCGCGGTCCTCGGCCGTGGGATTGCGCCAGGAGATGCAGAAGACCGTGTGCCCGGCCCGGACCAGGTGCCGGACCAGCGAGTTTTCCGGCGACAGGTCGAGGATGTAGTATTTCATGATCCAGGCCGGGACCAGCAGCACCGGCTCGGCCAGCACGGTGTCGGTGTCGGGGGCGGGGGCGTATTGGATCAGCTCGATCAGGTGGTTGCGATAGACCACCTTGCCGGGGCTTGCCGCGACCTCCTGGCCGACGCGGAACCGCTCGGTCCCGACCGGGGGCTTGCCGGCGGCCAGCCGCGCCATGTCCTCGGCCCAGTTGCGCATGCCCACCCATTGGCTCAACCCCGCGGTCTCAAGGGTGCGGGTGATCACCTCGGGATTGGTGAAGGGCAGGTTGGCCGGCGAGGCCATGTCCAGCCATTGCTGCACCATCGCCGAGAGCAGGTTTTCGCGGTGCGGATCGACGCCGGGCACGTCGCGCGTCGCCTCCTGCCACCATTGCCGCGCCAGCAGGAAGCCCTGGGCCCAGAGGCTGAAGGGCGGGTTCTGCCAGGCTGCGGCCGCGAAGCGGCGGTCCTGGGGACCGGGGCGGATCACCGGCTCGGCCGCCGGATCGGCGGCGAGCGCCGCGGCATGGGTCAAGAGCGCGGCCGCCTCGCGCGCGGCCTTGTCGGCCAGTTGCAGCCGCTTGCCCGGCGCGGCGGCCAGATGCGCCGACCAGTCCATCAGCGCCATGCCGAGCGCCAGGGGCGAGACGCCGGTGCCGAAGCCGGCGGCCATCGCCTCGCGCAGCCGGTCGATGGCGCGATAGGGGGCCGCCCCGGTCGGGGTTGGGCCGGTTGCAGGGCTATTCACCGTTTCCTCCATGGCAGCAGATCCCGGTCGCGGGTGGGGCGGGCCGGGCGCCGCCGCGCCCGGCGGGCGGCTCAGGGCACCAGCACGGCCGCGCCGTCGAAGCGGCCGGCGCGCAGGTCGTCCAATGCGCGATTGGCCTCGCGCAGCGGATAGGTCGTGGTTTCGGTGGCGATGCCGATGCGGGGCGCCAGCGACAGGAAGTCCAGCCCGTCCTGCCGCGTCAGGTTGGCGACCGAGGCGATCTGGCGTTCGTGCCAAAGCAGCGCATAGGGAAAGGCGGGGATGTCGCTCATGTGGATGCCGGCGCAGACCACGCGGCCGCCCTTGCGCACCGCCTTCAGTGCCGTCGGCACCAGATCGCCCACCGGGGCGAAGATGATCGCGGCATCCAGCGGCTCGGGCGGGGGCTGGTCCGAGCCACCGGCCCAGACCGCGCCCAGCCGGCGCGCGAAATCCTGCGAGCGCAGGTCGCCGGGGCGGGTGAAGGCATGGACCGCACGGCCCTGCCACGTCGCCACCTGCGCGATGATATGGGCCGCCGCGCCAAAGCCGTAAAGCCCCAGCCGCGGCGCCTGGCCCGCGATCACCAGCGCGCGCCAGCCGATCAGCCCCGCGCAAAGCAGGGGCGCCAGCGCCACGTCCTCGCCCGCCTCGCCCAGGGGAAAGGCGAAGCGCGCGTCGGCGATCGCCGCGGTCGCATAGCCGCCGTCCCGCGTGTAGCCGGTAAAGCCCGGCGCGTCGCACAGGTTCTCGCGCCCGTCGCGGCAATAGGGGCAGGCGCCGCAGGCGTGGCCGAGCCAGGGGATGCCGACCCGCTGGCCCAGGGCAAGGCCGGTAACGCCGGGGCCGAGCGCCTCGATCCGGCCGACGATCTCGTGTCCGGGGATGATCGGCAGCACCGGGTCGGGCAATTCGCCGTCGACCACGTGCAGGTCGGTGCGGCAGACCCCGCAGGCCAGGACGCGGACCCGGATCTCGCCCGGACCGGGGTCACGGTCGGGCAGTTCGGTCCAGACCAGCGGCGCGCCGATCCTGTGCAGCAGCATGGCATGCATCGGGCATCTCTCAACAGCGGGGTCATGTCCAATATGCGGATGCCGGGGCGGGCTTGTAAATGGGCGCGGCCTTAGGTCGCGGGCCTTTCGGCCCGGCCGGTCACGCCGCCGCGTGCGGCAGCACCCAGATGCCGTTGTCGGGCACGGCATTGACGCGCAGCCGGCAGCCATAGGCGCTGGACAGCGCCTCGTCGGTCAAGACCTCGTCGGGGCGGCCCTGGCACAGGACGCACCCGCCGCTCATCAGCACCAGCTTTTGTGCGAAAAGCGCAGTCAGGTTCAGGTCGTGCATGACCGCGACCACGCCGCCGCCGGCCCTGGCGTAACCGGCGGCCAGCCGCATCACCGTTAGCTGATGGGCGATGTCGAGGCTGCTGACCGGCTCGTCCAGCATCAGCCAGCGCGGGCCCTCCGCGTCCAGCGGCTGCCAGACCTGCGCCAGCACGCGGGCCAGCTGCACCCGTTGCTGCTCGCCCCCTGACAGCTCCTGGTAGAGCCGGCCGGAAAAGCCCGGCAGATCGACCGCCGCCAGCGCCGCCGGCACCAGCGCCTCGGCGCGCTCGCCCCGCGCCTCGACGCCGATGCGCACGACCTCGGCCACGGTGAAGGGAAAGGACAGCGCGGCGGCCTGCGGCAGCACGCCCCGGCGCTGGGCCAGCGCCTCGGGCGACAGGGCGGCGATGTCGCGCCCGTTCAGGGTGATGGCCCCGCGGCAGGCCAGTTCTCCGGTCAGGCTGCGCATCAGCGTGGTCTTGCCCGAGCCGTTCGGCCCGACGATGGCGGTGATCTCGCCCGCCCGCGCCTCGACCGAGACGCCGTGCAGGATCTCTTTGCGGCCAAGGCTGACCCGGATGTCGGTGGCAATCAGGCTCACAGGTCCAGCACCCCCCGGTTGCGCAGCAGGATCCACAGGAAGAACGGCCCGCCCATGACGGCGGTGACGATGCCGATCGGCAGCTCGGCCGGGGCGATGACGGTGCGGCTGACCATGTCGGCCAGCAGCAGCGTCACCGCGCCCAGAAGCGCCGAGTTGACCAGCAGCCAGCGGTGATCCGGCCCGCTGGCCAGACGCAGCAGATGCGGCACGACGATGCCGACGAAGCCGATGCCGCCCGAGACCGCGACCGCGGCGCCGGTGGCGGCGGCGACGGTCAGGATGGCGCGGTTCTTGACCTTCTGCACCCGGATGCCGACATGGCCGGCCGCCGCCTCTCCCAGCGCCAGCGCGTTCAGGCCGCGCGCGAGCCAGGGGGCGTAAAGCAGCGCCAGCGCCATGATCGGCGCGCCGGCCAAGAGCTTGGGCCAGTTCGCCCCGGCCAGCGAGCCGAGCCCCCAGAAGGTCAGGTCGCGCAGCTCGCGGTCATTGGCACGCAGGATCACCAGCCCCGACAGCGCCGCCATGATCGCCCCCAGCGCGATGCCGGCCAGCAGCATGGTGGCGACCGAGGTGCGCCCGCGCCGGGTGGCGATGCGGTAAAGCGCCATGGTGGTCAGCCAGCCGCCGGCAAAGGCGGCGACGGGCACCAGATACCAGCCGAAGAACGCCGCGATCCCGGCCGGCAGCGTGCTGCCCAGCACGATGGCAAGGATCGCGCCCAGCGAGGCGCCCGAGCTGACGCCGACGATGCCCGGATCGGCCAGCGGGTTGCGGAACAGCCCCTGCATCACCGCGCCCGAGACCGCCAGCGAGGCGCCGGCAAAAATGCCCATCAGCACCCGCGGCAGCCGGATGTCCATCAGCACCACCCGGTCCTGCACCGCAAGCTCGCGCCCCGCCAGCAGGTCCGAGACCGCCCGCGCAAGCGACGTCCCCGAGGCGCCCCAGCCCAGCGAGACCACCGCGACCACCGCCAGCAGCAGCGCCAGGAACAACCCCAGGCGCCGCGCGCGATGGCTGCGGTCGCCTTGCAGCCGTCCGGGGCGAAGGTCGGGCGACAGGGCCACCATCACGACCCCGCGTATATCAGGTCGTGCAGCTCGACCGCCGCCTCGCCGGTGCGGGGACCGAAGCCCAGCAGTTTCAGCCCGTCCATCATCACCACCGTGCCCGCGCGTCCCGCCGGGGTCTGGGCCAGCGCCGGCATGGCCAGCACCGCCTGTTTCGCCGCCGTGTGGCTGCTGCCGCCATTGGCATCCGCGTCCGCCTGCGCGTCGCCGCGGCGCATCATCAGGATGACATCGGGCGCGGCCGCGATCACCGCCTCGTCGGTGACGGGCTTGTAGCCCTGGACGCCCGGCATGGCGTTCTGCGCCCCGGCCAGGCGGATGATGCCGTCCGCCGCCGTGTCCGCGCCGCCGGCCATGACGCGCCCGCCCTGCAGGGACAACACGAACAGCACCTTCTTCGGCTCGCCCACGGCCTGCGCCCGGCCGAGCGCCGCTTGCAGCTCCGCCGCCAGTTTGTCGTGCAGCGCGCGGCCCTTGTCCGGCACGCCGAGCGCCTCGGCCACCGCATCGACCTTGTCCAGAACGCCCTCGGCGTCATAGCGTTCCGCGACGCTGACGAAGGCCACGCCGGCCGATTGCAGCACTGCCACCGCCTCGGGCGGGCCGGCGCCGTCCTCGGCGATGATCAGGTCGGGTGCGACCGACAGCACGCCTTCGGGCGACAGCGCGCGCACATAGCCGACATCGGGCAGGGCATTGGCCTCGGGCGGCCAGTTCGAGGTGGTGTCGCGGCCGATCAGCCGCGCCTCCTCGCCCAGCGCATAGACGATCTCTGTCACGGAACCGCCCAGCGACAGCACGCGCTGCGCTTCGGGTTGATCCTCGGCCGCGGCCTGGCCGGCCAGCAGGACCAGGGCAAGCGCCAGCCGTTTCATTCTGCCGCCTCGGCCAGCGCCGGCAGGCCGGCGACCAGCGCCGCCCATTGTTCGGCATCACCGCCCTTTTCCGGGCGCAGGCCGAAGCATTGGAAGATCAGCGCCCCCTCGGCGTCGAAGGCCTCGACCGAAATGGCCGGGCCTCGCCTGGTGGGCTTGTCCACCGCCCAGACCTCGGCCACGTGGTCGCCGCGCAGATGCAGGTTGAAGCGCGGGTCCATGACATTGAGCCACGGCCCCATGGGCCTCAGCGACTGGACCTGGCCGGAATGGATCTCGATGCAGCCCATGTTGCCGACAAAGAACATCACCCCCACGCCCCCGGCATGGACGCGCTCCAGCAGCGCCGGCACCGCCTCGACCGCCAGCGGCCGCACCAGCGGCGCGCCGGCGATGCGATAGGCGCCCAGCCGGTTCATCTTGAGCCGCCGGATCAGGATGTTGAACTGATGCGTATCGGTCATCGCCGCCCATTCCCGGCGCAGGGCATCGGCGCGCTCGGCGCCGGCCTTGGGCGGCTCGACCGGCGCGCGGGGCTCGAAGCGGGCGGTGTCGGACTGGTCCGCCAGCGCCAGGTCGCGCTTCAGCGCCTCCCAGGCCGCCAGTTCCGAGCCCTCGCGCAGGTGGATCTTGTGGACCGCGTCGCCCGCCGCGTCAAAGACCTGGACCGAGCGGCGGGTGGCGGTTCCGACCTCGGATTCGACGGCGAAGGCATGCAGCCAGTGGCGCGGAAAGATGCGCAGGTCGATCTCGGGGTCCAGGGTCATGGCGGCATGCTCGCCATCGTGGAAGTCGTTGTAGGTGCCGAGTTTCTCGATCACGCAGGACCGGTTGCGGGTCAGGGCCATCACCTCGCCCAGGGCCTGCACCTGCGGGATCAGCCGGCCGGGCAGAGGGTCGATGCGGGTCGCGCCATGGCCGACCCGCGCCGCGACCAGCGCGGCCTCGGGGACGCCCAGCCGTTCGGCCAGGTCATAGGGGCGGCCGCCGTCCTCGGCCTGGATGCGGCGCAGATCCGCCGGGGAATGGTCGGTCATCGCGGTGTCCTTCGTTGCTGTTGCGCGCCAGCCTCTGCCCGGCTCGGTGCCGGACAAGGCGCAAGGAATCATTGACAGTTTTACTAAGAATATTTTAACCCGCGCAAGATGCCAGCCCCGTGGCCAGCCGTAGACTTCACGACATGACGACGGGGATCACATGCCACGCCATCCGATTCGCGGCGCGCTTCTGGCCGGAAGCGCCTGCGCCCTTACCTTTTCCACGCCGCTGCTGGCGCAGGAAACCGCCGGGACGCAGCCTGCGCCATCCACCTATGTGCTGGACCAGATCGTGCTGCGCGCCGGCAAGCCCAAGGTGGCCTCCGAGGTGCCGCAATCGGTCTCGGTCGTGGACGGCCAGCAGCTTGCGGATATCGAGCCGGTGCATATCGGCGAGGTGCTGGCGACGGTGCCCGGCGTCGCCGGCGTCGGCTCGGGCAGCTTCTTCGGCCAGGGTTTCAACATCCGCGGCTTCGGTTCCTCGGGCGCCGCCGCCTCGGAATCCGGGATCGTCCAGCTGATCGACGGCGAGGAGAAATATTTCGAATCCTACCGCCAGGGCGCGCTCTTCGTCGAGCCGGACTTCCTGCGCCAGGTCGAGGTGCTGCGCGGCCCCGGCTCATCCACGCTTTACGGCTCGGGCGCGCTCGGCGGGGTGATCGCCATGGAGACGATCGAGGCCGGCGACCTGATCGCCGAGGGCCAGAGCTTCGGCGGCAAGGCCAAGCTGGGCTATGCCAGCAACCCCGACACGGCCTTGGGCAGCGTCGCGCTCGGCTGGCGCCCGGCCGAGGATTTCGAGGCGCTCGCCGCCTTCGCCTGGCGCAAGCTGGGCGATACCAAGGATGCAGAGGGCAATACCAGCATCCGCTCGAACTCCAGGACGCCGAACCTGCTTCTGAAGGCGAGGAAGACCTTCGGCGATCACCATGTCGCCTTTTCCTACCAGCATCTGGAGGCCAAGGGCGAGAACCAGGACTTCAATCAGCTGGAAGGGGCGCAGGTGGGGCTGTTCCCGGGCTTTTCGGGCTGGGGCGTCGGCGACATCACCACCCGCGACCAGACCGCGCGGCTGATCTGGGGCTGGAACCCGGACGACAACCGCTATGTCGATGTGACGGCCACGCTGTCCTATACCAACACCATGAAGGACGTGCGGCAGGGCGACGATCCGGACGAGCCGATCATGCCCTCGCTGCTGGGGCGGCGCGACTATCGCCTGTGGAAGTTCAAGCTGGCCAACGTGGCCGACCTGTCGGGCGCCGGCCATGATCATGCCCTGACCACCGGCTTCGAGCTGCTCAAGCAGGATCGGTCGTCCAGCGTGCCCTCGGCCTCGCATCCCGAGGGCTTCACCCGCGCCTGGGGGGTCTATGCCCTCTCGGAAGTGACCTGGGACAGGCTGACGGTCAATTCGGGCCTGCGCTACGAAAGGCAGCGCACCGAGCCCAAGGACACCGTCGGTTTCGCCGCCGAAGAGCGCAGCTTCGAGGCGGTCGAGCCGCAGGTCGCGGCGATCTACAGGCTGGACGGGCAGTGGTCGGTCTTCGGCTCCGTCGCCTTCGTGAACCGGATGCCGACGGTGGACGAACTCTACGACGGCTCCATGGCCACGGCGCCGAACCCGAACCTGAAGGACGAGAAGGGCAAGAACCTCGAGGCCGGGATCTCCTATCGCGGCAATGGGCTGTTTGCCGAGGGCGACGAGGCGGTGATGAAGCTGACGCTGTTTCGCAATCACATCACCGACATGATCGCCCGCTCGGGCGCGGGACCGTCGGCCCATTTCACCAATATCGACCGCGCCTATCTGCGGGGCGGCGAGCTGGAGGCCAGCTATACGCTCGACGCCTGGGAGTTCGGCGCCGCGGTCTCGGTGGTCGAGGGCGAGGACCAGGACGGTACGGTGCTGGACACGCTGCCCAACGACCGCGTGACCTTGCAGGCGATCTGGCAGGCCGGCGACGCCTGGCGGCTGGGGCTGCGCAGCACCCTGGCCAGGGGCCGTGACAAGTCGGATGGCGAACATCGTGCCGGCTACGGCGTGCATGACGTCTTTGCCACCTGGGCGCCGCAATCCGGCGCGGCGGCGGGGATCGAGGTGCATATGGGCATCGACAACATCGCCGACCGTGACTATACGCCCGCCTCCTGGCTCAGCGGTCCGGCACCGGGGCGGAATTTCAAGCTGTCGGTCTCGCGCAGCTTCTGACGGGGCTTTCGGGCAGTCCCCGGAACGGCCGGGCCAGGCGCCGGCCGTTTTCATGCCCCGCGCCGGCCCCGCCTTGATGCGGGGCACGGGGTTCGGTTTCCGATCCGGGCCCGCCGCGTTCGGGCGGTTTACGCGACGGAACTGCCGCCGCCCCCTTGCGGTCGGCAAGGGGTTAGTGGTCGGAAATCACCTCAAGAAATGTATTTTACCCATTGCTGTCACTGGATTTTCACAAATCCATGCCACAGAGCCGCTGTTTCCGGCGCGGCGCTTGCCTGCCGCCTGCCATACCAAACCGACCAGTTGCGAATTGACACCCCGGCCCCCGGCAGGTGACAAATCCGCACAGGGAGGCGGATGGCGCATGGCGGGCCCTGGCCCAGTTGCTGCCGTCCGGGAACGATGACGCCGCAAGGCACGACTCGGAGGATACCATGCAGAAAACCCCATTCTGGCTTGCAGGGCTGATGGCGCTGCCCGTCGCGGCCGAGGCCAAGACCGAAATCTCGTGGTGGCACGCCATGACCGGCGCCAATGCCGAGGTCGTGACCAAGATCGCCAGCGATTTCAACGCAAGCCAGGCCGACTACGAACTCAAGCCCGTCTTCAAGGGCACCTATCCCGAAACGCTGAATGCCGGCATCGCCGCTTTCCGCGCGGGCCAGGCCCCCGACATCATCCAGGTCTTCGACGTCGGCACCGGCGTCATGATGGGCGCGCAGGGCGCCATCAAGCCGGTGGCCGAGGTGCTGCAGGAAGGCGGCTACGAATTCGACAAGAGCCAGTATCTGCCCGGCATCGTCGGCTATTACTCGACGCCCGAGGGGGACATGCTGTCCTTCCCCTACAACTCCTCCTCGCCGATCCTGTATTACAACAAGGACATCTTCGAAAAGGCGGGGCTGGACGTCGAGAACCCGCCCAAGACCTGGGCCGAGGTCTGGGCCGCTGCGCGCAAGATCAAGGAATCGGGGGCGGCGACCTGCGGCTATACCTCGACCTGGCTGACCTGGATCCATACCGAGAACTTCGCCGCCTGGAACAATGTCAGCTGGGGCACGAACGAGAACGGCCTGGCCGGCACGCCCGAGCTGAAGATCGACGGCCCGCTGTTCGTCAAGCATTTCCAGGAACTTGCGGACCTGGCGAAAGAGGGCGTCTTCGTCTATGGCGGCCGCACCAGCGAGGCCAAGCAGAACTTCACCTCGGGCGAATGCGGCATCCTGACCGAAAGCTCGGGCGGGCTGGGCGACATCGTGAAATCGGGCATGAACTACGGCATCGGCCAGCTGCCCTATGACGAGACCGCCGAGGGCGCGCCGCAGAACACCACGCCGGGCGGTGCCTCGCTCTGGGTGATGGGCGGCAAGTCGGACGAGACCTACAAGGGCGTCGCCGCCTTCTTCAACTACCTGTCGCAGACCGAGGTGCAGCAATACCTGCACGAGCAATCGGGCTATCTGCCGGTGACGATGGCGGCCTACGAGGCGACCAAGGGCTCGGATTTCTACCAGCAGAACCCCGGCCGCGAGACGCCGATCCTGCAGATGATGGGCAAGCAGCCGACCGAGAACTCCAAGGGCGTGCGCGCGCCGAACCTGCCGCAGCTGCGCGACATCCAGAACGAGGAGTATGAAAAGATGCTGGCCGGCCAGCAGGACGCGGCCACGGCGCTGAAGAACGCCGTCGAGCGCGGCAATGCCGCGATCCGCGAGGCCGCGGGCGGCTGAAACCAGGGGCGGGCGTTGCGGCGCCCGCCTGATCCGACAAGGGGGACGGATGAGACGCACGGTCTTTCCGCACAAGCTGTTGCCCTGGCTGCTGCTGGCGCCGCAACTGGCGATCACGCTGATCTTCTTCTACTGGCCGGCGGCGCAGGCCTTTCGCCAGTCGGTGCTGCGCGAGGATGCCTTTGGCCTGAAGACGACCTTCGTGGGGCTGGCGAATTTCCGCAAGGTGCTGAGCGATCCGAACTATCTGAACTCGGTCCGGGTGACGGTGGTGTTTTCGGTGCTGGTCGCCTTTTGCGCCATGGCGATTGCGCTGTTCCTGGCCGTGCAGGCGGAAAAGATCATCCGCGGCAAGGGCTTCTATCGCACGCTGATGATCTGGCCCTATGCGGTGGCGCCCGCCATCGCCGGCATGCTGTGGCTGTTCATGTTCAATCCCAGCTTCGGCACGCTGGCCTGGCCGCTGCGGCAGATGGGCATCTACTGGAACCCGCTGCTGGACGGCGAGCAGGCGATGGCGCTGGTTGTCGCGGCCGCGACATGGAAGCAGATCAGCTATAATTTCCTGTTCTTTGTCGCTGGCTTGCAGGCGATTCCTCGATCGCTTCTGGAGGCGGCGGCGATCGACGGCGCCTCGCGCCGCCATGCCTTCTGGACCATCACCTTCCCGCTTCTGGCGCCGACGACCTTCTTCCTGCTGGTGGTGAACACCGTCTATGCGCTGTTCGACACCTTCGGCATCATCCATGCCGTGACCGGCGGCGGCCCCGGCAAGGCGACCGAGACGCTGGTCTACAAGGTCTATAACGACGGTTTCGTGAACCTGATCATGGGCGATTCCGCCGCGCAATCGGTGATCCTGATGATCATCGTGATCGCGCTGACCGCCTTCCAGTTCCGCTTCATCGAGCGGAGGGTGCATTATGGCTGAATCCTCTCCGCTGGCCGCGCGCGGCGCCGGGCGAGTGCTGGCGCATTTCTGGATGGTGCTGGGCGTGATCGTGGTGGCCTTTCCGGTCTATTACGTCTTCGTCGCCTCGACCCATTCGGTGCAGACCATCCTGCGCCCGCCGCTGCCGCTCTTGCCCGGGCCCGAGGCGGCGCGGAACTATTCCGATGCCTTCTCGGGCGGGATCAGCCGCATCGGCGGGGTCAGCCTGTGGCGGCTTCTGGCCAATACCACCATCGTCGCCATGGGCATCGCGCTGGGAAAGATCGTGATCTCGATGGCCTCGGCCTATGCCATCGTCTTCTTCCGCTTTCCGCTGCGCATGGCCTGTTTCTGGCTGATCTTCATCACCCTGATGCTGCCGGTCGAGGTGCGCATCCAGCCGACCTACAAGGTCATGGTCGACCTGGGGCTGATCGACACCTATCCGGGGCTGATCCTGCCCCTGATCGCCTCGGCCACCGCGACGCTTCTGTTCCGGCAGTTCTTCATGACCATCCCGGACGAACTCTTGGAGGCGGCGCGGGTCGACGGCGCCGGGCCCTGGCGGTTCTTCAAGGACATCCTGTGGCCGCTGTCGCTGACCAATGTCGCGGCGATCTTCGTGATCCAGTTCATCTATGGCTGGACGCAATACCTGTGGCCGCTGCTGGTCACCAATTCCAACGAAATGAACACCATCGTCATCGCGCTGAAGAAGATGATCTCATTCGCCGATGCCGATACGCCCTGGAACCTCGTGATGGTCACAAGCGTGCTGGCCATCCTGCCGCCGATCCTGGTGGTGGTGCTGATGCAGCGCTGGTTCGTCAAGGGCCTGGTCGAGACGGAGAAATAGATGGCCCGCATCCTGCTTAACGATGTCCGCAAGAGCTATGCGGGAAACCAGGTCATCCACGGCATCACCATGGAGATCGCCGACGGCGAATTCGTGGTCATTGTCGGACCTTCGGGCTGCGGCAAGTCCACGCTTCTGCGCATGGTGGCCGGGCTGGAGGCGATCAGCGCCGGCACGGTCGAGATCGGCGGCAAGGTGGTCAACGACCTGGAGCCGCGCCAGCGCGACATCGCCATGGTGTTCCAGAACTACGCGCTTTATCCGCATATGTCGGTGCGCGAGAACATGGCCTACGGGCTCAAGATCGCCCGGATGTCGAAAGCCGAGATCGAGGCCCGCGTCGCCAAGGCCGCGACCATGCTGGAGCTGGAGCCCTATCTGGACCGCAAGCCGCGCGCGCTGTCGGGCGGCCAGCGCCAGCGCGTCGCCATGGGCCGGGCGCTGGTGCGCGAGCCCGCCGCGCTGCTGCTGGACGAGCCGCTGTCGAACCTCGACGCCAAGCTGCGGGTGCAGATGCGCCTGCAGATCAAGGAGATGCACCTGCGCACCGGCCAGACCACGCTTTACGTCACCCATGACCAGGTCGAGGCGATGACGCTGGCGGACCGGCTGATCGTGATGAACAAGGGCGTGGCCGAGCAGATCGCGACGCCCTTGGAAGTCTATCAGCGCCCGGCCAGCGAATTCGTCGCCGGTTTCATCGGCTCGCCCGCCATGAACATCTTCACCGTCTCGGCGGCCGAGGGCCGCGTGACCCTGCCCGGCGGGGCGGTGCTGCCGCTGCCGGGCCTGCCGCGCGGCGGCGATCTGCGGCTTGGCCTGCGTCCCGAGCATCTGCGGCCCGCCGCGCCGGGCGAGGCGGCGATCCCGGTCCTGCTGCGTTCGGTCGAGCGGCTGGGCGCCGATGCCTTCGGCTATGGCATGATCGAGGGCTCGGAGGTGCCACTGGTGTTGCGCCTGCCCGGCACCAGCGGGCTGGCGCGCGGCGACCGGGTCGACGTGGTGCCCGATCCGGGGCACCTGCATGTCTTCGATGCGCAAGACGGCCGGCGCATCGAGGGCTGAACGGGGGTCAACCGGTCAGCGCCCTGTCCAGCGCCGCGAAGATCGGCCGGGTCAGGCTTTGCCGCACCCGCCTTATGCCGGCCCAGCCGCGTTCCCGCGCCGCCTGGGTGCCGAAGGCACGGGCGCTGGCGATCCCGGCCAGCTCGTCCCAGCCGACCGGCGCCGCCACCGGGGCGCCGGGCCGGGCGCGCACCGAAAAGGGCGCAACCGCCGTCGAGCCGCGCTCGTTGCGCAGCCAGTCGATGAAGATCCGGCCCTTGCGGCTGGCCTTGGCCAGTTCCACCGTATAGCGGTCCGGTTCGTCCTGCGCGCAAAGCGTCGCAAAGTCGCGGGCGAAACGCTTGAGATCGCCCCAGCCGAGGCTGCGGCGCAGGGGCACGACCAGATGCACGCCCTTGCCGCCGGTCAGCATCGCCCAGGGCTCAAGCCCCAGGTCCAGCAGCCGGCCGCGCAGCGACAGGGCGGCGGCACGCACGGCGTCGAAGTCCAGCCCCTCGTCGGGGTCTAGGTCGAAGACCAGCCGGTCGGGCCGCTCCAGCCGGTCGCGGCGGGCGGGCCAGATGTGGAACTCGACCGTGCCCATCTGCACCGCGGCGACCAGCCCGGCCGCGTCGGCGACATAGGCATAGGCCGCATCCTCGCCGTCGCTTTCGGTGATCCGCATCTGCCGGATCGCCTTGGGAAAGCCCTTGCCGGGATGCTTCTGGAAGAACCGCTCGCCCGCCATCCCGTCGGGCAGGCGCAGCAGCGACAGCGGGCGGTCGGCGGCCTCCTCCAGCATCAGCGGCGCGATCTGCTGGTAATAGCGCGCCAGCCCCGCCTTGGTCAGCCCCGCCTTGCCCGGTCCGGCATCGGCAAAGATCACCCGCTCGGGATGCGAGATGGTCACGCCTTCGATCCGCTCGGTCATCACCGGCTCCTGCGCTGCCTTTGGGGACCAACGCCGGCGGCGGGGTCGCGGTTCGCCGCCGGCCGGATTTGCGCTTGGCCGCGCCGCACCTATATCCCTCGCTGCAATGCGAAAGGGACAGGCAGGATGATGGACGAGGCGCAGCGACCCGGCCGGGCAGGGCCGATCCTGCATTTCCGCGGCATGGCGGGGCAGGGCATCCGGCTGGCGGCCATCGTCATCCGGCCGAAGGACGAACCCGCCCCGCCGCCGATCCGCCTGTCAGAGGCCGAGATCGCGCCGCGCCGCATCGCCCAGATCGCCGGCATCGCCGTCTGGAGGCACGATTTCACCCTGACCCCGGCGGATGGCGGCTATGAATTCGAGGGCACCTTTCACGCGGTCGCGACGGATCTGTCGGGCGACCTGCGCCTGGCCTTCGTTTCCTGCAACGGCGAGGAGAACGGCGATCTGGACCGCGACGGCGCCGAGCGCAACCTGATGTGGACGCGGCTGGCGCGCGACCATGCCCGCGCGCCCTTTGCGCTGCTGCTGCAGGGCGGCGACCAGATCTATGCCGACGAGGCGACGCAGGGCCACCCGCTGAGCCGGGACTGGCCCGACAAGGTGCCCGAGGTGGACGACCTCGCGCAGCTTGCCGATCTGGCGGAACACCTGCGCCGCCGCTTCGTCGCGCGCTATCTGCATGTCTTGCAGGCGCCGGGCTATGCCGCGATGGCGGCGCAGGTGCCGGCGCTGTCGGTCTGGGACGACCATGACATCTGCGACGGCTGGGGCTCGCTGCCGGAACAGCGCAGCCGCTCGGCCGTGGGCCGGACCCTGTTCGGCGTGGCGCGCGAGACCTACCTGCTGTTCCAGCACGGTGCGGCGGAAGGCGACATTCCCGAGCTGTTCCTGGATGCCTCGGGCGAAAGCCTCGGCTGGAAGCGCGAACTGCCCGGCCTGACCATCGCCGCGCCCGACCTGCGGTCCGAGCGCCACCGCCACCGCATCATGGGGCCCGCGGGCTGGCAAGCGGTCGAGGCGCTGGCGCCGCAGGGCGAACATGTGTTCCTGGTCTCCAGCGTCCCGCTGCTGGGTCCGCGCCTGTCGCTCCTGGAGCGGGTGATGATGGCGATTCCGCGCATGCAGCATTACGAGGACGACCTGCGCGACCAGTGGCAAAGCCGGGTGCATCGTGCCGAATGGCGGCGCTTGCTGGCCGAGGTGCTGAAATGGCGCGCCCGTGCCCATGTCACCGCGCTGTCGGGCGAGATCCACCTGGCGACCCGCGCCGTGATGGGGCCGGATGCGCAGAAGGTGCATCAACTGGTCGCCTCGGGCATTTCGCATCGCGCGCCGCCGCAGGCCTATGCCCGCGCGCTGGGGCTGTTCGCCGGCTTGGGCGAGGCGCCCTTGCCCGGCCACCCGATCCGCATCCACCCGCTGCCCGGCCAGCGCCACCGCTATGTGGCGCAGCGGAACTACCTGATCCTGGCCCGCCGCGACGGGCGCTGGCAGGCGGTCTGGCACCTGGAGGAGAGCGGCGAAACCCCGGCGCTGGATCTGTCCGACTGATGGGACGGGAAGGGACGGGCGGTTGCGCCGCCGGCCAAAGCCCGCTATGTCGGGCGCCCATACCGGTCGCAGCCTACCCGGTCATCAAAACAAGGGTCACATGATGAAGACGACAGTTGTCTGCTCGGGCGGACTCGATTCCGTATCGCTGGCGCATATGATCGCGGCGCAGGGCGGGCTTTCGCGCCTGATTTCCTTCGACTACGGCCAGCGCCACCGCAAGGAGCTGGATTTCGCCGCCGCCGCCGCCCGGCGGCTGGGCGTGCCGCATCACGTCATCGACATGCGCGGGGTGGGGGCGGTGCTGACCGGCTCGGCCCTGACCGGCGGCGCCGAGGTGCCGGACGGGCATTATGCCGAGGAGACCATGCGCATCACCGTGGTCCCGAACCGCAACGCCATCATGCTGACCGTGGCCTTCGGCATGGCGGCGGCGATGGGCGACCGGGCGGTGGCGACCGCCGTGCATGGCGGCGATCATTTCATTTATCCCGATTGCCGCCCCGCCTTCACCGAGGCCTTCCAGCACATGCAGGACGCGGCGCTGGACGGCTATGCGCAGGTGCGGCTGCTGACCCCCTTCGTGCATCGGAGCAAGGCCGACATCGTGACCGAGGGCGCCCGCCACGGCACGCCCTTTGCCGAGACCTGGTCCTGCTACAAGGGCGGCACCCTGCATTGCGGCCGCTGCGGCACCTGCGTCGAGCGGCGCGAGGCCTTCCACCTGGCCGGCATCCCCGACCCGACCGCCTATGAGGATGGCGATTTCTGGCGGCAGGCCATCGCGGAACGGGGGCGGGCCTGATGTTCCGCATCGCCAAGGAGTTCCATTTCTCGGCCTCGCACCAGCTGGCGCATCTGCCGCCGGATCACCAATGCGCCCGGCTGCACGGGCACAATTATGTCGTCGTGGTGGAACTGGCCGCGGCCGAGCTGAATGCCGACGGCTTCGTGCGCGACTATCACGAGCTTGCGGCGCTGAAGCATTATATCGACACGCATTTCGACCATCGCCACCTGAACGACGTGCTGGACGGCCCCTCGACCGCCGAGAACATGGCGCGGCATTTCCATGACTGGTGCAAGGCGCGCTGGCCCGAGACGGTGGCGGTCCGGGTGTCCGAGACGCCCAAGACCTGGGCCGAGTATCGGCCATGACCCTGCGCATTGCCGAAATCTTCGGCCCGACCATCCAGGGCGAGGGCGCGCTGATCGGCGAGCCCACGGTCTTTGTCCGTGCCGGCGGCTGCGACTACCGCTGCCTCTGGTGCGACAGCCTGCACGCGGTGGAGAGCCGCCACCGCCACGAATGGCGGCCGATGAGCGCCGAGGCGATCTGGGCCGATGTGCGGCGCCTGTCCGGCGGCCAGCCGCTGACCGTCTCGCTGTCCGGCGGCAATCCGGCGATCCAGGATTTCGCCCCGCTGATCGCGCTGGGACGCGCCGCAGGCTACCGCTTCGCCTGCGAGACGCAGGGCTCGGTCGCGCAGCCCTGGTTCGCGGACCTGTCTACGCTGGTGCTGTCGCCGAAACCGCCCTCCAGCGGGCAGGTGGTCGATTGGGACGCCTTCGACCGCTGCCTCAAGGCCGGCGAGGGTGCCGGCCAGCGGGTGCTGAAGATCGTGATCTTCGACCGGCGCGACCTGGACTGGGCGCGCGCGGTCGCCGACCGCCATCCCGGCCTGCCGCTCTACCTGCAGCCCGGCAACCCCGAAACCGATCCCGCCCAGCCGGTCGATCCGCAGGCCCTGGCCGACCGGCTGCTCTGGCTGGTCGAGAACACGGTCGGCCGTGGCTGGCTGAAACCGCGCATCCTGCCGCAGCTGCATGTCCTGATCTGGGGCAACCGGCGCGGCGTCTGACATTCGGAGAGAAGCATGACCGAGACGATCTACAGCGGCCTCAAGCAGCTGGGCGGCGCCACCCGGCTGCCCGAAAGCCCCGACAAGGCCGAGCTGGAGCGGGTGCAGAACCCGCAGGCCGACGTGTCCTATAACGTGCGCTTTACCGCGCCCGAGTTCACCTCGCTCTGCCCGATGACCGGGCAGCCGGATTTCGCGCATCTGGTCATCGATTATGTGCCCGGAGACTGGCTGGTCGAATCGAAATCGCTGAAGCTTTACCTTGGAAGCTTCCGGAATCACGGCGCTTTCCACGAAGACTGCACCGTCTCGATCGGCCGGCGGCTGGCGGGGTTTCTTGCGCCGCGCTGGCTGCGCATTGGCGGCTACTGGTATCCGCGCGGCGGCATGCCCATCGACGTGTTCTGGCAGACCGGACCCGTGCCCGAGGCGGTCTGGATCCCCGACCAGGGCGTGCCGCCCTATCGCGGCCGCGGCTGAACCCCGCCCATCCCTGCAAGAAACTATCGGTCGGCGCGGTCCCGGAGTATCGGGCCGCGCCGATTTCGCTTGACAGCCCGGCGGCGAGTATGTGAGCATTTGCCCATCACATTAGCAAATGCTGATCCGCAGGGGAGGACAATCGAATGAGCATGATGCTGCGCGGCCTGATGGGGGCTTGCGCCATGACGGCGCTGGCGGCGCCCGCCTTGGCCGAGACGCTGACCATCGCCACCGTGAACAACGGCGACATGATCCGCATGCAGAAGATGACCAAGCCGTTCACCGATGCGAACCCGGACATCCAGCTGGAATGGGTGACGCTGGAAGAGAACGTGCTGCGCCAGCGCGTCACCACCGACATCGCCACCAAGGGCGGGCAATACGACATCGTGACCGTCGGCAATTACGAGGTGCCGATCTGGGCCAAGCAGGGCTGGCTGACGCCGCTCGAGGACATGGGCGAGGATTACGACGCCGCCGACATCCTGCCGCCCATCGCCGAGGGGCTGTCGCTGGACGGCAAGCTTTATGCCGCGCCCTTCTACGGCGAATCCGCGATGATCATGTATCGCACCGACCTGATGGAGAAGGCCGGGCTGGAAATGCCCGAGCGCCCGACCTGGGACTTCGTCTATGACGCGGCGCGCAAGATGACCGACAAATCGGCCGAGGTCTATGGCATCTGCCTGCGCGGCAAGGCCGGCTGGGGCGAGAACATGGCCTTCCTGACCTCGATGGGCGCAAGCTACGGCGCGCCCTGGTTCGACATGGAATGGAAGCCGCAATTCTCGGGCGAGGCCTGGAAGAAGGCGCTGACCGATTACGTCGCGATCATGAACGAGGCCGGCCCGCCCGGCGCCTCGTCGAACGGCTTCAACGAGAACCTGGCGCTGTTCCAGACCGGCAAATGCGGCATGTGGATCGACGCCACCGTGGCGGCCAGCTTCGTGTCGAACCCCAAGGATTCGACCGTGGCCGACAAGGTCGGCTATGCGCTGGCCCCCGAGGGCGAGAAGCCGCAGATGTGGCTCTGGGCCTGGACGCTGGCGATCCCGTCCTCGACCGATGCGCCGGATGCGGCCAAGAAGTTCGTCGCCTGGGCGACCTCGAAAGCCTATACCGAACAGGTCGCGGCCGCCGAGGGCTGGGCGAACGTGCCGCCCGGCACCCGGACCTCGCTTTACGAAAATCCGGCCTATCTTGAGGCCGCGCCCTTCGCCAAGCCGACGCTCGACAGCATCATGTCGGCCGATCTTGCGAACCCGACCACCGTGGAAGTGCCCTATATCGGCACGCAATGGGTGGGCATCCCCGAGTTCCAGGCGCTTGGCACCGCGGTCGGCCAGCAATTCTCGGCCGCGCTGGCCGGGCAGGCCAGCGTCGAGCAGGCGTTGCAGATGGCCCAGCAGATCGCCGAGCGCGAAATGGCCCGGGCCGGCTATCCGAAGTGACCGCCGGTCCGGCCTGACGGCCGCGAACCGGGCGGGGGGCGGCAAGCCCGGCCCCTGCCGCAATCCGAACCCTCATCGCTCGCGTGGGAGGCGCGCCGATGGCTACCCGACATCAGAAAACACTCGCGCGCCTGATGGTCGCGCCCTCGGTCCTGCTGCTGCTGGGCTGGATGATCGTGCCGCTGGCCATGACGCTGTGGTTCAGCTTCCAGAGCTACAACCTGCTCTCGCCCGGCATGGAACGCTTCATCGGCTGGGCCAATTACCAGTATTTCCTGTCCGATCCCGCCTTCTGGACCGCGATGCAGAACACGCTGCTGCTGGTCGGGGGCGTGCTGGTCATCACCGTGGGGGGCGGCATCCTGCTGGCCCTGCTGCTGGACCAGCCGATGTTCGGGCAGGGCGTGGTGCGCATCCTGGTGATCGCGCCCTTCTTCATCATGCCCACCGTCTCGGCGCTGGTGTGGAAGAACATGTTCATGAACCCGGTGAACGGGCTTTTCGCCTGGCTCGCCAAGGCGGTGGGCGCGCAGCCCATCGATTTCCTGGCGCAATATCCGCTGATGTCGATCATCCTGATCGTCGCCTGGCAATGGCTGCCCTTCGCCACGCTGATCCTGCTGACCGCGCTGCAATCGCTCGACAGCGAGCAGATGGAGGCGGCCGAGATGGACGGCGCCGGTGCTTGGGCCAAATTCACCCACCTGATCCTGCCGCACCTGTCGCGCGCCATCACCGTGGTGATCCTGATCGAGACCATCTTCCTGCTTTCGGTCTTCGCCGAGATCCTGGTCACCACCAATGGCGGGCCGGGCTACCAGTCCACCAACCTGACCTATCTGGTCTTTTCGCAGGCGCTGCTGCAGTTCGACGTGGGCGGCGCATCCGCCGGGGGCATCATCGCCGTCATCCTTGCCAATATCGTCGCGATCTTCCTGATGCGGATGATCGGCAAGACGCTGGAGTAAGAACCATGGCCCGCAAGATTTCCGATACCCGCCGCTGGGGCTTCACCATCCTGGCCTGGGGCGTGGCGCTGCTGATCTTCTTTCCGATCCTGTGGACGATCCTGACCAGCTTCAAGTCCGAGGCCGACGCCATAGCATCCCCGCCGAAATTCCTGTTCTTCGACTGGACGACCCAGAACTATGCCGAGGTGCAGTCCCGCTCGCCCTATTTCCGGCATTTCATGAACTCGGTCATCATCTCGGTCGGCTCGACGCTCTTGGGCCTCTTGATCGCCATCCCGGCCGCCTGGTCGATGGCCTTCCAGCCGGCCAAGCGCACCAAGGATCTGCTGATGTGGATGCTGTCGACCAAGATGATGCCGGCCGCGGGCGTGCTGATCCCGATGTATCTGCTGTTCCGGTCCTGGGGCCTTCTGGATACGCGGCTGGGCATCACCGTCGTCCTGATGCTGATCAACCTGCCGATCATCACCTGGATGCTCTATACCTATTTCCGCGAGATTCCCTCCGAGATCCTCGAGGCGGCGCGGATGGACGGGGCGAGCCTCAAGAACGAGATCCTGCACGTGCTGACGCCGATGGCGGTGCCCGGCATCGCCTCGACCCTGCTTCTGAACGTCATCCTGGCCTGGAACGAGGCGTTCTGGACGCTGAACCTGACCACGTCCAAGGCGGCACCGCTGACGACCTTCATCGCCAGCTATTCCAGTCCCGAAGGGCTTTTCTACGCGAAACTCTCGGCGGCGAGCACCATGGCCATCGCCCCGATCCTGATCCTTGGCTGGTTCAGCCAGAAGCAACTCGTGCGCGGCCTGACCTTCGGCGCGGTGAAATGAAAGGGGGGAATGATGGGTAGCATCACGCTTCAACAGGTCCGCAAGAGCTTTGGCGAGGTCGAGGTCATTCCGGGCG
This sequence comes from Paracoccus pantotrophus, assembly GCF_008824185.1. Classification (NCBI taxonomy): domain Bacteria; kingdom Pseudomonadati; phylum Pseudomonadota; class Alphaproteobacteria; order Rhodobacterales; family Paracoccaceae; genus Paracoccus; species Paracoccus pantotrophus. The sequence continues at coordinate 688,360 of NZ_CP044423.1, forward strand.
TCGATCTGGAGATCCACGACGGCGAATTCGTGGTCTTCGTCGGCCCCTCGGGCTGCGGCAAGTCCACGCTCCTGCGCCTGATCGCGGGGCTCGAGGATGTGACCTCGGGCCGGATCGTCATCGACGGGCGGGACGTGACCCAGGCGCCGCCCTCGCAGCGCAAGCTGGCCATGGTGTTCCAGTCCTATGCGCTTTACCCGCATATGTCGGTCAGGAAGAACATCGCCTTTCCGCTGAAGATGGCGGGCATGGCGGCGGATGAGCAGGAGCGGCGCGTCCAGCACGCCGCCGGCATCCTGAACCTGACCGATTACCTGGACCGCCGTCCCGGCCAGCTGTCGGGCGGCCAGCGCCAGCGCGTCGCCATCGGCCGCGCCATCGTGCGCGAGCCCTCGGCCTTCCTGTTCGACGAGCCATTGTCGAACCTCGACGCGGCCTTGCGGGTGAACATGCGGGTCGAGATTTCCGAGCTGCACAAGAAGCTGGCGACGACCATGGTCTATGTCACCCATGACCAGGTCGAGGCGATGACCATGGCCGACAAGATCGTCGTGCTGCGCGCCGGCCGGGTCGAGCAGGTGGGTTCGCCGCTCGAGCTTTACCGCAAGCCCGCGAACCGCTTCGTTGCCGGTTTCATCGGCAGCCCGAACATGAATTTCATCGAGGGCGAGGCGGCCGCCGCCAAGGGGGCCCATGCCATCGGCGTGCGCCCCGAGCATTTCACCATGTCCACCACCGGCGGCCAGTTCGCCGGCACGGTGGGCGTGGCCGAGCATCTGGGCTCGGACACCTTCCTGCATGTCGAGCTGGACGGCGGCACCCCCATCGTCGCGCGGGCGGCGGGCGAGTTCCCGGTGGATCACGGCGACCGCATCTGGCTGACCCCGCAGGACGGCCGGGTCTATCGCTTCGACCAGAACGGCCTTGCGCTTTGACGGCAGCCGCGTCGGGGTCGCTGCCGCGGCCCCGTCTTTGCAGATCAGAACCGGGATGAATTCGGATGGACAGGCTTTCCAACCAGACCCTCGACCGCCTCGGCCAGCCGGTGCCGGGCTATAACCGCGCCGCCCTGCGCCCCGGCATCCTGCATTTCGGCGTCGGCAATTTCTTCCGTGCCCATCAGGCCGCCTATCTGGACCGGCTGATGAACATGGGGCTGGCGCAGGATTTCGCCATCATCGGCGCCGGCGTCATGCCGGGCGATGCGCGGATGCGCGACACGCTGGCGGCGCAGGACTATCTTTACACGCTGGTCGAGCAATCGGCCGACCGCTCGGACGCCCGCGTGCTGGGGCCGATCATGGACTATATCGCGCCGGGCGATCACGGGCGGGTCATCGCCGCGCTGGCCGATCCGGCGATCCGCATCGTGGCGCTGACCATCACCGAGGGCGGCTACTTCATCGATGCCGCCACCGGGCATTTCGACCCGGCCCATCCCGCCATCGCGGCGGACGCGCAAAACCCCGACGCGCCGCGGACCGTGTTCGGCCTGATCGTCGCGGGGCTGAAGGCGCGGCGGGCGGCGGGGCACGCGCCCTTCACCGTTATGTGCTGCGACAACATCCCGCATAACGGCAAGGTCACCTGCGAGGCGGTGGCCGAAACCGCGCGGCTCTCGGACCCGGAGCTGGCCCGGTGGATCACGGCGAATGTCGCCTTCCCGAACGCCATGGTGGACCGCATCACCCCCGCCACCAGCGACCGCGAACGCCGCATGGTGCGCGAGAATTTCGGCATCCATGACGACGCCCCGGTCTTCTGCGAGGATTTCATCCAATGGGTGCTCGAAGATAACTTTCCCGCCGGCCGCCCGCCGCTTGAGAAGGCCGGCGTCGAATTCGTCGCCGACGTGACGCCCTGGGAACTGATGAAGATCCGCATCCTCAACGGCGGCCATGCGGTGATCGCCTATCCGGCCGGGCTGCTGGACATCCATTTCGTGCATGAGGCGATGGCCGACGCCCAGGTCCGCGCCTTCCTGGGAAAGGTCGAGGCGGACGAGATCATCCCCGCCGTGCCGCCGGTGCCCGGCACCGACCTGCAGGCCTATTTCGCCAAGGTGGCCGAACGCTGCGCCAATCCCAAGATCGGCGACACGGTGCGCAGGCTTTGCCTCGACGGTTCGAACCGGCAGCCGAAATTCATCGTGCCGACCATCGCCCACCGGCGGGAGCGCGACCTGCCCGTGGACGGGCTGGCGCTGGAATCGGCGCTGTGGTGCCGCTATTGCGCCGGCACCAGCGACAGCGGCGCGGTGATCGAGCCGAACGATCCGAACTGGGACCACCTGACGCAGGTGGCGCAGGCGGCCCGGACCGATCCCTCGGCCTGGCTGGACATGGCCGAGATCTATGGCGCGACCGGCCGCGATCCGCGCTTTGCCGAACCCTTCGCACGCTGGCTGGCCATGCTGTGGGACAGGGGCACGCGCGCGACGCTCGACGCCTATCTCAAGGGCTAGGCGGTGGTGCGCGGGCTGATCTTCGACTGCGACGGGGTGCTGGTGGATTCCGAACCCCTCGCCGTGGCCGAGATCGAGGCGCTGCTGCAAAGGCTGGGCGCGCCGATCGCTCGCGCCCGCATCTATGACGAGTTCCTTGGCCGTTCGTTTTCGACCATCGTCGAGGCGGCAGAGGGGCAGGGCGTCGATCTGCGCCCTGCCGTGCCCGGCTATGCCGAGGCGCTGGCCCTGCGCTTTCGCCGCGAATTGCGCCCGGTGCCGGGCATGGCCGAGGCGCTGGCGCAACTGTCCGGGCCGCGCGCCGTGGCCTCCTCCAGCGCGCCCGAGCGGTTGCGGCTGTCCTTGTCGCTGACCGGGCTGGCACCGCTCTTCGGGCCGCATGTCTATTCCGCGACGCAGGTGGCGCGCGGCAAGCCCGCGCCCGACCTGTTCCTGTTCGCCGCCCGGCACTTGGGCATCGCGCCGGCCGATTGCGTGGTGATCGAGGACAGCCCGGCCGGTCTGCGCGCCGCCCGCGCGGCGGGGATGCGGGTTATCGGCTTTCTGGGCGGCAGCCATGCCGCGCCGGCGCGGCTGGCCGAAAAGCTGGCGGCGCTGGCCCCCGACGCGCTGATTGACCACGCGCGGGATTTGCCCAAGACTTTGGCCGGACTGGGCTAGGGAAGGGGAATCGGCGTGCTGATCGGGGCCGTGGATGTGGGCTCGGCCCGCGCGCGAGCGGGGATTTTCACCCCCGAAGGCCGGCTGGTCGCCCGCGCGAGCCGGGGGTTCGCCACCATTCCGGGCCCCGACCGGCAGGCCATGCACGATTTCGCCGAGATCTGGCAGGCCGTGGCCGAGGCGCTGGCCGAGGCGCTGCGGCAGGCCGGCGCCGATCCCGCGCAGGTCGGGGCGCTGGCCTTTGACGCCACCTGCTCGCTGGTGGTCGAAGCGCCGGGCTTTGCCCCCGACGTGATCGCCTGGCACGACCACCGCGCCGTGGCCGAGGCGGCGGAACTCAGCCGCATCCCGCATGAGATCGTCACGCGGGCCGGGGGCTCGGTCTCGCCCGAGATGCAGACGCCGAAGCTGATGTGGCTGCGCCGCCACCGGCCCGAGGTCTGGGCGGCGCTGCAAGGGGTGCGCGACCTTTGCGACCACCTGGCCTTTCGCGCCACCGGGACCGAGGCGCGTTCGCTTTGCGCGGCGGCGGCGAAATGGCCCTGGCTGCCCGACCGCGGCGGCTGGCAGCGGGACTTGCTGGAACGGGCGGGGATCGCCGATTTCCCGCGCCCCGGCCCGGTCCTGCCGCCCGGCGCGCGTATCGGGCCGCTGTCGCCGCGGGGTGCGGCGGAACTGGGGCTGGAGCCCGGCACGCTGGTCGCCGCCGGGCTGATCGACGCCTTTGCCGGGGCGCTTGGCGCGGCGCCGGACATGCCGGCGCTGATCGCCGGCACCTCGAATTGCGTCATGGCGACGGGGCTGGCGCCGCGCGCGGCGCTTTGGGGGCCCTATCCCGGCGCCATCCTGCCCGGCGAAAGCGTCAGCGAGGGCGGCCAGTCCGCGACCGGCGCGTTGCTGGAGCGGGTGCGCGGGCTTTTCCCGCAGCCGGCCAGCCACGACGAGATCCTGGCCCGCATCGCCGCCGATCCCGAGCCTGCGCCCGACCTGCATGTCCTGCCCGACATCAAGGGCAGCCGCACGCCCTTTGCCGATCCGCTGCTGCGCGGCGTGATCCACGGCCTGACGCTGGAGCGCAGCGCGCAGGCGCTGGACGCGCTTTACTGGCGCGCGGCGGTCGGCATCGCGCTGGGAACGCGGCAGGTCATCGCGCATATGGGGCTGGCGCCCGCTGCGCTGGCCATGGCCGGGGGGCAGGCGCGCTCGGCCCTGCTGCGCCAGCTTTATGCCGATGCGACAGGGGCCGAGATCCACTGGCAGCCGCAGGACGCGGTGCTGCGCGGCACCGCCATCGCCGCCGCCGCGCCGCTGCTGGGCGGGATCCGCGCGGCGCGGGCGCGCTTTGCCCGGCCGGCCGAGGTGACCCGCCCCGAGCCCGCCGCCCGCGCCCGGCGCGAGCGGGACTGGCGCATCTTCCTGCGCATGCAGCAGCAGCGCGCCGAGATCGCCGCGATGTAGGGGTCAGTCGGCCAGCAGCGCCGCGCCGGTCGCGGCATCGGTGATCAGCCCGCTGATCAGACCGCCGCGCAGCGCGCCGCGGATCGCCGGCACCTTTTCGGCGCCATGGGCGGCGCCGATCACCAGCGTCGTCTCGCGCGGCGGGATCGGGGCCGAAGCCACGCGGTCGTTGCTGAGCCCCGCCACCAGTGCGCCCCGCGCGTCATAGGCCCAGCCGGTGATCTCGCCCACCGCGCCGGCCGCGACCAGCGCGTCCAGGTCGGGCTGCGACAGGAAGCCGTCCAGCATCAGCGGCGCGCCCGCGCCCACCGTGCCGATGCCGACAAAGGCCACCGCGGCCTCGGCCGACATGCGGATCAGCCGCTCGATGCTGGGCTGGCTGTTGACCGCCTGCCGCTCGCGCACGCTGGGGGCGATGACCGGCAGCGGCAGGGGAAAGCTGCGCGCCGTCACCAGGTCCGACAGCGTGAACAGCACGTTGTAATAGGCGGTCGAGCCGTCCGGCGCGATATTGCCGGTCAGCGAGACGATGCGGTGCTGCGGGCAGTCGATATGCGGCAATTGCGCGATGGCGCTGCGCAGGGTGCGCCCGGTGCCGATCGCCATGGTCATCGGCTCGGCCCGGCGCAGCCATTGCTCGATCACATCGGCCAGCATCAGCGCCACCCCGGCCTCGGGCGCATCCGAAGGGGCGATCTGGCAGAACGCCAGCCCGTACTTGCGCTGCAATCCTGCGGCCAGGTCCATGCAATGGGCAAAGGGATGGTCGATGCGGATCTTGACGATGCCCTCGGCCATGGCCTGCGCCACCAGGCGCTGCGCGGTCTGGCGCGAGATGCCCATGATCCCCGCGATCTCGTCCTGGGTCTTGCCCGCGACATAGGAAAGCCACGCCGCCTTGGCCGCTTGCTCCAGTTTCCGGCCCTGGTTCGACATGGGTTGGCTTTTCCGTCTTTCGCGCGTGTTCGGGGTGTTTTTTGCCGTCCCTGTGTAGCTTGCCGGCAACCCGGCTGTCCAGCGCGCCGCCCGCGGCGGCAGGCTGCGGCAAAAGCGACCTGTCTAAAATATGACCTTCACATTCATGTTTTGCTGACCTATGCAGGCGGGGTCATTCCGGCGTGCCCGCAGCCCATGCCCGCCGCCGCTATGCCGCATCGCAAGCCCTGTGCCAGCCGTTTCATTGCCACCCTCGCGCCGCACATCGCCGCCGGCGCTGTCCCTTGCGGGAAGATGAAGGACGTGCCGACATGGACGCTGACGACAAAACGAAACCCCTTGCGCGAATGATCCCGGTCTTGTCCGGGCTGGCGGCCGGGCTGTCCTTGCAGGCGGGGGCGGCGCTGGCGCAATCGGCCGCGCCCGGCGCGGTGATCGTGCTGGACGAGATCGAGATCCGCGCCGACACCACCGCCCGCCGGTTCGAGGCGACGCCCGGTGCGGTGACGCTGATCGACCGCAGCGAGCCCGTGGGCGAGGCCGCGCCGACGCTGGCCGACACGCTGTCCGAGGTGCCCGGCGTCGTGGTGCAGGAGTTCTTCGGCGGCAACGACCAGCCGCGCATCCAGATCCGCGGCGCGGGCCTGCAGCAGAACCCGGCCGAGCGCGGCTTGCTGATCCTTCAGGACGGCATGCCGGTGAACCGCGCCGACGGCTCCTATGTCGTGGGCCTTGCCGCGCCGGGCCAGGCCGAGAGCATCGAGGTGTTTCGCGGCGCCGCGGCCAATCGCATCGGCGCCAACGTGCTGGGCGGCGCGATCAACTTCGCCTCGCCCTCGGGCGTAACGGCGCCGGGGCTGCGGCTCAGCTTCGGCGGCGGCAGTTTCGGGCGGGGCGAGGTCGCGGGCAGCTATGGCATCGACGGCGAGCGGGCCGATGTGCTGCTGCGCTTCGAACATGCGCAGAAGGACGGCTATCGCGACCATAACGGCTCGCGCCGCAGCGGCATCGGCGGCAATGTCACCCTGCAGACCGGCGAGGCGGTGACGCGGTTGTTCTTCAGCCATACCGACCTGGAATTCGACGTGGCCGGGCCTCTGACCTGGGATGCGGTCCGGAACGATCCCGAAAGCAACCATGCCGGCCCGGTGATCGTCGGCGGCGCGCCGGTGGGGCCGGGGCCGAACGTGCCGCGCGACCGGCCGCGGCGCGACACCCGGCAGACCCTGGCCGGCGCCCGCACGACGCTGGAGCGCGGCGCGGACATCTATGATTTCGGCCTGAGCCTGTCGCGGACCGACGACAGTTTCGCCTTTCCGATCTCATCCGGGTTCCGCGATACCGAGGGCAGCGACGCCACGCTGACCGCGCGCTACAGCCGGATGGGCGAAGGGGAGTTGCCGCTGTTCGAGACCGGGCTGACCTGGTCCTTCGGCAAGGCCGACCGCGATTATTTCCACAACCTGGGCGGCGCGCGCGGCCCGGCCTTCGGCCGCAACCGGCTGACGGCCGATACCCTGTCGATCTTTGCCGGGGGGAACCTGCCCTTGGGCGGGTTCACCCTGTCGCCCTCGATCGCCTTCAACCATGCCAGCCGCGAAAGCGAGGATCGCTGGGGGGCGGCGACCCGGCCGACGGTGGGCTACAGCCCGATGAATCCCGGCATGCGCCTGCCCGATGGCGCGGTGCCGGCGGTCTCGACCAGCTACGACCGCAGCTATAGCGGCTTCACCCCGGCGCTGGCCCTGTCCTGGACCCCGGCCGAGGGGCAGTTTGCCTGGATTTCGCTGGCGCGCGGCTTCGAGCCGCCGACCCATGACGACCTGCTGGGGACGGTTGGCGGCACGCCGAACAGCGGGCCGGGCCGGCCGAACCCTGCCGATCCCGCGGCGCCTGCGGCCATGTTCGCGACGCCGGACCTGGAGGCGCAGACCTCGACCACGCTGGAGCTGGGCTGGCGCGGGACATGGCAGCGCCTGTCCTGGGACGCGACCCTCTATCACGCGCGGCTGAAGAACGAACTGCTGTCGCTGCGCGACGTGACCGGCGCCACGCTGGCCTCGGTCAATGCCGGGCGGACCCGGCACAGCGGGGCCGAGCTTGGCCTGTCGGGCGAGCTGACGGAAACGCTGGCGGCGCGGCTGGCCTGGACCTGGCAGGATTTCCGCTTCGACGACGATCCCCTGCGCGGCGACAACCGCATCGCCGGCGCGCCGCGCAACGTCATCTCGCTGGTGCTGGACTGGCGCCCGGTCGAACGGCTGGTGCTGACCGGCAAGCTGCATTGGGTGCCGGGCCGGACGCCGGTGGACAACATGAACACGGTCTTCAACGATTCCTATGCGCTGCTGGACCTGGGGGCCGAATATGCGCTGACGCCGAACGCCGCGGTCCATGTCCAAGTCACCAACCTGACCGACGAACGCTATGCCGCCTCGACGCTGGTCGTGGATCAGGCCATGGCCGGACAGGCGGCCTTCATCCCCGGCGAGGGACGCGCCTTCTACCTGGGCACGCGGCTGCGGTTCTGACCATGCCCGCCGCCGCCTTCCTTTCCGCGCCGCCGTCCCGCCTGTCCCTGTGCCCCCAGACCGCGCCGCGCCGCGCCCTGGCGGGCGCCATTGACCGCCTGGCGCGGGCCGTGCTTTTGTGCGGGCGGATCGAGGAAGCCCCCCGCATGCGACTGACCAGCTTTTCGGATTACGCCCTGCGCCTGCTGATCTATGCGGCGCGGCATCCCGACCGGCTGATCACCATCGAGGAGGCGGCCTTGGCCTATGACATCTCGCGCAGCCACCTGACCAAGGTGGCGAACGTGCTGACGCGGGCGGGGTTCCTGAACTCGGTCCGCGGCCGCTCGGGCGGGCTGGAGCTGGGCCGCAACCCGGCCGCGCTGTCCCTGGGCGAGGTGCTGCGCGTGACCGAGCCGGACATGGCCGCCGCCGAATGTTTTGGCCCCGAGGAGATCCGCGCCCCGAACCGGCCCGGCGCGCTGGACGCGGCGATCCGCGATGCGCTGGCCGCCTTCCTGCAGGTGATGGACCACCGCACGCTGGCCGACCTGCTGGCCGAGGAACAGGAGTGAGCCATGGTTTTTCCCGCCTTCTTCGACGATGCGCCGGCGATCCGGCTCCGCGATCCCCTGGCGGGTTTCCTGGGCTCGGCCGAGGACGGGGTGATGACCTATCGCTATGTCGATGCGGTGCGGCTTTGCGGCCATTCCTGCCCGGTGGTCGCCGGGGCCTGGCTGATGGTGCTGGCCGGGCTGGAATGGCTTTACGGCGACGACCTGCCCGAGCGCGGCGGCATCGAGGTGCATATGCGCGAGGGCGTCGGGCAGGGCACGACCGGCGTTGTCGCCTCGGTCGCGACGCTGGTCACGGGTGCCGCGGCCGAGGGCGGCTTTCACGGCATCGGCGCGGGGCAGCTGTTCGCGCGCCGCGGGCTCTTGCGCTTCGAGGCGCCGATCGACGGGGTCATGGCGCTGCGCCGGCGCGACAATGGCGATGGGGTGGTGGTGGACATCGACACCGGCCATGTGCCGCATGATCCCGCCATGGCCGGGCTGATGCCGCGCGCGGTCGCGGGGCGGGCCGATCCGGCCGAACTGGCCCGCTTCGCGGCGCTGTTCCAGGACCGGGTGCGGCGGATGCTGGCGGCGGCCGACGACCCCAAGCTGATCCATCTCTACGACTGGCCCGCGTCATGAGCCGCCCGGCCTGGCCCGGTGACGCCGCGCCCTATCGGCGCACGCCGGAATTCACCGAAACCACCGTGCCCAAGGGCCTGTTGCGTGCCCATGCGACCCGGCCCGGCACCTGGGCGCGGCTGCATGTGCTGGAGGGCCGGCTGGTCTTTCGCGACCTGGTCGGCGGCACCGAGATGCTGCTGGGGCCGGGCATCCATCCGCTGATCCATCCCGAGCGGCTGCACGAGGTCGCGGCCGCGGGCCCGGTGCGGTTTTTCGTCGAGTTCTGCGCCCGGCCGGGGGATTGCCCGGCGCCGACCTGATCTAAGTCAAGGCAGCCCGATCCCGGCCGCCTATGCTATCGCCAATCCCGCGCCAGCCCTCCGCCAGCGATCCCCGTTCATCTTGCGCCTGCCAGGAGGGCAGACATGTCCCCAATCCCTCGCCATCCCTCGCGCCGCGCCCTGCTTGCCGGGGCGGGCGCGCTTGCCGCCGCGCTGGCGGCGCCCGCCGTCCTGCGCGCAGCACCCCTGGCGCGCCTGGCGCTGTTCGGCCCGCCCGCCGGGCCCAGCATCACCCTGGCCCATGCCGTCGCCAGCGGCGCGCTGAAGGATCTGTCGGCCGAGGTATCGCTGACCGTATGGCGCAGCCCGGACGAGTTGCGCGCCGGCCTGACCTCGGGGACCATCGACCTGTCGGTGGTGCCGGTGCAGGTCGCGGCGAACCTTTACAACCGCGGCATGGGGCTGCGGCTGGTCAACACCATGACCGACGGGCTGCTGTTCATCGTGGCGCAATCCGGCGCGGTCGCGGATCTGGCCGGGCTGGAGGGCAGGCGCCTGGCCGTGCCCTTTGTCAACGACACGCCCGATTTCGTGTTGCGCGCGCTGCTGGCGCGGCAGGGCATCGCCGATAAGGTGGACCTGCTGCCCGTCGGCAGCCCCATCGAGGCGGCGCAGATGCTGCTGGCCGGCCAGATCGAGGCGGCGCTGCTCAGCGAGCCGGCCTCCAGCGTCGCGATCATGCGCGGCCGGGCGGCGGGCAAGGCTTTCGCGCGGGTGATCGACCTGCAAGAGGAATGGGGCAGGCAGGGCGATGTCGGCCCGCTGCTGCCGCAGGCCGGGCTGGCCGCGACCGATGCTTTCATGGCCGGCGGCGCCGAGTTGCTGGCGCCGTTGCAGGCCGCGCTGGCGCGGGCCAATGCCGAGGTGCTGGCCGATCCGGTGCAGGCCGCGACCGAAGCCGCCGGTGCCCTGGACATGCCCGCCCCGATCCTGGCGCTGTCGGTGCCGCATTCCCGGCTGGCCGTGCGCCCGGCCGGCGAGGCGCGCCCGGCCATCGAGGCGATCCTGTCGCTGATGGCGGAAACCGATGCCGCGATCATCGGCGGCAAGCTGCCCGACGACGGGTTCTATCTGCTGTGAGCCTGCTTTCGGCCTGTCTGGACCGGCTGGCGCGGCTGGGCCGGTTCCTGTGGTCGGCCTGGGCCGGGCTGGCGGGCCTGGCGCTGATCGGCGCGCTGTGGCAGGCCGGGCACGAGGCCTATGGCGATTTCATCCTGACCGCGCCGCTGGACACGCTGGCCGCCGCGGCGCGGCTGTTGCGCGAGGGCAGGGCGCAGGAACTGCTGGCCCTGACCACCGCCCGCGCGCTGGCCGGTTTCGGGCTTTGCGCGCTGATCGGCACGCTTTTCGGGGTGGTGGCGGGCTATTCCCCGGCTACGCTGCGGCTGTCGCGGCCGATCCTGACCCTGCTTCTGGGCGTGCCGCCGATCGCCTGGATCGTGCTGGCGATGATCTGGTTCGGTCCCTCCGACCTGACCGTGGCGGTGACGATCCTGATCTCGGCGACGCCGGTGGTCTTCGTCGGCGCGGTCGAGGGCGTGGTGACGCGCGACCGCGGCCTGGACGACATGGCGCGGGTCTTTGGCGCCGGCCCGCTGCGGCGCTTCCTGTTCGTCTCGGCCCGGCAGATTTCGGCGCAGCTGTTCCCGGCGCTGATCCTGGCGCTCGGCTCGGCCTTCAAGGTCGCGATCATGGCCGAGTTGCTGGCCAATGCCGGCGGCATCGGCGGCGCGCTGGCGCGGGCGCGGGCCATGCTGGACATCGCCGAGGCGCTGGCCTGGGTCAGCCTGGCCGTCGCCGCGCTGATCGCGGTCGAATATGTGCTGATCCGCCCGGTCCGGGCCGAGCTGGAACGCTGGCGCGAGGCGGCCGCGCCCTGGGGCGTCAAGCGATGAGCCTGCTGGAACTGAACCGCATCGGCCATGCCTTTTTCGGCCGCACCGTGCTGGAGGGCATCACGCTGGGCGTTGCCCGGCAAGAGATCGTGGCGCTGGTCGGGCCGTCGGGCTCGGGCAAGTCCACGCTTGCGCATATCGCCGCCGGGCTGGTCGAGCCGCGCGAGGGGCGCATCGCGCGCAACTACCTGCGCCACGCGATGATCTTCCAGGAGCCGCGGCTGATGCCCTGGGCGACGGCGGCCGGCAATATCGGCTTTCCGTTGCGCCTGTCGCGCGCGCCGCGCCGGATGCGGCGGCAGATGATCGCCGATGCTGCCCTGCGCGCCGGCCTGCTGCCCGAGGATCTGGGGAAATACCCGTCCGAGCTTTCGGGCGGCATGCGCCAGCGCGCCGCCATCGCCCGCGCCCTGGTGACGGACCCGGATTTCATCTATTTCGACGAGCCCTTCACCGCGCTGGACGTGGCGCTGAAGCGGCGGATGCAGGATCTGGTGATCGAGGCCGCCGCCTCGGCGCGCTTTGCCGCGCTGTTCATCACCCACGACCTGCTCGAGGCGATCCGCATCAGCCACCGCATCCTGGTGCTGGACGCGGGCGGGCGCGGCATCGCGGGCGAGCGCCTGCCGCCCGGCAGTCCCGGAACCCGCGACGAGGCGGCGATCTTTGCCCTGCGCCAGCATTACCTGACCGCCGACCCGCTGTTTGCGCATATCCACGACATAGACGAACGGCTGCGCCCATGAAGCCCTCTTTGCATCGCGTGCTGGCCGACGAAGGCTTCCGGCTGTTCTTTCCGCTTGCGGCGCTGCATGCGGCGCTGTGGCCGCTGCTCTGGGTGGCGCTCTGGTCCTTCGACCTGCCCTTTGCGCGGCAGATCCCGCCCGGGATCTGGCATGCGAACGAGATGATCTTTGGCGCCTGGGGCGCTGCGCTGCTGGGCTTTCTGACCACCGCCGCGCCGGAATGGACCGACACGCCGCGCCTGCGCGGGCGGCCGCTTTGGGTGCTGGCGGGGCTTTGGGGCCTGGCGCGGATCGCCGGGCTCCTGGGGGCGGATGCGTTGATCCTGCCGGCGACGGCGGCGGAGCTGGCCTGGCTGGTGCTGCTGCTGGCCTATTTCCTGAAAGTCTCGCTGGAGCAGCGCAGCACCCGGCTGCTCAGCTTTGCCGGCTGGCTTTTCGCTCTGACGCTGGCCGGGCTGATGGCGCGCATGGCCATGCTGGCGGGGCAGGCGGAACCGGCGGCGGAATGGCTGCGCATCGCGGGGCTGGTGTTTCTGGGGCTGCTTTCCCTGGCGCTGGCGCGCATCACCGTGCCGGTGACGAATATCGTGCTGGATCCCAGCGAAAGCACCTCGCCCTTCCGGCCGCATCCGGGGCGGCTGAACCTGTCGGCCGGGCTGGTGGCGCTGGCGCTGATCGGGCAGGTCGCGGGCCTGTCGCCGGCGGTTGCGGGCTTTCTTTGGATCGCTGCCGGCGCCGCCTTCATGGACCGGATGGCCGAGGGCTTTGTCGGTCCCGAGGCGTTTCGCGCCGAGATCATGGTGTTGATGGCGGCGGCGGGATTTTCCGGGGCGGGTCTGCTGGGGCTGGGCGCCGCAGCCCTGGGCGCACCCTGGGCCGAGGCCGGGCCGTTGCACCTGGCGCTGATGGGGGGCTTGGGCCTGGGCGTGCTGGCGGTGCTGGCGATCGCCGGGCGGTTCCATACCAGGCAGGGGCTGGGCCTGAACTGGCAGACCCGCGCGGCCTTCGTGCTGGCCGGCGCGGCGGTATTGCTGCGCGCCCTGCCCGAGATGGGACTGATGCCCTGGCCGCCCGGCCCGCTGCATCTGCTCGCGGCGCTGTTCTGGGCGGCGGCCTTCCTGCTGTGGCTGGCCGATTACTGGCCGGCGATACGCCGCCTGCCCTAAGGGGCGGGCGGCGCAGCCTTCAGGCGGCAAGCATCCGAGTCTGGCCAAGCGCCTGGTCAATGGCAGCCTGGCGCTGATCGGGGCCGATGCTGACGCCATCAGCCATCACGAATTCGGCCTCGATGCCGATGAAGGCAAAGACCGAGCGCAGGTAGCTTTCCAGATGCTCCAGCGCCACCCGCGCGTCGTCGCTGTAAAAGCCGCCACGCGCCAGGGCGACGATCACCCGCTTGCCGCCGGCCAGCCCCTCCGGCCCCTCGGCGGTATAGCGGAAGGTCTTGCCGGCCACGACGATGCGGTCGATCCAGGCCTTGAGCTGGCTCGGCAGGGTGAAGTTGTACATCGGCGCCCCGATCACCACCGTCTCGGCGGCCAGGAACTCGTCCAGGACCGATGTGTCGGCCAGCGCATCCAGCGTCAGATGCGGCAGCGGCGCGACGGCAAGGTCGCGGCGGATGACGGGGGTGCCGGGCCGGGCCTCGGCGAGCCGGTCGATGATCGCCTGGCTGACGATGCGGCTGACGCTGTTGTCGCCGGTGATGCTGCTGTCGATATGCAGGATGGTCACTCTTGCCTCCTAGGTATGGAATTTATACTGAGGCTGCTTAGATAACCATCGGCAAGACCCCCGCAAGAAGGCACAATCCTGTGCCGCAGTTACATGGCTGTGACCCGGTCACGGCCAGGAACCCGGAGAAACCAGATGCATGACCCCAACAGTTTCGGCTGCCGCGCCTTTGCCGCCGTCCTGCAGCGGATCGGCGACAAATGGAGCCTGCTGATCGTTTCGGTCCTGGCCGAGGGGCCCAGGCGGTTCAGCGAATTGCGCCGCGAGATCCCCAGCATTTCCCAGCGCATGCTGACGCTGACCCTGCGCGGGCTGGAGCGCGACGGGCTGGTGTCGCGCACGGTGACGCCCAGCATTCCGCCGCGCGTGGATTACGAATTGACCGAGCTTGGCCGCTCGCTGCGCAAGCCGGTCTGCGCGCTGGCGGAATGGGCGATGGCGAATATCGGCGCGATCCATGATGCCCAGGCCCGTTTCGACCGGGCGAGCGAAAGGGCGCTACGGCCAGGTCTCACAACCAATAGATGACGGTCGCGGCGAGGGCGCAGGCCGAGAGAAACAGGATGGGGCGGCGATCGTAGCGGGTTGCGATCCGACGCCAGTCCTTGAGACGTGCGAAGATGTTTTCGATCCGGCGGCGCAGGCGATAGAGGCTGGCGTCGTGCGGGATCGGGGCTTTCCGGCCGATGCGGGAGGGGATGCATGGCGCAATGCCTCTTTCGATCAGGGCATTGCGAAACCAGCCGGCATCGTAGCCGCGGTCTGCGAGCAGCGCCCCGGCCTGCAGGATCTGCGAGAGCGGCGCCCTTGCGCCGATGTAGCCGGAGGCCTGGCCAGCCGACAGAAGCATCCGGATCGGGCGCCCCCTGGCATCGGCCAGGACGCGCAGCTTCGAAGCTCAGCCCGCCCCTGGTGCACCCGATCAGCCGTCCGTGCCCCCCTTTGAACTGCAGGGCCCGACCGCCCGGGAACTGCGAAAGCGTGCCGGGATGTCAATCGTGCTGAGGATCGTCTGAACTACCGCTTCGGCTTCGCGGATTTTCGGGCAGAGGCGGTCTGACGAGGGCACGTCGACCGGGTATGCCGACGATTTCCGGGTATCGGCCCGTTCGAAGGGCCGGGATCGGCACCTGTGGGCAGACTCCACCTCATGCCAGCAGCCTTCGTCGGACGAGGAACAGGTTGCCGAGGGCGAACAGGGTGAAGAGCTGAGCACGGTTCTTTGCAAGCCCGCGGTAGCGGGTCTTGAGATACCCGAACTGCTGCTTGATTACCCGGAAGGGATGCTCGACCCGAGCGCGCACCCTGGCGATGACCCGGTTGATGTCCGCGTCGACGGGATGCAGCGCACCGCCCCTTGGCGCCTTGCGCATGACGCCCCAGAACTTGCCCGGCCCGGAGAACGCGGCCTCCCGCGCCGCGCTGACATAGCCCCTGTCCGCCCAGACTGATGTCTCCCCGCCGTGCAGGAGCGCGTCCCAGACCTGGCTGTCATGGACCTTCGCCGTCGTCGTCTCGAGGCTGTGCACGATGCCGCTGTCAGCATCGACGCCCACATGCGCCTTCATGCCGAAGTACCAGGTATTGCCCTTCTTCGTGGATGACATCTCGGGGTCGCGGGCCTTTGCCTCGTTCTTGGTCGACGAGGGCGCGTCGATGATGGTTGCGTCCACCAGTGTCCCGGAGCGCAGCGTGATCCCCTGATCGGCCAAATGGCTGTTCACCTCGGCGAACAGCTGCTCGGTCAGTCGGTGCTTCTCCAGCAGGTGGCGGAAGTTCAGGATCGTGGTCTCGTCGGGGATCCGATCGTCGCCAAGCTCGATGCCCGCGAACTGCCGCATGGCGTCGCTGTCATACAGTATCTCCTCGGCCAGCGGATCGCTCAGGGCGTACCACTGCTGCAGGAAGTAGACCCGCAGCATCGTCTCCAGCGGCATCGGGGGTCGCCCGCCCTTCGGCCCAGCCTTGGGGTAGTGCGGCTCGATCAGTGAAAGGAGGCGGCTCCACGGCACCACAGCCTCCATCTCGGCGAGGAACTTCTCCCGCCGCGTCTGCTTCTTCTTCATCGATTGGCGGAGGCCGGGAAAGGCAGGCTGCTTGGGCATCGGGGCGCATCCTCTGATGTCCCGCCCAGTCTACCTCAAGGCGCGCGAGGCGCGAGGTTTTTCAGACCTTCCCTGAGAAAGGCAAGTGATGTCACCGGCCCAACACCGGGGATCGACATCAGGCGCAGGCAGACGGTGTCGTCCCTGACAATATCCATCACCTTGCGGTGCAGCTGGGAGAAGGCCTCCCGGACCTTCCGTCTTGCGGCCGGCAAGACGCTGAACACCTCTTCCAGGTCCGGCAGGGCCTCGATGAGATCCTTCACTCGCGCTTCAAACCGTCCCGCATCAACAGTGCCCACCTTGAGGCCAAAGTTGCGCAACAGGACGCGGTGCTTCTGGCTGGCTACGGTCTTCACATGCACCGGGCGATACAGATTGACACGCATCATCTGGGCGATCCCGCGCGCGTCATTGCGGTCGATCTTGTCCACCTGCGCCTTGATGAAAGCCTTGGCGTGGCGCGTCTCGATGCAGATCGCCGGAAGGCCGGCCTTGGCCAGGCCCTCGGACAGCCACTGGGATAACGGACCAGCCTCCGGCCCGACCCTCTCAAGCCGGGCACCCACGCCATTCAAGGCGCGAAAGATGTCCTCCGGGTGGCTTATGACCTTGAGTTCCCGACGGATCCGGCCACCTCGTCGAGGATGCAGATCGCGGTCTCTTTTACCGATACATCCAGTCCGGCATTGTAGCTTCGTGCTGCGCTTCCTTCCCTGATGCTGGTGGCTGCTTCTCACAGACCACGCTCTACCATCGGCCCGAAGCGCAGCACCTCATGACGAGCGGGAAGGGAGGTGGGGCGCCAGCCGAATACCCCATCTGACCCGAGTCGGGCAAAAGTTTTGGCTCGATCCGCCAGACAGGTGGGAGTGCCGTTCAGATGGCGAAATCGTCCAGCGTCTTGCCGGCGGCCAATCCTTCGGCGATCCAGCGCGGTTTGCGGCCGCGCCCGCTCCAGGTCAGATCGGGATTCTCGGGGTGGACATATTTCGGCGCGGCCGCGGGACGCTGCGCTGCCGTCTCGATCAATTGCGACAGGGAAAAGCCGAATTGTTTCGCGGCCTCCTCGGCCTTGGCGCGGGCTTCGGCCTTGCGGCGAGCTTCGAAACTGGCAATCGCCTTTTCGACATCCTTGCGCAGCTGTTTCAGCTCGGCCAGCGACAGGGCATTCGGATCAAATTCGGTCATTTGCAGTTCCTTTCGATATGGCGATTGGCGCCTTGCGGCATTCGCGCCGGAAACGGCGGCCGGCGAAGGCACCGCGCGGATCGTCCGAAAATAGCTGCCAGCCGGTCGGTATATCAAGGTCCAGCCTCGCGCTTTTTCGACCGGCCCCTTGGCGCCATCGGGTATTTCACGCCCTTCGCAAATCGCGGCTGCGGCTTATGCGTTCACGCGATCTTAATCCCGGAAATTGTCCAATTTTGCTTTGGCCGGGCTGCTGGCGGCGCATTGTCATTCCGCACCTTTGCCTGGTTTCTTTTGTGCCGGCATGCGGGCATATCCGCGATCATGCGGCCGGTCATGCGATCCCGATCGGCCTGATCCGGAAAGCGCGGCGCTTGACCTTTCCGGCCGCACGCCTGGAAAATCGCCTTGCATTCATGCCTCGCGCGGGTCATCGGCGACAAGCCAGGCGGGAGGCCCCGCGCCGCGTTGATGGTTCGGCTTTCGCCGGCATATGATCCATGTCAAGGTGCGGCCGCGGCGGCCGGGGCCATATGTCGAAAATAGGGAGGCAGCCATGGATCTCGACCTTCTGCTTGAGCATGTTCCCGAGCCGCAACTGGCGGCGATCTTCGGCCTTCTGGTCGGGGCCGTCTTCGGCTTTTCCGCGGAACGGTCGTCCTTTTGCCTGCGCGCGGCGACGGTGGAATTCGCCCGCGGCAGCCTGGGGCCCAAGGTCGCGGTCTGGCTGCTGACCTTTTCGACCGCGGTGATCTGGGTCCAGGGGGCGGGGCTTCTGGGCCTGTTCCGCACCGAGCAGGCGCGGATGATGGCCGTCACCGGCAGCTGGTCGGGCGCGATGATCGGCGGGCTGATGTTCGGCGCGGGCATGGTGCTGGCGCGGGGCTGTTCGGGGCGGCTGCTGGTGCTGGCGGCGACGGGGAACCTGCGCTCGCTGGTGTCGGGGCTGATCTTCGCGGTGGTGGCGCAGATGGCGCTGCATGGCTGGCTGGCCCCCCTGCGGCAGGAACTGGCGGGGCTGTGGACCACGCCGGGCGGGCGCAATGTCAGCCTGCTCATGGCGCTGCCGCTGCGCGAATCCGGGGCCATCCTGGTCGGCATCGGCTGTGCCGTGCTGGCGCTCTGGCTGGCGCGGGCGAACCGGATCGGCCTGCCGGTGCTGATCTTTGCCTCGGGCGTGGGCTTTGCGGTGGCGCTTGGCTGGGTGCTGACCTTTTCCCTGTCGCAGCAGGCCTTCGAGCCGGTCAGCGTGACCTCGGCCACCTTTTCCGGGCCTTCCGCCAGCACGCTGATGTTCTTCCTGACCGAAAGCCCGGTGCTGGATTTCGACATCGGCCTGGTGCCGGGCGTCTTTGCCGGCGCCTTTCTGTCGGCGGCGCTGAAGCGGCGGCTGAAGTTCCAGGGCTTCGAGGGCGAGGGGCAGATGCGGCGCTCGATGCTGGGGGCGGCGCTGATGGGGTTCGGCGCCATGCTGGCCGGGGGCTGCGCCATCGGCGCCGGGGTCTCGGGCGGCTCGATCTTCGTGGCGACGGCCTGGCTGGCGCTGCTCTGCATGTGGATCGGCGCCGTCATCACCGACTGGCTGGTGGATCAATCCGCGCATCGGGCGACGGCGTGACCGGGCGGGGGCCGGAAAAAGGCGGGGCCCGGAAAATGCCGGCCGGGCGCATGAAATCACTTCGTAATATCGCTTAAGCCGTATATTCGTATCTTGCTATATAAGCAGGAGAGGATTTCACATGCGTGCCATTCTTTTTGGCCTGGCCTTGTCGGCGCTGTCGCCCCTGGCGCCGGCCTGGGCCGATGATGCGGCGGCCTTGCCCGAAAACAAGCAGACGGAGCAGAAGCTGTATCTGACCGCGGCCGAAGCCTATGAAAAGGTTGTGCAGTCCCCGCAGGAGGTGCTGTTTCTTGACGTGCGCTCGCCCGGCGAGGTGGCCTTTGTCGGCATGGCGACCGTTGCGGATGCCAACGTGCCCCACATGATCCAGCCCGCCTCGCCCGCCTGGGACGACAAGCGCGCGACCTTCAAGATGGAAAGCAATCCCGGCTTCATCGACGAGGTCCGGGCCCGGTTGCAGGCCAAGGGCCTGGGCCAGGATGCGGCCATCGTCCTGATCTGCCGGTCGGGCGACCGCAGCGCCAAGGCGGCCAACGAGCTGGCCAAGGCGGGTTTCGGCAATGTCTGGTCGGTGACGGACGGGTTCGAGGGCGATCTTGCCAAGGACGGGCCGCTGGCCGGGACCCGCAGCGTCAACGGCTGGAAGAACGCGGGCCTGCCCTGGAGCTACAAGCTGGACAAGGCCAAGATGCACGGGATGTAACCCGGCGCCCCCGTGCGGCCGGGCAGGGCAGGTGCCCGGCCGGCCGCAGTCTTATTCGAACTCCATCTCGGCAAAGACCACGCCGGCATTCTTGGTCGCCAGTTCCTCGAACGTATCGAGCCGCGACCAGCGCGACTGGTCGACGTAATAGGCGCCGCCCAGATCGCCGCCCTCCTCGATATGCGCGCCGATCTTTTCGCGCAGATCGACCAGGTAGTCGCGGGTATAGCGCGCGACCTGCGCCAGGTTCGTCGGATGGCCGTGGCCGGGAATGACATAGGCCGGCGCCAGCGGCGCGAATTTCGTCTCCCATGTCTCGATCCAGCACGAGGTGCAGGTGCCCTCGAAGATCGGCGGCATGCGCTCGTGAAAGGCGATGTCGCCGGCGATCATCATCGACCATTGCGGGATCCAGACCTGGGTGTCGCCGGGCGAATGCGCGGGCCCCAGGTGCAGCACCTCGATGGCGACGCCGCCCATGGTGATGTCCTTGCGGTCGGTGAAGGTCTCGGTCGGATGGGCGATGACCGTGCCCTCGGCCCTTTCGCGGGCATAGTTCTGCAGGCCGGCCAGATCCTGCGGCGCGCCGTCGGCGAATTCGGCGGCGGCCTCTGCATGCGCCAGGATCGGCACGCCCTGCGCCGCCCAATAGCCGTTGCCCAGCATGGCGTGGCCCTGGCCGTTTTCGTTGATGACCAGCTTGACCGGCTGGTCGGTGACGGCGCGGATTTCCGCGTGCAGCGCCTCGGCCAGTTTCCACGAGGCGCCGGAATTGACCACGATCACCCCTTCATCCGTGACGATGAAGCTGAGGTTGTTGTTGTGCCCGGCATTGTCATAGGTCGGCGGCGCGGTGGCGCCGATGGCCGAAAAGACATGCGGGATCACCTCGACCGGCTTCGAATACAGCACGGATTGCGGGTATTGATCGGGGATGTCCTCGGAGGCGAAGGCAGGCGCGGCGAAGGCGGGCGCGGCGACTAGGCAAAGGATCAGGCGGCGCATCAGATCTCTCCCGTGAAGCGATAGCCGGTCTCGGTCTTTTCGACCCGGCCGATGCCGCCTTGCGGCAGGTGGTAGCCGATGAAGGGTATGGAATCCGCCGCCAGCCGCTCCAGCAGCGCGACGCGGCTGGCGGCGGCCAGCGGCGGATCCTGGTCCGAGGGCGAGGGCCAGTCCGGGCGCTCGAAGGCGATGTGGTGGTTGCCGATCGCATCGCCAACGACCATCAGCGCGCCCTCGGGCGTCGCGATCTCATAGGCCAGGTGGCCGGGGGTATGGCCGGGGGTCAGCCGCGCGGTGATGCCGGGCAGGGCCTCTTCGCCGTCGGCGAGCTTACGGATGCTGTCGGCCACCACCTCCAGCCGGCGCGAGGCGCCGATGGCAAAGCTGGCGCGTTCCTCGCCGATGCTCTCGACGGTGGCGGGATCCATCCAATAGTCGAACTCGGCCTGGCCGATCATGTATTCGGCCTGGGCAAAGACCGGCTCGTCGAACTCGTCCAGCAGGCCCCAGAGGTGATCGGGGTGGCCATGGGTGATCAGCACATGGGTCACGTCCTCGGGCGTCAGCCCCAGCGCCTCCAGTGCCTCGATCACCTTGCCGGCGGTCGGCATGAAGTCCGGGCCCGATCCCAGGTCGAACAGCACCGTGTTGGTGCCGTCGCGCAGCAGCGTCAGGTTGCAGGGCGGCGTCAGCCCGCCCGCCGCCAGCCCGTGCCGGGCCATGAGGGCCGAGACCTCGGCCTCGGGCAGGTCGGCGAAGGCGAAGTCCAGCGGCAATTCCAGATGCCCGTCCGACAGGCTGTCGATCCGCACCGGACCCATGGCGACGGTGGTGGCGGCCCAGGCCCGCCCGTAGGGCAGGGCCAGCGCAGCGGCAGAGGTTGCAAGGAAATGGCGGCGGCTCAGGTGCATGGGGTTCTCCTTCCGGTTCAGCCGAAGATGTCGGCGGTGATGCCCGCATACCAGCCGAGGCTTTCCTCGTAGGTCAGCTTGCGCAGCGCCGCATCCTCGCCGGTGTTGCTGATGAAGTTCTCGACGCTGGCGATCCGGTCGCCGTTCGGCTGGTAGGACGCGCCCAGCTTTATGCCGTCATCGGGGGCCAGCAGCGACCAGCAGGTGTTGGAATACTTGGCCGGGAACACCCGCGACCCGGTCAGCTCGCCCCGGATCGCCATGGCGGCGACCTTGGCCTGGCTGTTGGCCGAGAAGGCGGATTTGGGCATGTCGCCCTGGGCGCTGGAATCGCCCAGGATCCAGACATTCTCGTCCATCCGCGACTTCATGCTGTCGGGATGGACCGGGGCCCAGCCGCTCTCGTCGGTCAGCCCGGCGATGGCGGCGATCCGGCCGGCGCTCTGGGCCGGGATCACGTTGCAGCAATCGACCTTTTGCGCCGTGCCCTCGACCAGCACCTCCATGCTGTCTGGGCGCACCTCGACGGCGCCGCCGCCGAATTCGGGGCCGATCCATTCGACCATGCCATTGTAATGTTTCCCCCAGCCCTCCTCGAACAGCGCCTGCTTGGAGAACTTGTCCTTGGGATCCAGGATGATGATCTTGGCGGTCGGATTGGTCTGCTTGAGCAGATGCGCGACCATGCTGACCCGCTCATAGGGGCCCGGCGGGCAGCGATAGGGGTTGGGGGGCGCGACCATGGCGAAGACGCCGCCCTGGGGCATCGCCTCGATCATGCGCCGGAGCAGCTGGGTCTGCGGCCCGGCCTTGTAGGCATGGGGCATGATCTCGGCCGCCTCCAGCGACCAGCCGGGGACCGAATCCGGCTTGAACTCGATGCCGGGCGACAGCACCAGCCGGTCATAGGGCAGCACCTGCCCGCCCGCCAGAGTGACGGTCCGCGCCGCGCGATCCACGGCGACGGCGGTGTCATTGACGACGGCGACGCCGGCGGCGGACAGCTTGTCATAGCCGTGCTGAAGGCTTTCGAAATCGCGGAACCCGCCGATATAGAGATTCGAGAAGAAGCAGGTCGTATAGACCGGATTGGCCTCGACCAGGGTCACGTCCAGCGCGCCTTGGGAATCCCTGGCCATGTAATGGGCCGCGGTGCCGCCGCCGGCGCCGCCGCCGATGACGACGACCTTCGGCTTGCCCTGTCCCAGGACGACGGGCGCATAAAGCAGCCCGGTGGCGGCGGTGGCGCCCGCGATCAGCGATCGTCTCGTCAGGATCATCTTTTTCTCCTCCCTGATGAACGGCCCGGCGCATGGCGCCGGCCGCTTTTCGGTCATTCGAGCGTGGCGAAGAAGGCCGCCAGCGCCGCGATCTCTTCCTCGCTGAGCCGGCCGGCCATCATCTGCATCACCGGATGCGGCCGCAATTTCTGCTTGTAGGCGTGCATCGCGACCACGAAATCCTCCTGCGGCCAGCCGGCGATCGAGGGGATGCCCTGGTCCGAGCCGTCGCGCTGGTGGCAGGTCGTGCATTCCGCCGACAGATAGGCGCCGAATTCGGGATCCCCGCGCAGGGCCAGAACCTCCTCGGACAGCACCGGCGCGTTGCGCCGCGCGGTGGGCTCGGCCTCTGGAATGTCCTGGGGCCGGTCGGAATGGTCGCGCATATAGGCCATCAGATCGGCCCGCGCCTGGGGATCGGCCAGGCCGCGATAAGACATGCGCGTCCCTGTCACCAGGGCCTTGGGGTTCTCGATATAGGCGTCGAGCGTTTCCAGGGTCCAGGTCAGGCCATCATTGCCCTTGCGCTTCATGGCCCTGGAATAGTTGAAATCGGCAAGAGCGGCGGCACGGCGGCCGAAAACGCCGTTCAGCCTTGGGCCGACGGCATTGCGCGCGTCCTGGCCGATCCGGTGGCAGATCGCGCATTCCTTGCGAAACAGGACCGCTCCATGAACCGTATCGCCGATTTCCTCGGCTGCGGCCGGTGTGGCACCGGCCGCGGCAACCGTGAACAGCGCGGACAGGAGTTTGCGCTGTCTCATGCGTCACTTGGCGAAAGTGGCGAGATAGGCGATGACGGCGGCGCGCTCATCCTCTTTCTTCAGCCCGGCAAAGGACATCTTGGTGCCCTTCATGAAACCCTTGGGGTTTTCCAGGAAGGCGTGCAGCGATGCATCGTCCCAGACCAGCCCCTCCGAGGCCATGGCAAGCAGGGGCTTGGAATATTTGAAGCCCTCGATGTCGCCCGCGGCCCGGCCGACGATGCCGTTCAGCAACGGGCCGGTGCCGTTTTTGGCGTCGTCGCCGACCTTGTGGCAGGCGGCGCATTTCTTGAACACCTTTTCGCCCTCGGCCAGCAGCGTCGGGTCCGCGGCGGTGGCGGCCCCTGCCGGGGCCGGGGCTTCCGGCGCCATGGCGGCGGCCTTGACCACGACCTCGGGCGCGGCGGCGGGGGCGGGTGCCTCGGCCGGCGCGGCCTCGGCCTTCTTTTCGACCGGCTCGGCAGGTTCGGCCGGTGCGGCGGCCGCGCCCAGGTCGGGCATGCTGCCGGCCGGGCGTCCGTCGGGATCTTCGGGCGTCACGTTCAGATCGACCGCGCGCTTGGTGATCTCGACCCCGACCGCGCAATCCGTCATGCAGGGCTCTTTCGAGAACAGCGGATATTCGGTCTGGTCGCGGTCGTCGGGATAGAAGCCCTCGGCATTGGGCAGCACGACCTGGGTGAAGTTCTCGTGCGTCAGGACGAAATCGTCCTCCACCAGCCCGTTGGAATAAAGCAGGAAGGCGGTGATCGCATAGGTGTCGTCCACCGACAGGGTCTGCGCCGAGCCGAAGGGCATCGAGCGGTGGACATAGTCATAGACCGTCGAGAGATAGGGCCAGTAGCTGCCGATGGTCTTGACCGGGCGCGGATCGGTCAGGCTGCCGTCGCCGCCCGCCAGCACCGGCCAGCTGTCCAGCCCCTCGGCGAAATCGCCATGGCACGAGGCGCAGTTGTCGGCGAAAAGCGCGTCCCCCGTCGCGACATCGCCCGAACCGGGGCGCAGCCCCTGGCCGTCGGGCAGGACCGCGGTGTCCCAGGCGCTGATCTCTTCGGGCAGGGCCTCGCGGCCCAATCCCAGCTTGTCGGCCATGGCCGGGCCGGCAAGCACCGAGGCCGCCAGCACCGAGCCCAGGAACAGCTCAAGCGATTTCGACATTCTCGACCTCCCCGTCGGCCTTGACCCACCAGGTCTGGATGCCGTTGTTGTGATAGACGTTGTTGCGGCCGCGGATGGCGCGCAGCGCATCCTTGGTCGGCTGGACATAGCCGGTCTCGTCCACGGCGCGCGATTGCAGCAGCATTTCCGAACCATCCCAGTCGATGTCGAGATGGAAGCGGGTCAGCGCCTTGGGCAGGGCCTGGCCGGTGATCCGCGCCGTGGTCCAGTTCTTGCCGCCGTCCAGCGAGACATCGACGCGGGTGATGCGGCCATTGCCGCTCCAGGCCAGGCCCGAAATCACCAGCGGTCCCTTGCCGTGGCGAATGGGCACCTGCGGGCTGGGCGAGGTGATGACCGATTTCGCATCCATCACCCAGGTCCATTTCCGTGCCCGGCCGTCCGGCATCAGGTCGGTATATTTCGAGGTCTCCTCGCGGCTTTCCACAGCCTTGTCATAGATCCCCAGGCGGCGGACCCATTTCACCCACATATTGCCCTCCCAGCCCGGCACGACCAGGCGGGCGGGATAGCCATGTTCCTTGCGCAGCGCCTCGCCATTGGCGAAGAAGGCCAGCATCACGTCGTCCATCACCTTTTCCATCGGAAAGGAACGACCGTTGGACGAGGCATCCGCGCCCTCGGCGTAAAGCCATTTGCCCTCGGGCTTGACCCCGGCCTCGGCCAGCAGCACCGACAGCGGCACGCCGACATATTCCATGTTGTGGATCATGCCCTGGGTATACTGGCAGCCCTCCAGCTGCGCGCCGCCCCATTCCATGCCGCCGTTTGCCGCGCATTCGCAGAATGCGGTGGTGGTGGTGCGGGGGAAGCGCAGCAGATCCTCGAAGGTGAAGACCAGCGGCTTTTCCACCAGCCCGTTGATCATCAGCCGGTAGTCCTGCTTGCTCAGCTCGATGGCACCGGAATGGTGGCGTTCAAAGGCGCAGCCCTGCGGGGTGATCGTGCCTTCCAGCGCATGGATCGGCGTGAAGTTGATCGAGGAAACCGGGCTTTCGGTCAGCCATTCCACATATTGCCGCTTCACATGCGATTCGAAATGGATCGGCAAGCCGTAGGGATGGGCATCGACGGCCTCGCCGAATTCCGAGGCCCAGGGCTGGATCTCGGTGATCAGCGGGTCGGGGGTTCCGGCGGCGCGGGCCAGCCCGGCACCGGCGACAAGGCCGGCACCGGCCACCGCACCCCCGCGCAGAAAGGCGCGGCGCGAGGTGCCGACGGCGTCCTTGCCGTCCTTGGTGAGCTCGTCTTTCATGGGCGAACGCTCCTTCGTGATTGTCAGACCCCGGTCACGGTGACCGAGGTGTTGGGTTGCAGGCGGACGGTGCCGATCTTGCGGATATGCGCCTCGACCACGTCCCAGATTTGCGGGCCCTCGGTGCCTTCGTTGACCGAAGCCCAGCCGGCGACTGTGTAGGATTTCGCAGGTTCGATGGCCTCGCCCGTGTCGGCCAGCGCCATGGCGCCGATCCGGCTGCCCATCGGCTTGGACACGTCGATCGCATAGGCCAGCCCGCCCACGCGCACCATGTCGCCGCCCTGCTGGTAATAGGGATCGGTATTGAAGATGTTGTCGGCCACGTCTTCCAGCACGGTTTTCAGCGTCTCGCCGGTCATCTCGGTGCGGTAGACCGCGCCATAGGTCATCGAGGTGACGTTGTGGATGTCCTCGCGCGTGATCGCGTCGCCGGGCAAGAGCGTGGTGCCCCAGCGCACGCCCGGCGACAGCGCGATCTGCACGTCGCGCTCGGTGCGGATGGCGTCACAGATCAGATCGTCCCAGGAGCCGTTGAAATTGCCGCGGCGGTAGAGCAGGCTTTCGGTGGTGCCGATCCTTTCCTCGAGCTGCGCCTTGAAGGGCGCGCGCTCGGCGTCGATCAGCGCGGCCATGTCGGCATCCGGCGTGATCACGTCCGAGAAGATCGGGATCAGCTTGTGGCGGAAGCCCATCATCTTGCCGTCGCGCACGTCCAGGTCGACGCGGCTGACGAATTTGCCGTTCGAGCCGGTAGCGATCAGGATCGTCTCGCCGATCAGGATCGGCTCGGGCACCGCGTCATGGGTATGGCCCGACAGGATCACGTCGATGCCCTTGACCCGGCCGCCCATCTTCTTGTCCACGTCGAAGCCGTTATGCGACAGCACCACGACCAGGTCGACGCCCTCGGCGCGCAGCTCGTCCACGACCTGCTGCATCCGTTCCTCGCGGATGCCGAAGCTGTATTCGGGGAACATCCATTTCGGGTTGGCGATGGGCATGTAGGGGAAGGCCTGGCCGATGACGCCGATGCGCTGGCCGCCGCGCTCGAAGATCTTGTAGGGCTCGAAGGCCGGCTCGTCCCACTCCACGTCGAAGATATTTGCGCCCAGGAAGGGAAACTTCAGTTGCGTCTCGACGATTTCCTTGACCCGCTCGGTGCCATAGGTCCATTCCCAATGGCTGGTCATGGCATCGACGCCAAGCGCGTTCATCACATTGACCATGTCCTGTCCCTTGGTCAGGAACGAGGTCATGGAACCGTGCCAGGTGTCGCCGCCGTCGAGCAGGATCGAGTCGGGCCGGGCGGCGCGGATCGCCTTGACCACGGTCGCGACCCGGTCCATGCCGCCCATCCGGCCATAGCCGCGCGCCAAGGCCTCGAAATCCGGGTAGCTGAGCGCATAGGCATCGCCCGAGCCGGGCGCGATGCCGAACATCTTCTGGAACTCGGCGCCGGTGACATGGGGCACCTGGCCCTTGGCGTCGCCCACGCCGATGTTGATTTCGGGCTCGCGGAAATAGATCGGTTTCAACTGGGCGTGGATGTCGGTCACATGGATCAGCGTCACATTGCCAAAATCGTCGAATTGCAGCAGCTGGTCCTGGGTCAGCGCCTGCTGCGCCGCCACCCGCGACCATGTCCCGAAACCCGAGGCCCCGACCAGGGCCGAGGAGGCCATGGCGACCTGAATGAACTCACGTCGGGTAATCATGCCCCGGTTACTCCTGTGCGTTTCGGACAAGACTCTCCCGTCGCGCCAAGGCGCGCCGAAGCATTGCCCTTTCGATTGGTAAGGAACGGGCCGCCGGCTGGGCCGGCGGCCGCAAGGCTTCAGTGCCGGACCGAGACGCCTTCGACCGAAAGGCCGTTGCCGCGCGAGGCGACGTAAAGCTCCAGCGCCTTGAAGTCGTCCGAGCCGGCCTTGAAGGTCTCGGCGCGGGTGTCGCGGACGCAGCCGACGAAGCGGTGCTGCGCCGTCACCATGCCCGAATCCTTCAGGCGATAGGTTGGAAAGCCGTTGATCTGGCCCTGGCTCAGGTGGTCGGCGCGGATCATGTTGCCGGCATTGTCCTCGTGGCAATTGGCGCAGGACATTTCCAGCTGGCCATAGCGGGTATAGTAGATTTCCTTGCCATGTTCCCAATAGGGGGCAGCGGGACCGTCGATCTTGACGTTGACCGCCATGCCGCGCGACTGAAGCGAGATCAGCGACAGCATGTCCTTCATGTTATCCGAGGTGACGCCCCATTTCTCCAGGCCCATCCGCTCGGTCACGCAGGCGTTGACGTAATCCTCCATGATCATCAGCTTGCCGGTATGCTCGTCGACCCGCGGCATGACGGCGCGCAGGCCGGCCATGGATTCAGGCCCCTGGTGGCAGCTGGCGCAGCTTTCGCCGTTGACGCCCATGGCCGCGTTCCACTTGTCGAGGCCGCGATCCACGAAGACCATGGCGGGGTTGTCGAAATCGTCCCGCTCAAGATCCCGCGTGCTGTCGTCGCGAAAGTGCCAGCCGGAATAGATCGTGTCGAACGTATCGGCCAGAAAGGCGGGCGGTGCGGTCTTGGTCACGATCTCGACCGGTCCGCTGTCGGTTTCGATGACCAGCCCGTCCTCGACCGGGTCCGCGAAGGCCGCGCCCGCTAGGGCGAGGCCAAGGGCCGTGGCGGCCAAGGTGCCTTTTGTCTTGGTAAAGCGCGGCATCGCGTCTCCTCCCTGGATCTGGATGTTGCGGCGCTTAGGCGACTGCGATCGGCTTCACGTCTTCGTAGACGGAGCCGTCGTCGTCATACCAGGTGAACTTGAACTCTCCGGCCGCATCGACCTTGGCGTCGAACTCGAAATAGGGATTGGTCGAGACCGCCGGGTCGATCGCCACGTCCACCACGTTCACCCCGTTCAACTCGCAAGTGAAGCGGTTGATGATCGAGCGCGGGATCAGCTTGCCATCGGCATCCTTGCGCTGGCCCGATTCCATCTTGTGCGAAATCAGCGCCTTGACGGTGACCGTTTCGCCGGCCTTGGCCGAGCTCGGAACCTTCACGCGGGGCTTTGCATCATCTGCCATCGTAATCTCCTGTTACTGGACTCAGCCGCCGCAGCCGCCGATGGTGACTTTGACGGTGGTCTGGGCCTTCACGACCGAGCCATCGGCCATCTTCGCCAGGGCGATCACGTCCTGGGTCTGGGCCAGGCGGATGCGGGTGGCGGCGCGCTGGTCGGCGGCGGCGGGACCGAAGTTGAAGGTGGCGACCGCCGGCTCGGGGTTGCCCGCGGCCAGCAGCATGATCGCCACCGCGCCCGGAGCCTTGACCTCGATCGGCACGGTATTGCCGTTCTCGGCGATTTCGGGCGCGGTCAGGGTCAGCCCGCCTTCGCCCGTCGCAGCGCCGCCGGTGAAGGCTGCGGTCAACTCGTCAACGGTGCTCGCCATCACGGCCTTGCCCGGCAGGGCGGCGGCGGCAAGCCCGCCAAAGCCGATCCAGAGCGCCTCGCGTCTTGAAAGGATCATGTCGTTCTCCTTGGATTGTCGAGCCTGTAGAGATCAGGCGTCATTCCTTCAGCGTCACGAGGAAGGCCACGACATCCTCGATCTGCTGCGCGTTCAGGATGGGGGCCAGCGGCTCGGCCCCGGCCTTGCCGGAAAAGCCGTCGCCGGGCCGGACAAAGCCGTCCACCTTGTAGAAGGCCGGCATGAAGGTGCCCTCGAAGGTCATCTTCGCATTGGCGACGATGCCGCGTAGCTGGGCCTCGGTCCAGCGATCGCCTGCGCCGTCCAGCGGCGGGGCGATGGTGCCCGGAAACTCGACGTCCGGCAGCGCCCCGATCTGGTGGCAGGCCACGCAGTTGCCAAGCGCGTTGGTGGTCATGATCCGCACCCCTTCCTCGGGGTTGCCTGGGGCGCCGGTCAGGGAAGCCTCGACCGCGCCTTCGACATAGACCACTTCCTTAGGTGCCGTTTCACAGATGGCAGGCGTGGCAATGGCCATGGCCACTACCGACGCATACCATAGATGGCTGCTCATGCTGTCCTCCCTGTGCTCTCCCTGGGGTGATGATAGCGAATGGATGCCGATCCTTACAACAGAAATATAGCAATTTTTGAATATTTATATGTATGCCTGTTCGAAAGGGATGACTCAGTTCTTGTGCTCCAGCTCCCGCGCCAGAAACTTTTGAAAATGCTCGCCATTTTCATAGCCATGCGCGCGCACCCAGGTCAGCAGGGCGCTGGTGGTGCCCTTGCCGAACGCGCCCGGCATCATCGCCACGGCCGCCTGGGCGGCGGTCTTCTCTGCCGGCACCTCTTCGGGCAGGAAGATCATCGTCGGCGTGAACATGACGCCCCAGCGCACGGCCATGTCCTTTTCCGAAAGGGCGGTGCCGTCGAAATCCGTGACCTCGACATCGCCGAACAGGTTCATCTGCACGACGAAATAGCCGTCGCGGATCAGCGCATCGATCTCGGGGTCGGGAAAGACCTTCTCGTGCATCTCGGCGCAATAGATGCAGCCGCGCTGCTCGACCAGGATCAGCAGGCGCTTGTCCTGCGCATTGGCCTCGGCCAGATCCTCGCGCAGATCCTTGAAGGTCTCGCGCAGCCAGGTGGGCTTGTGCAGGCCGTCGTCGCCGATTTCGGCGGCGGCTGCGGGTGCTGCCGCCAGTAGCAGGCAGGCGGCCAGGGCGCGGATCGGTTTCATGGTCGGGCTCCTCTCAGGTAAGCGTGGCTGTCCAGTCGAAGTTGCGAATCATCCAGTCGGCGATGGCATTGACGGAATTGGTGGCGATCAGGATGCCGAAGACGATCAGCATCACCCCCATGGCCTTTTCCACATGCCCCATCACCGCGCGGTGCCGCGCGACCCAGGACAGGAACGGTGCCGCGAAGAACGCCGCCAGCACGAAGGGCAGGGTCATCGCCAGGCCGTAGACCACCAGCAGCAGCCCGCCGCGCCACAACTCGCCCATGCCCGAGGCCACCATCAGGATCGCCGCCAGCGCCGGTCCCACGCAGGGCGTCCAGCCAAAGCCGAAGGCCAGCCCCATCACATAGGCGCCGATCAGGGTCGAGGGCTTGGCCTCGGTCTGCACCCGCGCCTCGCGATAGAGCAGGCCGATCCGCAGCACGCCCAGGAAATGCAGGCCGAACAGGACCAGCACTCCGGCCGCCACCCAGGACAGGGTTCCCTTCCATTGCGCGAAGGCCTGACCCAGCGCCGTGGCGCCCAGGCCCAGCATCAGGAAGATCGTGGTCACGCCCAGGGCAAAGGCCAGCGCGCGCAAAACCATCCGCTGGCGCGCTCCTGCCGCCACGGTACCGCCGTCGCGCAGTTCGCGCACCGACGCCCCGGCCATGTAGGACAGGTAGAACGGCACCATCGGCAGGATGCAGGGAGAGAGAAAGGACAGCAGCCCCGCCAGTGCGGCCCCGCCATAGGTGACATCAAGCATCGGCTCCCCCCGAGTGCTGCCGGGCTGCCGATGCTTGCCCGGCCGCCGGCGTTATATTAGAATATTCCTATGTTCAAATTATGGCGTCAATCCCGTTGTGGAATCTCCCTGCCCAGGCCCCTGCTGCTGGCGCTGCTTGCCGCGGCATGGCCGGCTGGGGCGGCAGAGCTGCGGCTCTTGATGTTCGAACAGCCCGGCTGCCTTTATTGCGCGCGCTGGGACGCCGAGATCGCGCCGCAATATCCGCTGACCGACGAGGGCAGGGCGGCGCCGGTGCAGCGGCTGCAGATGCGCGACCCCTTACCCCCGGGCCTGGAACTTGCCCGGCCCGTGACCTTCACGCCCACCTTCGTGCTGATGGCCGGCGACGTCGAATCCGGGCGCCTGGAAGGCTATCCGGGCGAGGATTTCTTCTGGCCCATGCTGGCCAGGCTGATCGGTCAGGCCGAGCCGGGGCAATGATCCCCGCGCCCTGGATCCGCGATAAATTGGCCCAGTCCTCCGGTTGGGGTTGCCGCGCGCCGGCTTACCCGGCATTTAGGAAAGAAGGGAATGGGGATGA
Source organism: Paracoccus pantotrophus (assembly GCF_008824185.1). Classification (NCBI taxonomy): domain Bacteria; kingdom Pseudomonadati; phylum Pseudomonadota; class Alphaproteobacteria; order Rhodobacterales; family Paracoccaceae; genus Paracoccus; species Paracoccus pantotrophus. The sequence goes on from NZ_CP044423.1 coordinate 720,319, forward strand.
GCCCTTGGGCGGTATCGAGAACATCCGGCAGGAACCGGAACAGGAAGCCGATTTCGACGCGCTGATCAAGGCTGCGAACGATGCCTCGACCTTTCTGAAGGCGCTTGGCCATGACGGCCGCCTCATGATCCTGTGCTATCTGATGAGCGGCCCGAAAAGCGTGACCGAGCTGGAAAACCTGCTGTCCTCGCGGCAGGCCGTGGTCAGTCAGCAATTGGCGCGGCTGCGCCACGAGGGGTTGGTCAGCGCCAGGCGCGACGGTCAGACGATCTTTTATTCGATCCTCGATCCCAAGGTCGTTGACTTGCTTGCCGTTCTGAAAAAGCTGTTCGAGACGGATTGCTGACCCGCGGGGAGGCAGGGGCGGCACCGGGAGGCCGCGGAACAGGACTTCCGCGGGGATGGGAGAGACGCGATGGATGAGCTGCCCTATGGAGTGCTGGCCGCCCTGGTCGGGCTGGCAGGCGGGATCGTGCTGGGACTTGCCGCCCGGCTCGGGGATTTCTGCACGCTCGGCGCGCTGGAATCGGCGGTCTATGGCAAGGATGCCCGGCGGCTGCGGCTTTGGGGGGTGGTGTTGGGCGTGGCGATCCTGACCACGCAGGCGTTGGCCCTGATCGGCTGGATCGAGCTGGAGAACAGCTTCTATCACACGATCCAGTGGAACCCCTGGGCCTCGATCGTCGGCGGGCTGGTGTTCGGCTATGGCATGGCCATGGCCGGGAATTGCGGCTTCGGCGCGCTGGTGCGCTTCGGCAGCGGCGACCTGCGCTCGCTGGTGGTGGTGGTGGTGATGGCGATCATCGGCTTCATCGTCCTGTCCGGGCCGCTGGCGCCGCTGCGCGTATTGCTGTTCCCCCAGCCCGAGGCAAGCGGCCCGCAAGGCATCGTCCACGACCTTGGCCTGCTTGGCCTGCCGGCACCGCTTACGGTGGTGCTGTTCGGTGTCGCGGCGTTGGCCTGGGGGCTGGGATATGCGCCGCTGCGGGCAAGGCCGCAGATGATCGCCTGGGGCGCGGCTGCGGGCCTTGCGGTCAGCTGGTGCTTTTTCGGCACCAGCTGGCTTTACGATCACAGCCTTGGCGCGGTGCAGATCGAGGGGCCCTCCTTTACCGCGCCGGTGGGCCGGACGCTGATCTACCTGATGACCTCGACCGCGGGCGGGATCACCTTTTCCGTGGGCTCGGTCGTCGGCGTCATGGCCGGGGCGCTGATCGGCTCGATGATCCGCGGCCTGTTCAAATGGGAGGCTTGCGAGGATCCCCGCGAGCTTGGCCGGCAGGTCGGCGGCGCGGCGCTGATGGGCGCCGGCGGCGTGGTGGCGATGGGCTGTTCGGTCGGCCAGGGGGTTTCGGCTTTCGCCGCCTTGGCATGGTCCGGCCCCGTCACGCTGATCGCCATCGCGGCTGGCGCCGCATTCGGGCTGCGTCGCCTGATCGGCGGCTTCCAGAACGCCGTGGACTGAAGCCATTCGTCCTGCCGGTCGGGCTACGGGCGGCAGCGTCCCGCAGGCACGCAAGGGGCGGGCGGTCTTCGCCTTGCCGCAGGACCGGGCCGGAGGCTTCGATCCCGCCCGACCGCGCAAGGTGCCGGTCGTTTCCGTGCGGCTCCGTCTCGCGTCGGTCCCAGGGGCGATGTCCTGCCGGGCGGCCAAGGGGGCGGGCCGCAGCGAAAGGCGGCTCCCGCCCGGGCAGTCATCCTGTCCGCCTGCGCTTCGGGACTGCGATGCCGCTGCCGCGCGCCTTGAAACGCGGGGTTGCGGCCGGGGCGCCTGTCGCGCCCCGGCCGATTGTCTCACTCCATCTCGATCATGAGGTCTTTCGCGTCGATCTGCTCGCCCGGCCGGACATGCAGCGCCTTGATCACCCCGGCTCGGTCGGCATGGATGGCGGTTTCCATCTTCATGGCCTCGATGGTCAGCAGCAGGTCGCCAGGGTTGACCTTCTGGCCTTGCGTGACCGCGACCGAGGCGACGACGCCGGGCATCGGGGCGCCCAGGTGGCCCTCGTTCGCCGGGTCGGCCTTGGGACGGGCGGCGGTCTGCGACTTGACCAGGCGGTTCGGCACCCGGATCACCCGGGGCTGGCCGTTCAGCTCGAAGAAGACCTTCACCTCGCCCTTCTCGTCGGTCTCGCCCACGGTCTGCAGGCGGATCTCCAGCGTCTTGCCGGGGTCGATCTCGGCCTCGATCTCCTCGCCCGGCTCCATGCCGTAGAAGAAGGTCCGCGTCGGCAGCACCCGCACCGGGCCGTATTGCCGGTGCCGGCCCATGTAGTCCAAAAACACCTTGGGATACATCAGGTAGCCGTTCAGATCCTCGTCATCGACCGCCTTGCCTTCCAGCTGGCGGATCAGGTCGGCGCGGGTGGCCTCCAGGTCCACCGGCGGCATCGCCGCGCCGGGGCGGGCGGTCAGGGCTGGCTCGCCCTTCAGCACCTTCTTCTGCAAGGCCGCCGGCCAGCCCCCGGGCGGCTGGCCCAGGTTGCCCTTCATCATGTCGACGACCGAATCGGGGAAGGAGACCTCGACGCCCGGATCCTCGACCTGCGCCCGGGTCAGGCCCTGGGCCACCATCATCAGCGCCATGTCGCCCACCACCTTGGAACTGGGCGTGACCTTGACGATGTCGCCGAACATCCGGTTCACCTCGGCATAGGCCTGGGCCACCTCGTGCCAGCGGTCCTCGAGGCCGAGCGAGCGCGCCTGGGCCTTGAGATTGGTGAACTGGCCCCCCGGCATCTCGTGCAGCCAGACCTCCGAGGCCGGGGCCTGCAACCCGCTCTCGAAGGCGGCGTAATGCTCGCGCACCGCCTCCCAGTAGTTCGAGATCCGGCGGATCGCCTCGATGTCCAGCCCGGTGTCGCGATCGGTATGGCGCAGCGCCTCGACCACCGAGCCCAGGCAGGGTTGCGAGGTATTGCCCGACAGCGCGTCCATGGCGCAGTCCACCGCATCCACCCCGGCCTCGGCCGCGGCCAGGATCGAGGCGCCGGCAATGCCGCCGGTGTCATGGGTGTGGAAATGCACCGGCAGGCCGATCTCCTCCTTCAGCGCGCGGACCAGAATCGAGGCCGAGGCGGGCTTCAACAGCCCCGCCATGTCCTTCAGCCCCAGCACATGCGCGCCGGCGTCGCGAAGCTCGCGCGCCATCTTCAGGTAATAGTGCAGGTCGTATTTCGAACGCGCGGGATCGAGCAGGTCGCCGGTATAGCAGATCGTGCCCTCGCAGATCTTGCCGCTCTCGATCACCGCATCCATGGCGACGCGCATGTTCTCGACCCAGTTCAGGCTGTCGAAGACCCGGAACACGTCCACCCCGGTCTTCGCCGCCTGGCGGACGAATTCCTGCACCACATTGTCGGGATAGTTGGTGTAGCCGACGCCGTTCGAAGCCCGCAGCAGCATCTGCGTCATCAGGTTGGGCATGCGGGCGCGGATGTCGCGCAGCCGCTGCCAGGGGCATTCCTGCAGGAAGCGATAGGCGACGTCGAAGGTCGCGCCGCCCCAGCATTCGACCGAGAAGAGGCCGGGGAGGTTCGCGGCATAGGCCGGCGCCACCCGGATCATGTCGATCGAGCGCATCCGCGTCGCGAGCAAGCTCTGGTGGCCGTCGCGCATCGAGGTGTCGGTGATCAGCAGCCGCTTCTGGTCCAGCATCCAGTCGGCGACGGCTTTCGCCCCCTGTTCCTCCAGCAGCTGCCTTGTGCCCGGCGCCGGCTCGGCCTTGGCCGCGGGCGGCACGGGAATGCGCGCCTCGGCCGGCGGCAGCGGGCGGCCGGCGGTCTCGGGATGGCCGTTCACGGTGATGTCGGCGATATAGACCAGGAGCTTCGTCGCCCGGTCGCGGCGCTTGCGGAACGCGAACAGGTCCGGCGTGGTGTCGATGAACTTGGTCGTATAGCTGTCGTCGAGGAAGGTCGGGTGCTTCAGCAGGTTGATGACGAATTCGATATTCGTCGCCACGCCGCGCACCCGGAACTCGCGCAAGGCCCGGTCCATCCGCGCGATGGCCTTTTCCGGCGTCTGGGCATGGGCCGTGACCTTGACCAGCAGAGAATCGTAATAGCGGGTGATGACGCCGCCGGAATAGGCGGTGCCGCCATCGAGCCGGATGCCGTTGCCGGTCGCCGAGCGATAGGCGGTGATGCGGCCGTAATCGGGGATGAAGTTGTTCAGCGGATCCTCGGTCGTGACCCGGCATTGCAGGGCATGGCCGTTCAGATGCACGTCCTCCTGCCGGGCGACGCCGGTGGCCTCGGCCAGCGTCGCGCCCTCGGCGATCAGGATCTGGCTCTGCACGATGTCGATGCCGGTGACCTCCTCGGTCACGGTATGCTCGACCTGGACGCGTGGGTTCACCTCGATGAAGTAGAACGCCTGGCTGTCCATATCCATCAGGAACTCGACGGTGCCGGCGTTGCGGTAGCCGACGGCGCGGCCGATCCGCAGCGCCAGTTCGCAGACCTCGGCGCGCTGTTCGGGGGTCAGGTAGGGCGCCGGGGCGCGTTCCACGACCTTCTGGTTGCGGCGCTGCACGGTGCAGTCGCGTTCATAGAGGTGATAGAGCCCGCCATGGCCGTCGCCCAGAAGCTGCACCTCGACATGGCGGGCGCGCAGGATCATCTTTTCCAGGTAGCCCTCGCCATTGCCGAAGGCGGCCTCGGCCTCGCGCCGTCCCTCGCGCACCTTCTCGGGCAGCTCCTCGGGGCCCATGATCGGCCGCATGCCGCGCCCGCCGCCGCCCCAGCTGGCCTTGAGCATCAAGGGATAGCCGATCTCGGCGGCCTCACGCTTGATCGCCTCCATGTCCTCGCCTAGCACCCCGGTGGCCGGGATCACCGGCACGCCGGCCTGGATCGCCACGCGCCGCGCGCTGGCCTTGTCGCCAAGCGCCCGCATGGTGTCGGCGCTCGGCCCGATGAAGGTGATCCCCGCCGCGGTGCAGGCATCGACGAAATCGGGGTTCTCGGACAGAAGTCCATAGCCCGGATGGATGGCATCGGCGCCGGATTCTTTCGCCACCCGGATGATCTCGGGGATCGACAGATAGGCCGCCACCGGCCCCAGGCCGCCGCCGATGCGGTAGGCCTCGTCCGCCTTGAAGCGGTGCAGGCTCAGCTTGTCTTCCTCGGCATAGACCGCGACCGTCTTCTTGCCAAGCTCGTTCGCAGCCCGCATCACGCGGATCGCAATCTCGCCACGGTTCGCTACCAGAATCTTACGGAACATGCAGTCCCCCCTTGTTCGCCCGGCGGGCATCCTATCCATGCTGCGGTGCAGCGCAAGCACCCTTCGCGACGCTTTCGTGACGCGGGTTTTCTCATCTCAGCGGCGTTCGCGAAAGAATTCTTGCAGCAGCCGGCGCGATTCTTCTGCCGAAATGCCGTCCACGATCTCGGGCCGGTGGTGACATTGTGGATGGTCGAAGACCCGTGCGCCATGATGCACGCCGCCCATGCGCGGATCCTCGGCCCCGTAATACAGTACCGCGATCCGGGCGGCCGAAATGGCGGCGGCGCACATCGGGCAGGGTTCCAGCGTCACCCAGAGCCGCGCGCCGGGCAGGCGTTCCGAGCCCAGGGCGGCGCAGGCAGCGCGGATCGCCAGGATCTCGGCATGGGCGGTCGGGTCGCGCATCTCGCGCGTGCGGTTGCCGGCCTGGGCCAGCACCTGCCCGTCGGCGCCGATCAGCACGGCGCCCACCGGCACCTCGCCGCGCCGGGCGGCGGCGCGGGCTTCCTCCAGTGCGGCGGGCATGTGCGAGGCAAAATCCATGCGCGCTTTTCGCCTGCGCGTGCCCCTTGCGCAAGAACTGCTTTCCATCCTGCGGCGTTAAGCGTAAAAGCACCGCTTTGCCACCGCAGAGATGCGCAGGAGATCGCCATGACCGACACGCCCGAAACCGCCCCGAAACTCGCCGCCGCCAAGCCTGCCGCCAAGCCAGAGCGCATCGCAAAGGTGATGGCGCGTGCCGGCGCCGCCTCGCGCCGCGAGGCCGAGCGGATGATCTTGGAGGGCCGCGTGACGGTGAACGGGCAAAAGATCGACAGCCCGGCGCTGGACGTGACACCCTCGGACAGGATCCGTGTCGACGGCAAGCCGCTTGACGAGCCGCAGGAGACGCGGCTGTGGCTTTACTACAAACCGGTCGGTCTCGTGACCTCGGCCTCGGACGAAAAGGGGCGGCAGACGGTGTTCGACGCCCTGCCGCGCGATCTGCCGCGGGTGATGACCGTGGGCCGGCTCGACCTGAACTCCGAGGGGCTGCTGCTTCTGACCAATGACGGCGAGCTGAAGCGCCGGCTGGAACTGCCGACCACCGGCTGGCTGCGGCGCTATCGCGTGCGGGTGAACGGCCAGCCCAACGACCTGACCTTCGCGCCGCTGCGCCGCGGGGTCACCATCGATGGCGAGGAATTCGCGCCGATGGAGATCAGCCTGGACAGCCAGCAGGGCGCCAATGCATGGCTGACCGTCGGCATCCGCGAGGGCCGCAATCGTGAGATCCGCCGCGCCATGGCCCATGTCGGGCTGATCGTGAACCGGCTGATCCGCATCGGCTATGGCCCGTTCAAGCTGACCGGGCTGGAGGAGAACGAGGTGCGCGAGGTCAAGCGCAAGGTGCTGCGCGACCAACTGGGCGGGCTTCTGACCGGCGAGGCCGAGGACAAGCCGCGCAGCTTCCGCGAGCGCGGCGCGGCCGAGGGCGATGCCCGCCCGCGCAAGCCGCGCGAGGACGGCGAGCGCAGGCCCTTTGCGCGCCGCGAGGATGGCGAGCGCAAGCCATTTGCCCGTCGTGAGGATGGCGAGCGCAGGCCCTTTGCCAAGCGGGCCGAGGGCGACGCCCGTCCGCGCAAGCCACGCGAGGATGGCGAGCGCAAGCCCTTTGCGCGCCGTGAAGACGGCGAGCGCAAGCCTTTTGCCAAGCGGGCCGAGGGCGACGCCCGTTCGCGCAAGCCGCGCGAGGATGGGGAACGCAAGCCCTTTGCGCGCCGCGAGGATGGGGAACGCAAGCCTTTCGCCCGGCGTGAGGATGGCGAGCGCAGGCCCTTTGCGCGCCGCCCGGAGGGCGAAGGCAAGCCCGCGCGCGATACCAAGCCTTTCGGCAAGGGTCCGCGCGGCGGTCAGCCCGGTTTCAAGGGCGGCGCGAAAGCCGCCGAGGGCGAGCGCGGCTTCAAGCCGCGCGGCGAGGCAGGCTTCAAGCCCAAGGGCCAGGGCAAGCCTGCCCGCGGCTTCCAGCCCGGCAAGCCCGGCGCAAAATCCGGCACCAAACCCGGCGCCCCAAAAACCAGTCACGCCCCCGGAAAGGGAGCGCGGCCAGAGGGAAAAGGCCCGCGGCGCGGATGATCGCGCCGGCGCGGATGATGCGACATCGCGGAACGTCGGGATGATCGCGGCCCCGCTGCATCGCGCAATGCGGAGGAAAGGCCCGCCTGCGGGGCCGGTCCCTCGCCTGCGGCTTACTTGGTCAGGATCAGCTTGCCGGCGCGGGTGATGCGCAGGTTGTACACCTGGTCGCCCAGCACGATCAGCGCCTGATTGCCGCCGGCAGTCAGCAATTCAGCGTCATATTCGGGAAGTCGTTGCAGGGCGGTCACGCCGGGACGCGTGAATTCGGCGGGGCGGGTCGCGGTCATGTCCAGTTCCTCGTTTCTGTCGCGGTGAGTGCAACCTGACAAATTTTCTAAGAGATGTCAAAGGAAAATAGTCGGGAATTGTTCATGACGCAATAGCCTGATTTAAAAAGAGAAAAGCGGGCCATTTCAGGCCCGCCTCTCCGTCGCCCCTGGATGCGGCGCTGGTTTTGACAGATCAGTCTGCTCCCAGGCAATCGGCCAGCGCCGAGGCCATGCCGCGCAGGATCTCGACGTAAAGCCCGGCGCCGGGGCGCGCGCCGGCACCTTCCGGGTCGAGCGCGGCACCTTGGCGAACGTCGCTGCCTTCGATCACCGCGGCGATCAGTTTCGGATCGTGATTCGCCTCGGGAAAGGCACAGACCGCGCCCTTTTCGGCGATCTCGCCGCGAATCGCCTGGAGCCGCGCGGCCGAGGGTGCCGAGGCATCGCCCAGGCTGACCGCGATGGTCGGCTCCAGCCCGTAATGCCCGGTGAAATAGCCATAGGCATCATGGAAGACGATGAAACGCTTGCCCTGGACGGGGGCCAGCATGGCCTTCAGTTCCTCGTCCAGCGCGGCGATCTGCTCGGTCGCCTTCGCGGCATTGGCGGCATAGACGGCGGCATTGTCGGGGTCGCGGCGGGACAGGGTTTCGGCGATGGCGGCCAGCCAGGCTTGCCCGTTCGCCGGGTCCAGCCAGGCATGGGGATCGGTGCCGCTGTGATCATGGCCTTCATGCCCATGTTCCTCGGCGTGGCCGTGATCGTGGTCATGGTCATGCGCGCCGCCGGCATAGTCCCGGCGTTGCGTGGCGGGCAGGTCCAACAGGGTCAGCATCTCGCCCTGCGGGGCAAGGCTCGTGGTTGCGCGTTCCAGCCAGGGGGTCAGTTCCGGGCCGACCCAGACCAGCAGGCCGGCATCCTGTAGGCCGCGCGCCTGGCTGGGGCGCAGCTGATAGTCATGCGGATCGCCGCCGGATTGCAGCAGGATCTCGGGCTGGCCCAACTCGCCCATGACCTGCTGCACCAGGGCGCCGACGACCGGGATGTCGGTCACGACACGCGGCACCTCGGCCCAGGCGGGCAGGGCGGTGCTGCCCAAGGTGGCGGCAAGAAGCAGGGAAGAATATCGGATCATGGCGGACTCACTTGCGGAAACGCCAAGGTTATTTATGTTATATCGTAACTCGTCAAGCGGAAATGTAACGATATAACATCATGGCCAGCCCGGACTCCCCCCCCGACCCGTTCCACGAACACGACCATGCCCATTGCGCGGCAGCGGTGCTGCGCCGCGCCGAGGAACAGGCAAGGGTCGAGGGCGTGCGCCTGACCCCGGTGCGCCGGCGCGCACTGGAGATCCTGCTGGAATCGCATCGCGCCATGGGCGCCTATGAGGTGCTGGAGCGGCTGTCGGCCGAAGGCTTCGGCAAGCAGCCCCCCGTGGCCTATCGGGCGTTGGATTTCCTGGTCGAGCAGGGGCTGGCCCATCGTGTCCAGCGGCTGAACGCCTATGCCGCCTGCCTTTCGGCCGAGCGCGACCATTCGCCCGCCTTCCTGATCTGCCGCGGCTGCGAGCAGGTGGCCGAGGCCGATGCACCCGATCTGCGCGCGGCGCTGGACCGGCTGGCCGGGGCCTCGGGCTTTCGCATCGAGCGCAGCACCGTCGAGCTGCTGGGCCTTTGCGCGCGCTGCACCGAGGCCGGCCTGTGACGGCGCTGATCCATGCCACCGACCTGTCGGTCAGCCATGGCGGCGACCTGCCGGTGCTGAACCATGTCGATTTCCTGATCCGCCCCGGCGAGATCGTCACCGTGGTGGGGCCGAACGGCTCGGGGAAATCGACGCTGGTGCGGGCGCTTCTGGGCCATGTCGCGCTGGCCTCGGGCCGGGTCGAGCGGGCGCCGGGGCTGCGCATCGGCTATGTGCCGCAGCGCGTGCATATCGAGCGGGCGATGCCGATGACCGTGCGCCGCTTCCTGTCGCTGCCGCGCCGGGTGGGCGATGCGCAGGCCGCCGCGGCGCTGGAACGGACCGGCGTGCCGGGGCTGGAGCGGCGGCAGATCACCGCGCTCTCGGGCGGGCAGTTCCAGCGCGTGCTGTTGGCCCGCGCCCTGCTCAGCGACCCGCAGCTTCTGGTGCTGGACGAGCCGACGCAGGGCCTGGACCAGCCCGGCATCGTCGCCTTCTACAAGCTGATCGAGGAGGTCAGGGCCGAGACCGGCGCCGCCGTGCTGATGGTCAGCCACGATCTTCTGGTGGTCATGCGCGCCTCGGACCGGGTGGTGTGCCTCAACGGCCATGTCTGCTGCGAGGGCACGCCGCAGGCGGTCAGCGCCGCCCCCGCCTATCGCGCCATGTTCGGCGCCGAATCGCAGGGCACGCTGGCGCTTTACCAGCATCACCACGACCACGACCACGACCATGTCGCAGAGGGCCATCGCCACGGCCCGGCCTGCGCCCATACGCATTGAGGCCCCATGCTTGACGATTTCCTGACCCGAGCCGTGCTGGCGGGGCTTGGCCTTGTACTGGCGACGGGGGCGCTGGGTTCCTTCGTGGTCTGGCGCCGCATGGCCTATTTCGGCGATTCGACCGCCCATGCCGCGATCCTGGGCGTGGCGCTGAGCTTCGTCTTCTCGCTGCCGATCTATCTGGGCACGCTGGCGGTGGCGGTGGCCATGGCGCTGATCGTGGCGCAGCTTACCGCGCGCGGGCAGTCCATGGACACGGTGCTGGGCGTCATGGCCCATAGCGCGCTGGCGCTGGGGCTGGTGGGGGTCAGCTTCGTGCCCTCGCTGCGGGTGGGGCTGGACGCGTTCCTGTTCGGCGACATTCTGGCCGTGACCCGGACCGACCTGGCCTGGATCTGGGCCGGCGCGGCGGCGGTCCTGGGATTGCTGATCTGGCGCTGGCAGCGGCTGGTGACGGCTTCGGTGAACGAGGAACTGGCCATGGCAGCGGGAATCGATCCGGCGCGCGAGCGGCTGATCCTGTCGCTTGCGCTGGCGCTGGTGGTGGCCATCGCGATTCGGATCGTGGGGGCGCTGCTGATCTCGGCCATGCTGATCGTGCCGGCAGCGGCGGCGCGGGGATTCTCTGCAACGCCCGAGCGGATGGCGGGTTCCGCCACCCTGATCGGCGCGGTTTCGGTCCTTGGCGGACTTTGGGCAAGCCTTTGGTTCGACACGCCCGCGGGTCCCTCGATCGTGGCCTGTTCGGCGCTGATTTATGCAGCAACATTGGTGGCTTGCAGGAAATGATCCAGGCTTGCGCGCAGGCGGGAACCCGCGAGTTTCCGCCGATCCGGCGGCGGCATCTCGCCGAGCGCAAGAGGTGTTGGCTATTATGCAACAGTCGCCCGAGGCGCGCGTGATTTCCCGATCAAGACCGCTTTCCAAGTCCTTGGGATTATGCGACTGTCTCAGCGATGTTGCCGGAAACGGCAGCCGTCAAAGTACTGAACGGAGCATGATCATGACCAAATTCGCTACCTTCGCCCTGGCCCTGGGCCTGTCGGCTTCGACCGCTCTCGCCGGTGGCTATGTTGCCCCGGTCGTTGAAGTCGAGCCGGTTGTCGTTGACGAGAAGCCCGCTTCGACCAACGCTGGCCTCGTCGTTCCGGCTCTGCTGCTGCTGGGCGTCATCGCCGCCATCGCCTCGGATGACGACGACAGCTCGACAGCTGATCGCTGAACGGAACCTCGGTTCCGCGAAGTTTCAGAGGGGCTGGCCATTGGTCAGCCCCTTTTTTCATGTCCGACGCCTTGCCGTTCGCCGCCCGGCCGGAGGCATGAAAAAACCGGCCGCGCGGGGCCGGTTTTCATGTCGTCTCTCGCGGGCCCGTCAGGGGCGCAGCACCTGGATGGTGATATAGCCCAGCCGCGGCCCGAGCCATTGCCGCGACACCGGCAGATGCCCGCCCTGCGGCATGAAGCTGTTCTGGAAACGTGCCCCGTGGCCCTCGCAGCTTTCCAGGATCACGCCCGCCGCCGGTCCCGGCCCGGTGGTGCAGTTAAAGCTCAGCGGCCTCTCCAGCCCGTCACCGCTGTAATAGCGCATGACGCGCGGGGCCGAGCCCGAGCGGCCGGCGCGGATCAGCGCCTCGGTCTGCGGCTCGGCGACGGACAGGTCGTTGCCCAGCCCCCGCGTGCCGATCACCATGCCGTCGCGCAGGATCAGCGCCTCTTTCGAGGGCGCCATATAGGTGCGCATGGCGCCGTTCTGGCCGGTCATCGCCATGACCTGCGTCCGGCCAAGCGATTCGAAGCCCACCAGGATCAGCGGCGCCGGGTTGACCCGCAGCGCCTCGGCGGCCATCTGCTCGGGCGTGCGCGGGGCCGGGGCCTCCTGCGCCTCGCCGCCGCGCATTCCGGCCAGGGTGCTGCCGGCCGTCTTGGCGGCAATCAGCAGCGGGTTGGCCTCCCGGCCGGTATCGTCGTTGCCGCAGGCGGCCAGGCCGGCGATCAGCAGCGCCGAAAGGGCGGCCTTGTGGATACGGGTCGCGATCATCGCCAGAACCTCCCCCAGCCTTGGTAAAGTTTGACGGATTGCGCGTCCCGGACCTTGTCGTAGAGCCGCCCGTCCACGTTCACCCGCGCCCCGCCGTCACGCGACAGCGACCGCAGCGTGCTGCTTGCGCGATCCCGCGTCGGCGTGCCCGCGGCCCAGGAAATCGGCAGCGAGATGGTGATGCCCTTGTCGAACGAGCCCTCGCCGAACTGCTCCTCGCTCATGTCGGTCTTGGTGGCGAAGGCGCCCACGCGCCAGCCGTTGGCGAATTCCCGCGTCAGGGTGATGGTCGCGCCCTTGTCGCCGGCCAGGTACTTGCCGACATCCAGCTGTGCGGTGAAGCCGTTGGCGAACTCGTAATAGGCCGACAGATGCCCGGTCGTGACCTCGTAGTCGCGGAAGCCGAAGATGTCCTCGAAATCGCGCTTCTTCACCCGGTTGATCTCGGCCCCGAAGGCCAGCGGCGAATTGGCCGGCTTCCACAGCACCTCGCCCGAGACGCCGCCATAGGCGCGTTCCAGCAGGCCCACGGTCAGGCGGGTATAGACCGTCTCGGTGGGCTGGGCATACCAGGCCAGCGTCAGCTCGGGGATGGTCGGGCTGTCATTGCCGGTATACATGCGCGTATCCGAGCGGACCCGAGGCACGCCCCGGAAGAACTCGTTAGCCGGATCCGAAATGTATTCTTCGGGCGTATAATGATGGCCACGCTCTCCGCCCACCAGCTCGGGGGGGATCCCCGGCCCGCGCTGCTCCATGCTGCCGAAGGCGCGCTGGCGCAGCGTTCCTGACAGGATCAGGCCCGGCGTGATCTCGTAACTGGCCTTGAGTTGCGCGCCGACCTCATAGCGCAGCGGATCTTGCGGATCGAACAGCCCCAGTTCCAGATAGGGCCCGAGGTTCCAGCGGAAGCGCGGGAACAGGCCCGGCGTCGTCACCAGATCGCCCGGCCGCGGCTCGGCATCGACCAGTTGCGCGGCCTGGGCGATGCGGCCGGCCTCGGTATTTTCCAGCCGCTCGACATCCGAACGCTTCAGCACCACGGACGAGGTCGCCATGCCCTCGGCGTTCGAGGTGATGACCAGCGTCTCGACCGAAGGCGGCAGGGCGCGGGTCATCAGCCGCGCGGTGCGGCCCACGGCCTCGGACTGCTGGATATAGCGGGTATTGCGGATGCGGACCTCGGCCCGGTTCGCCGACAGGGCCATGGATTCCAGCACCTGGCCCTCATCGGCCAGCGCGTCTTTCAGCGCGGTCTGGATCGCCGGTTGCGCGGTCGGATCGGCCGACCAGGCGCCCGACCAGCCCTCCGGGTCGGCGGCGGGTGCAGGGCGCGGCCTGACCGGCGCCGGCGCCTTTTCCAGCCCCGAGGGGAAGGGCGCGTTGCGCGGGTTCAGCGCAAAGCTGAACTGCGCGCCGAAGATGTCCCCGCCCAGCGTATAGAGGCCCAGCTGATATTGCGGGTTGAAGGTGTAATAGGCGCCCAGGTTGAACTGGCTGCCAGGGGCTTCCTCGGTCCCCCTGCGCGTCTCGGGCCGGTATTTGTCGCTGGAATATTCCGCGACCAGGCTCAGCTTGTCGTTGACCTGCCAAGTGACCGAGCCGAAGGGCTTGGGACTGCCGGAGAACCAGTCCTCGACATTGGGCTTGCCACCCTCATCGCCATCGGGTTCGCGAAACTGGCCGGCCAGACGGCCCCAGCCGATGCCCAGGCTGGCGCGGATGTTGGGGGTGATGGTCTTGCTGGCGACGATGTATTCGCCGGAATAGACCCCAGTGCCCAGGAAGTCCTGAAGCCCGACCGCGACGGCGGGGCGCCAGCCGGCCTCGTCCAGGAATTGGAAGCGGATGTCGAAGGACCGGTCCCAGATATGACCCAACTGATTGTGGTCGGTCATCCCCTCGACCCGGGAATAGCGCAGCGCGGTGGTGATGCGCGGGTGCAGCTGGAAGACGACGTTATGGCGCCGCCCCAGCTCGTTATAGGACACGGTGCCGCCCAGGGTGCCGTCGGGCAGCATCTCGGCCGTGGGGGTTTCGACCCCGCCCGGCAGGCCATAGCTGTTCAGCACATCGCCTATCAGCGGATCGGTGCGGGCCGGGCTGGTGCCGAGACCCAGAAGCAGCGCAACTGGCACGGTCGAGGCCAGCAGGCGACGGGTAAGCATCGAATGGGCGCGCATCGCGGCTCCTCTCAGGTCGTGGCCCGCAGCGGGGCGGCGGGTTGGGCCGGCGCCGCGCGGGCCTTGCCGCACGGCGCCCGGATCTTGGCTCATTCGCTCGGGGCGGGCGGCTCGGGCAGGATCAGGGCCGGGGCCGGGACGCCGCCGGCCGCATCCGACCCGCCGGCAGCCGGAGCGGTCCCCGGCGCGGCCGGGCTGTCGGCAGCGGGCGCTTCGGCATCGGCCGCCGTGCCGTTGGCCGGGGTCTCGGCCGTGCTGTCCGCCGAGGGGGCGGTCGAGGACGTGCTACCGGGCGCCGTGGTCGCGGGCGCGGTGCCGGTCGCGGGCGTGGTGGGACCGGTAGGCTCGGCCGGAGTGGTCGCCGGGGTTTCCGTCTCGGGCGCTTCCGCCGCCGCCTCGGTCTCGGGCTTGGCCGCGGGCGCTGCCGGCTTCGGCTGGGTCTTGGGCTTGGGGGCCGCGGACGAGGCGCGCACCTGTGCCTTGGGCATGGTGTCGGTCGGAGCGGCGCAGCCGCTCAGGCGCTGGCTGCCGACGCGCAGCCGCGCGGTGAAGGGTGTCTTCTGCCCGCCCATCTCGCATTCCGCCGCCTGGATGTTCAGCGCGAAGACCGAACCGTTCATCGAGCCGATGAACTCGACCCCCCGGCCATAGGCCATGCGCCGCACGGTGACGCCGACGGATTTCGCGCCGGGCCGTTCATAGACGGCGGTCTTGTCGGCGGCGGTCACGGTCCAGCCCGACCCCGCGGCGCGGAACATGGCGGTGCCCAGCGTGCTGGCCTCGGCGGTGGCGACGGGCTTGCCCTCGGCGCCGGTCTCGATCGGCTGTTCCAGCGGCGAGACGCTGGGCGGGCCGGAATGGGCGGGGGTTTCGGGTTCGGAGGACTGGAAGGGCAGTTCGCCGCAGGCGGCAAGGGCTACAGTCATCGTAAGAACGGCGAATGCCGAACGGAATTTCATCTGCTCAGTCCCGGTTCCGTAGGTTTTGCTTATGCTGATTGGCTACAGGAAGGGCAGGGCCGGGGCAAGCGCCGACAGGGGGCGGTCCGCGCCAAACCCCCGCTTTGCGCGATTCTTCGCACGCGACTCAGCAGTTCGGCACATTGACGGCCAGACCGCCCAGCGAGGTTTCCTTGTATTTGTCGCTCATGTCGCGGCCGGTCTGGCGCATGGTCTCGATGGCGGCGTCCAGCGGCACGAAATGCTGGCCATCGCCGCGCAGGGCCAGGCTGGCCGCCGAGACCGCCTTGATGGCGCCCAGGCCGTTCCGCTCGATGCAGGGCACCTGCACCAGCCCCTTCACCGGGTCGCAGGTCATGCCCAGGTGATGCTCCAGCGCGATCTCGGCGGCGTTCTCGACCTGGGTGGGGCTGCCGCCCATCGCGGCGCAGATCCCCGCTGCCGCCATGGCGCTGGCCGATCCGACCTCGGCCTGGCAGCCGCATTCCGCGCCCGAGATCGAGGCGTTGTGCTTGATGAGCCCACCGATGGCCGCCGCCGTCAGCAGAAACTCGTCGAGTTGGCGTTCCGAGGCGCCCGGCACGTGGTCCAGCCAATAGCGGATCACCGCCGGCACCACGCCCGCCGCGCCGTTGGTGGGTGCGGTCACCACCTGGCCGCCGGCGGCGTTCTCCTCGTTCACCGCCATGGCATAGATCGACATCCAGTCGTTGATAACATGCGGCGCGGTCAGGTTCATGCCGGCCTCGGCCCTCAGCGCCTCGTGGATGGCGGCGGCGCGGCGGCGGATCGACAGCCCGCCGGGCAGGATGCCGCCGGTCGCCAGCCCCCGGTCCATGCAGTCGCGCATGACTTGCCAGATGCGGCGGAGGCCGGCGGAAATCTCGGCATCGCTGCGAAAGACCCGCTCGTTCTCGCGTTTCATCTGGGCGATGGACCTGCCCGATCTTTCGGCCATCTCCAGCATCTCGGCGGCCGAGGCGAAGGGGAAGGGCACCTTGGGCGAGGCGTCGGTGCGGGTGTCGTCGCCGCGCGCCGCCAGCTCGGCCTCGGTCATCACGAAACCGCCGCCGATCGAGTAATAGACCTCGCGGAAGATCACGTCGCCCTGCGCGTCGGTCGCCATCAGCACCATGCCGTTGGCATGGCCGGGCAGGGCGCGGTCATAGTCGAAGATCAGGTCGCGCGCCGGGTCGAAGGCCAGGTCGCCCAGTCCCTCGGGCGACAGGATCCTGGTTTCGCGGTTGCGGGCCAGCGCCGCCTCGGCGGCCTCGGCATCCATGGTTTCGGGCAGGAATCCGGCCAGGCCCAGGATGGTGGCGCGGTCGGTCGCATGACCCTTGCCGGTGAATGCCAGGCTGCCATGCAGGCTGGCGCGCAGCCCGTGCGCGCGGAACGGCTGCTGGCGCAGTGCGTCCAGAAAGCGGCCTGCGGCCACCATCGGCCCCATGGTATGGGACGAGGACGGGCCGACTCCGATCTTGAAGATGTCGAAGACGGAAAGAAACATCGCGCACTCCCTGGCTGGCGCGGCAAGCCTAGCCGCGGACCCGGCGGCAGGCCAGAGCGGTTGCGACAGCGCGCCTGAAGCTCCGCGACATTTGACGAATCCGGGCCTGCCGACTATTTAGGCATCAAGCATTAAAAAGCGGCAAATTCGAGCGCGTCGGGAAAGCCTGCCGATCGGGCGCAAGCCGTTTTCTTTCGCATCCCCGCCGGCTGGCCTACGAGTTTTCCCATGACATTGCCCGAACCCATCATCCTTGGCTCCACGCGGCTCGGCCCGCCGGTCTTCCTGGCGCCCATGGCCGGGATCACCGACCTGCCCTTTCGCCGCGCCGTGGCGCGCCATGGCGGGGCGGGGCTGATGGTCAGCGAGATGGTCGCCTCGACCGAGATGGTGACGCCGCGCCCCTCGACCCGCGCCGCCGTGCGCGCCAAGGCGCTGACCGAGGGCGAATTGCCGGTCAGCGTCCAGATCGCCGGGCGCGAGGCGGGGGCGATGGCGGAAACCGCGCGAATCGTCGCCGGCATGGGCGCGCGCATCGTCGACATCAACATGGGCTGCCCGGCCAAAAAGGTGACGGGGGGGCTGTCGGGCGCTGCGCTGATGCGCGATCTCGACCACGCGCTGGGGCTGATCGACGCGGTGGTCGCCGCCGTGCCCGACCTGCCGGTGACGCTGAAGATGCGGCTGGGCTGGGACGCGGATTGCCTGAATGCGCCAGAACTGGCCGCCCGCGCCGCCGGGGCGGGAGTCAGGATGCTGACCATACACGGCCGCACTCGCGCGCAGTTCTATACCGGCAGCGCCGACTGGAATGCCATCCGCGAGGTCGCGAACCTGCCCGGCCGGCCGCCGCTGGTCGCCAATGGCGATGTGGTGGACGCGGCCTCGGCTCGCGCGGCGCTGCGCCAGTCCGGCGCCGATGCGGTCATGGTGGGCCGCGGCGCCCAGGGCGCGCCTTGGCGGCTGGCGCAGATCGCGCATGCGCTGTGGAACACGCCGGCGCCGGACATTCCCCAGGGCGCCCGCCTGGCCGAGGCGGTGGCCGAGCATTACGACGACATCCTGTCGCTTTACGGGCGCGAACTGGGCCTGCGCGTCGCCCGCAAGCACCTGGGCTGGTATGCCGAGTCGAACGGCGCCCCGAACCGCGCCGAACTCTTGCGCGCGCCCACGCCCGAGGCCGCGCTGGCCGCGATCCGCGCCGGTTTCGGCGATGCCGATGCCGCCCATGCCAATGCCCAGGCGACCGAGGTGCCCTCATGACAAGCCGGCCCAGGTCCGACATCCTGCCCGATCCCGAGATGGAGGCCGGCGGCGGTTTCACCCCGGCAGAGGTCGGGCCGAACTGGGCGGCGCTTCCCTTGCCCGCGATCATCCTGGACGCAGAGGGCCGGATCGCCGCGATGAACGACCTGGCCGAGGCTTTCCTGAACATCTCCTGCCGCTCGTCGCTGGGGCAGGCGCTGGAAGGGGCCGAGATGCTCAAGCGGCTGCGCATCGTGCCCACACTGGGCTCGATCCTGGAGCGGATGCGCGAGGGCCATGACGCGCTGAACCGCGCCGGCGTGCGTTTCGAGATCGGCGACCGCTCGGGCGGGCATTCCGACCGCATCGGCACCATCCATGCCGGCCCCGCGCCCAGCCCGGCGGGAGGCACGGTGATCCTGATCTCGCCCCTGGAGGGGGCCGGGCGGCTTGGGCAGGGGCAGGCGGCGCGCTCGGCCGCGCGTTCGGCCATCGGCATGGCCGAGATGCTGGCGCATGAGATCAAGAACCCGCTGGCCGGCATCCGCGGCGCGGCGCAGCTGATCGGCATGAACCTCAAGGCCGAGGACCGCGACCTCGCCGACCTGATCGTGGCGGAATCGCGCCGCATCGTCGAATTGCTGGACCAGGTGGAACGCTTCGGCGACACCTCGGCGCCGCGGCTGGCGGCGGTGAACATCCATGACGTGCTGGAGCGAGTGCGCCGCTCGGCCGCGGTGGGCTTCGGCAAGGGGTTGCGCATCGTGCCCGATTACGACCCCTCGCTGCCGCCGGCGCTGGTCGATGCCGACCAACTGGTGCAGGTCTGCCTGAACCTGGTCAAGAACGCCGCCGAGGCCATCGGCCGGACGGGGCAGGGCGGCAGCATCCGCCTGCGCAGCTTCTACGACGGCACCCTGCGGCTGGCGCCGACCGAGGCCGAGCCGCAGGGCCGCAGCCTGCCCCTGCAGATCGAGATCGAGGATGATGGCCCCGGCATCCCCGAAACGCTGATCGCCGAGGTCTTCGAGCCCTTCGTCTCGGGGCGCGAGAACGGCACCGGCCTCGGCCTGGCGCTGGTTTCCAAGATCATCACCGACCACGGCGCCTGGATCGCGCTGGAATCCCGCCCCGGTCGCACCGTTTTCCGCATTTCACTGCCCAAAGCCTGAGGTTTTCCCATGGACGGCACCGTTCTGATCGCTGACGACGACCGCACCATCCGCACGGTCCTGACCCAGGCCCTGACCCGCGCCGGCTGCCGGGTCCATGCCACCGGCTCGCTGGCGCAACTGCTGCGCTGGGTCGAGGAGGGACGGGGCGACCTGGTCATCACCGACGTGATGATGCCCGACGGAAACGGCATCGACATGATCCCGGCGATCCGCAAGGCGCGGCCCGACCTGCCGGTGATCGTGATCTCGGCCCAGAACACCATCGTTACCGCCATCCGCGCCACCGAGGCCGCTGCCTTCGATTACCTGCCCAAGCCCTTCGACCTGCCGGACCTGATGGCGCGTGCCGGCCAGGCGCTGTCGCGGCGGCTGCGCAAATCCGATCCCGCACCGGCACCGGCGGTGCCCGAGACCGGCGCCGATCCCGCCTTGCCGCTGATCGGCCATGCGCCGGCGATGCAGAACCTGTTCCGCATGGTCGCGCGGGTGCTGAACGCCGACCTGCCGGTGATGATCGCCGGCGAGGCCGGGGTGGGCAAGACCGTGGTCGCGCGCTCGTTCCACGACCTGTCGGACCGGCGCGAGGCGGGATTCGTCGTGCTGACCTCGGCCGACCTGTCCGAGGAGACCATCCATGGCACCGCCGACCGCGCCCAGGGCGGCACGCTGCTGATCGAGGATCCGGCCGGTTTCGACGCCGCCGCCCAGGCCCGGCTGATCGGCATGATCGAAGCATGGGAGGTCGGCCCCGGCCGCAACCTGATGCCGCGCCTGATTTCCACCACCGGGCCCGATCCGCAGGCCGATGTCGCCTCGGGCCGGCTGCGGGCCGATCTGTATTACCGGCTGGCGGGCGTGACGGTCACCGTGCCGCCGCTGCGCGCCCGGCTGGACGACATCCCGCCGCTGGCGCGTCACCTGCTGGCCCGCGCCGCGGCGCAGGGCCTGCCGCTGCGCACGCTTTCCGAAGGCGCGGCGGCGCTGATCCGCGCCTATCCCTTTCCGGGCAACGTGCGCGAGCTGGAAAACCTGATGCGGCGGCTGGCGCTGACCGCCGCGGCCGCCGAGATCACCGAGGCCGAGACCCGCGCCGCGCTGGCGGAATCCAGCCCCATCGTGCCGCCGGCCGCGGTTGCCGCGCCCGCCGCCGCGATGGCGGCCAGCCCCGCCGTCACGCCGCTGGGCGAGCCCGCGAACATGCGGCTGGCGCAATCGGTCGAGATGCATCTGCAACGCTATTTCGACCTGCATGGCGACGACCTGCCGCCGCCCGGCCTTTACGACCGCATCCTGCGCGAGATCGAAAAGCCGCTCCTGGAGATCGCGCTGGACGCCACCGGCGGCAATCAGCTGCGTTGTGCCGATCTTCTGGGCATCAATCGCAATACGCTGCGCAAGAAACTGACCGATCTGAATATCGAGGTGACACGGCGCCGCAAACTGATGTAAAACAGCCACAGATGGCCTTGCGAGAGTCGCTTAACGGCCACAGGAAGGCCGCGGCACAGCGGCGAAACCGTGAGGACGGGCAAAGGTGGCGGGAACGCTGTCCAGGGACACATGGGAACGCGTCGCACGGCTGCGGCGCCTGCGGCTTTATCGCAATACCGCGACGCTTGGCCTTGCCCTGCTGGGCCCGGCGCTGGCCGGCCTGACCTTCGCGGTGATGGGGCCGTTCGCCGGCGCCACCTCGGGCGGCTCGGTGCTGCGGCTGGTGCTGCTGGCGGACCTGCTTTACCTGATCGTGCTGACCGGCCTGGTCGTGGCGCGCATGGCGCGGATCGTCGCGGCGCGGCGCAAGTCGGCGGCGGGCTCGCGGCTGCACATGCGGCTGGTGGGCGTGTTCGCCACCATCGCGCTGGTGCCGACGGTGCTGGTGGCGCTGTTCGCCGGGCTGACGGTGAACATCGGCCTGGAAGGCTGGTTCTCGAACCGGGTGCAGCAGGTGGTCTCGACCTCGCTCTCGGCCGCCGAGGCCTATCAGGACGAGCATCGCCGCGACCTGACCAACGATGCCAAGCTGCTGGCCGGGGCGCTGACCCAGGCCGCGCGGCAGAACCCGATGCTGGACGACGGCGACCTGCGGCTGCTGCTGTCGGACTATCAAAGCCAGATCCAGCGCGGGTTGCGCGAGGCCTATATCGTCGATGGCCGCGGCACCATCCGCGCGCGGGGCGAGCGCAGCTATCAGTTCTGGTACGAGGAGCCCTCTCCCGCCCAGTTTGACGAGGCGGCGATGCGCGGTCTGGTGCTGATCGAGGATTGGCAGAACAACGAATTCCGCGCCCTGGTGCCGCTGGTGCCCCTGGCCGACCGCTATCTCTACGTCACGCGCGACGTGGACGGCAGCCTGCTGGGGCTGTTGGACGACACCCGCCAGACCGTCGGCGAATATCAGCGCCTGGAGCAGGAACGCGGCCGGGTTCTGTTCGAATTTTCCTTGCTGTATCTGGGGTTTGCCCTGCTTCTGGTCGCGGCGGCGATGTGGCTGGGCCTGTGGTTCGCCGACCGGCTGTCGCGGCCCATCGGCCGGCTGGCCGAGGCCTCCGAGCAGGTGGGCGAGGGCAACCTGGACTTCCAGATCCCCGCGCCCGATACCGGCGACGAGATCCAGACGCTGGGCGAAAGCTTCAACCGCATGACCCGGCAGTTGAAGCAGCAGCGCCAGGAACTGGTCGAAAGCTATCGCGCTGCCGACGACCAGCGCCGGCTGTTCGATTCCGTGCTGTCCTCGGTCACGGCCGGGGTGATCGGTCTCGACGCGGCGGGAGAGATCGACTTCCTGAACCGCTCGGCCGCCCGGCTGCTGGGCCTCGACCCGGCGGCGGCGCATGACCGGCTGCTCTCCGAGGCGGTGCCGGAATTCGCGCCGCTGTTCGAGCGGCTGGCGCAATCCGTGAACGAATCGGTGCAGGACGAGATCCGCCTGACCCGCGAGGGTCGGGTGGAGAGCCTGCTGGTGCGCATGGCGATCCGGCGCGGCGCGGCCGGCGGCCTCGAAGGCTATGTGGTGGCGCTGGACGACGTGACCGACCTGGTCTCGGCGCAGCGCATGGCGGCCTGGGGCGACGTGGCGCGCCGCGTCGCGCATGAGATCAAGAACCCGTTGACCCCGATCCAGCTTTCGGCCGAACGGCTGAAGCGCAAGTTCGGCCCCATCGCCGGCGAGGAACGCGAGGCGCTGGAGCAATATACCGAGGTCATCATCCGCCAGACCAACGACCTGCGCCGGATCGTGGACGAGTTCAGCCGCTTCGCCCGCATGCCCGAGCCGGACCGCAAGGAAACCGACATCGCCAAGCTCTTGCGCGATGCCGAGCTGATGCAGCGCGACGCGCTGCAGGGCGCGCTGGTCTCGGACATTCCCGACGAGCCGGTGATCGTGGATGCCGATGCCGGCATGATGCGGCAGGTCTTCACCAACCTGTTGAAGAACGCGGGCGAGGCGCTGGACGAGCTGCGCGCGAACCCGCCCGAGGGCTGGGTGCCGCAGGTCCGGGTCTCGCTGCGCTCGGCCCCCGATGCGGTGACGATCCGCATCGCCGACAACGGGCCCGGCCTGCCGCAGGACCGCACCCGGCTGTTCGAGCCCTATGTGACGATGAAGCCCGGCGGCACCGGCCTCGGCCTGCCCATCGTCAAGAAGATCGTCGAGGAACACGGCGGCAGCCTGATGCTGACCGACACCCCCGAAGGACGCGGCGCCATGGCCGAAATCCGCCTGCCGCGCGAACGCCAGCCGGTGCGGCTTTCCGCGCGCCGCCAGAAAAACGAGCAGGAAGCAATGAAATGAGCGATATTCTGATTGTCGACGACGAGCGGGACATCCGGGAACTGATCTCCGACATCCTGCGCGACGAGGGCTTCTCGACCCGCCTTGCCGCCAATTCCGACCAGGCGGTGGCCGAGCTGAACGCGGCCGAGCCGGCGCTGATGATCCTCGACATCTGGCTCAAGGACAGCAAGATGGACGGGATCGACATCCTCAAGCAGGTCAAGCGCAACAATCCCGAGGTGCCGGTGGTCATCATCTCGGGCCATGGCAATATCGAGATCGCGGTGGCGGCGATCAAGCAGGGCGCCTACGACTTCATCGAGAAGCCCTTCAACATCGACCAGCTGCTGGTGGTGATCCGCCGCGCCATGGAGACGGCGCGGCTGCGCCGCGAGAACTCGACGCTCAGGCGCGGCGAGGCACGGGCGGCCGAGATGCTGGGCAATTCCGCGCCCTTCCGCCGGCTGCGCGAACAGCTCGACAAGGTGGCGAAATCGAACGGCCGGGTGATGCTGACCGGCGAGCCGGGGGCGGGCAAGGAGATCGCCGCGCGCTATGTCCACGCCCACAGCCCGCGCGCGCGCGAACCCTTCGTCACCGTGCCCTGCGCCACCATCGAGCCCGAACACATGGAGGAGGTGCTTTTCGGCCGCGAAACGCCCGAGCGCGGCATCGAGGCGGGTCTCCTGGAGCAGGCGCATGGCGGGGTGATCTATTTCGACGAGGTGGCGGACATGCCGCTGGGCACCCAGCCCAAGATCCTGCGGGTGCTGACCGAGCAGCAGTTCCAGCGCGCCGGCGGCACCGACAAGGTGCGGGTGGACCTGCGGGTGATCTCCTCGACCAATCGCGATCTTTCGGCCGAGATCGCCGCGGGCCGCTTCCGGCAGGAGCTTTACGACCGGCTGAACGTGGTGCCGGTGGCGGTGCCCTCGCTGGCCGAGCGGCGCGACGATATCCCGCTGCTGGCCTCACATTTCATCGAACAGTTCCATGCCGGCCAGGGCCTGCCGCTGCGCGCGCTGCCCGAGGAGACCTGCGCCGCGCTGCAGGCGATGAACTGGCCGGGCAATATCCGCCAGCTGCGCAATGTGATCGAGCGGGTGCTGATCCTGGGCGACGGCACCGGGCCGATCCAGCCCTCGGAACTGGAAGGCCAGAACGGCAGCGCCAGCACCAGCGAGGCCCTGGCGCTCGGCCCGCAGATCACCAGCCTGGCGCTGCGCGAGGCGCGCGAACTCTTCGAGCGCGAATACCTGCTGGCGCAGATCAACCGCTTCGGCGGCAATATCAGCCGCACGGCGCAATTCGTCGGCATGGAGCGTTCGGCGCTGCATCGCAAGCTCAAGTCGCTCGGCGTCGTCGGCGGCATGCGCGTCGAGGAGGAACTGATGGGGAAATGATGGCGGCGCCATGCCGGTGGCGCGGTCGCATGGGTATTTATGGAACAGAGAAGCACGGGAACTGCGCCCCGGCCACCCCCGCGGATCAGGCGGGACAGGTTCTGGCCAGGTGACCGGGGCGACTTCTCCGTTCGCGGTCATCGGCTCCCCAGCCTGTACCGCGCAACCAGGCTAGGCGGAAAAGATTGAGGAATCCTTAACGGCTTCTTCGTTCTGCAAATACCCATGCGGCGATGACGCAGGCGGTATGGCTGCACGGCTGGTCCTGATGTTTTCGCTGTATCCGTCGCCTGCGGCCCGCGCTAGGATCGCGCTTCACGAAGGGGTTGAACCGGGGCCGGAATGAAGATCATCATCTGCGGGGCGGGGCAGGTCGGCTGGCATATCGCGCGCCATCTTGCGGGCGAGCGCAACGATGTCACCATCATCGACACCAATGCCGAGTTGATCCGGCGCGCCACCGATGCGCTGGACGTGCAGGGCGTGACCGGCTTTGCCAGCCATCCCGACGTGCTGGACCGCGCCGGCGCGCGCGATGCCGACCTGATCATCGCCGCAACCCATTCGGACGAGGTCAACATGGTCACCTGCCAGGTCGCCCATTCCGTCTTCCAGGTGCCGAGGAAGATCGCGCGGCTGCGCAGCTCGGCCTATCTGGACGCGATCTGGTCCGATCTCTACCGCACTGACCACCTGCCCATCGACGTCGTCATCAGCCCCGAGCGCGAGGTGGCGCGGGCGGCGATGCAGCGGCTTTCCGCGCCCTCGACCTTCGATGCCGAGACCTTCCTGGAAGGGCGGCTGCATCTGCTGGGGATCTCGCTCGAGCCTGACAGCCCGGTGCTGAACACGCCCCTGCGGCAGCTCAACGACATGTTCATCAGCCTCAGCGCCATCGTCGCCGGGGTGCGGCGTGGCGGCAAGCTCTTCGCGCCCGAGCCGGGCGACCAGCTTTTCGAGGGCGACCAGGTCTATGTCTTCACCCTGACCGAGGACGTGGCGCGCACGCTGGAGATCTTCGGCAAGCCCATGGCCAAGCAGGAAAGCGTCGTCATCATCGGTGCGGGCAATGTGGGCCTGGCCGTCGCCCAATCGCTCGAGGCGCGCCCCGAGCGCATCCGCGTCAAGCTGATCGAGCGCAGCCGCGCCCGCGCCGAGGATGCGGCCGATGCGCTCAACCGCACCATCGTGCTGAACGGCGACGGGCTGTCGGCCGAATTGCTGGAGGAGGCGGCCGTGCCGCGCGCCGATGCGGTCCTGGCCATCACCGACGACGACAAGACCAACATCCTGGCCGCGGTGCGCGCCAAGCAGGCGGGCGCGAAGCTTGCGATCTCGCTGGTCAACGACCCCACGCTGATGTCGCTGATGGAGCCTCTGGACATCGACGCCTTCATCAACCCGCGTGCCAGTACCGTCTCGACCATCCTGCGCCATATCCGGCACGGACGGGTGCGCGACATCTATTCCATCGGCGATGCCGAAGCCGAGGTGATCGAGGCGCAGGTGCTTTCGACCTCGCCCATCGCCGGCCGGGCCGTGCGCGACATCGAGTTTCCCGAAGGCGCGCTGATGGGCGCCGTGCGCAAGGGCGAGCGCGTGGTCAAGCCGACGGGCGACCTGCGCATCGAGGAGGGCGACATCGTGGTGATCTTTGCCCTCGTCTCCGACATTCCCGAGGTCGAACGCCTGCTGCAGGTTTCGATCGACTTCTTCTGAGGCCGGGGATGGGGTTTTTGCTGCGCCTGCCGCTTATCGTGATCCTGGGGGGCATCGGCGCGCTGGCGATGGTGGTGCCGGGGCTTTACGCCCATGCGCTGGACAGCCACAAGATCGGCTCGATCTTCCTGGGCGCGGCGGGGCTTTTCGTGATCCTGGCCGCGATCCTAGGGCTGGCGACCGCCGACCGGCCCGAGGGGCCGCGGGCGCGCAGCGTGCTTCTGACCATGCTGGGTACCATGGTGCTGCTGCCGGCCATGCTGGCCGTGCCCTTTGCCATGGCCTTGCCCGATACCGGCTTCTTCAATGCCTGGTGGGAGATGATCTCCTGCCTGACCACCACCGGCGCCACGCTTTACTCGGCCGATCTGCTGCCGGCGCCGCTGCATCTGTGGCGCGCCATGGTCGGCTGGCTGGGCGGGCTGTTCATGCTGGTCGCGGCTATCGCACTGCTGGCGCCCCTGCGGGTAGGGGGATTCGAGATCATGTCCTCGCCCTATGGTCGCAGCGAAAGGTTCGAGCGCCTGCCGCGCTCGGCCGAGGGCCCGGATGCCCTGGCCCCGCTGACCCATCCCGCCTTCCAGACCGAACTGGCCGATCCGGCACATCGGGTGATGCGGGCGGGCCGGGTGGTGCTGCCGGTCTATGCCGGGCTGACTCTGCTGATGTGGACGCTGCTGCTGATGCTGGGCGAGACCGGGCTGGTGGCGCTGACCCGCGCCATGGGCACGCTGTCGACCAGCGGCATCAGCCCGGTCGCCGGCCCCGCCGGGCAGGGCAGCGGCATCGCCGGCGAGGTGGTGATCTTCCTGTTCCTGATCCCTGCGCTGTCGCGCCGCTTCTGGCCCGGCGGCGGCGAGCTGAAGGCCAGCGAGAGTTGGATCGAGGATCCCGAGCTGCGCATGGCCGCTGGCGTGGTGCTGCTGGTCTCGGTCCTGCTGTTCGCGCGGCATTTCGCCGGGGCCATCGGCGTTTCCCCGACCGGGGCCAAGGGGGTGCTGGACACGCTCGACAGCGCCGCCTCGGCCGCATGGGGAGGTATCTTCAACGGGCTGAGCTATCTGACCACGACCGGCTGGAACTCGGTCGAATGGCAAGGCGCGCGCAACTGGTCGGGGCTGAGCTCGCCCGGGCTGATGCTGGCGGGGCTGGCGATGATGGGCGGCGGCGTCGCCACCACCGCGGGGGGCGTCAAGCTGCTCAGGGTCTATGCGCTCGCCCGCCATTCCGAGCGCGAGCTGGAGCGGATCGTACACCCGGCCTCGGTCGGCGGCGGCGGGCTGATGGCGCGGCGGCTGCGGCGCGAGGGGGCCTATCTCGCCTTCATCTTCTTCATGCTCTTCGCCAGTTCCATCGCGGTGACGGTGATGCTGATCTCGCTGCAGCGCATCGAGTTCGATTCGGCCACCATCCTGTCCATCGCGGCGCTGACCAATACCGGCCCGCTGGCCGGCGCGATTCCGCTGACACCGACCTTCCAGGGCTCGGCCGGCATGGCGGGGGCGCCCTGGGCGGGCTGGGCCGGGCTGCCGGGGCTGACCAAGGCGGTTCTGGCCGGGGCCATGGTGGTCGGACGGGTCGAGACGCTGGCGATCCTGGCGCTGGTTTCGCCCGAATATTGGCGCCGCTAGCCCGGATCACATGCTTGCAAGCCGCTGCCCGCTCGCCTAAGTCTTGAAAACCAGCGATAAGAACAAGGTGCCCCGAATGGCCGGCGACAAACAGAACCTCCAGGACGCTTTTCTGAACCATGTGCGCAAGGGCAAGGTCCCGGTGACGATTTTCCTTATCAACGGTGTGAAATTGCAGGGTGTCATCACCTGGTTCGACAATTTCTGCGTGCTTTTGCGCCGCGATGGGCAATCGCAGCTTGTCTACAAGCACGCCATCTCGACCATCATGCCGGGGCAGCCGATCAGCCTCTATGACGGCGAGGACTGATTGGCCGAGCCGTCGGAAACCCGCGAGCGGCCGACCCGGGCCTATGTGATCCATCCCGATCTGGGCAATTCGCGCACCCGCCGCTCGCCCGAGCTGGCGCTGGAGGAGGCGGTGGCGCTCGCCCATGCGCTGCCCGCCATCGAGGTGGCCGGGGCCGAGGTGGCGCGGCTGCGCAATCCCGATCCGGGCATGCTGTTCTCCAAGGGCAAGCGCGAGGAGATCGGCCAGCACCTCAAGGCCGCCGCCGAGGGCGAGGGGGCGGAACTGGTGCTGATCGACGGGCCGGTGACGCCGGTCCAGCAGCGCAACCTGGAAAAGGAATGGGGCGTCAAGATCCTCGACCGGACCGGGCTGATTCTCGAGATCTTCGCGGATCGCGCCCAGACGCGCGAGGGCGTCTTGCAGGTGGAACTGGCCGCGCTGGCCTATCAGCGCACCCGGCTGGTCAGGGCCTGGACGCACCTGGAGCGCCAGCGCGGCGGCTTGGGCTTCGTCGGCGGTCCCGGCGAGACGCAGATCGAGGCCGACCGCCGCGCCATCGACGAACAGGTGGTGCGCCTGCGCCGGCAGCTCGAGCGGGTGGTCAAGACCCGCGAGCTGCACCGCAAGGCCCGCGCCAAGGTGCCCTATCCCATCGTCGCGCTGGTCGGCTATACCAACGCCGGGAAATCCACGCTTTTCAACAAGCTGACCGGGGCCGAGGTCTTGGCGCAGGACCAGCTTTTCGCCACGCTGGACCCGACCATGCGGCAGATGGTGCTGCCCGGCGGCCGGCGGGTGATCCTGTCCGACACGGTGGGCTTCATCAGCGACCTGCCGCATGAGCTGGTCGCCGCCTTTCGCGCCACGCTGGAGGAGGTGCTGGCGGCCGACCTGATCCTGCATGTGCGCGACATCAGCCATCCCGAGACCGAGGAGCAGGCCGGCGACGTGGGCGAGATCCTCGATTCGCTGGGGGTCGAGGAGGACGTGCCGCTGATCGAGGTCTGGAACAAGATCGACGCGCTGTCGCCCGAGACCCGTGCCGCCCTGCGGCGCACCGATGCGCGCACCGAGGGCGTGCAGGCGATCTCGGCCCTGTCGGGCGAGGGGCTGGACGATCTGCTGGCCGCCGTCGAGGCGCGGCTGGCCGAGGCGCTGGACGAGCCGCGCCGCGAGGCCGAACTGGTGCTGCCGCATTCGGACGGCCGGCGCCGGGCCTGGCTGCATGAGCAGGGCGTGGTCGCGGCCGAAGAGGTCGCCGAAGAGGGGGTGCGGCTGCGGCTGCGCTGGACGGACCGGCAAAGGGCGGCCTTCGAGGGGCTTTGAGGACGAATTCTCGCTGGGCGAGGGACAAGGGCCTTGGCTGGCCGAAGCCCGGCGGCGCGACTGCCCGCCCCGGCAGCCTTTCTCGTGCCCTCGGGCCTTTCATCTGCGTCCCGATGACCGCGACCCGCAGCGCGGCCGCCAGTCGCAGCCGACAAGGGTGGCGCAGTTGCCTGCCCCGACAGGCTTTTCCGTTCGCCCGCAGGTCTTCCGACTGCGTGCCGTTTCCTCATCGCCGATCCGCGGCGTGCCGGGCTCCCATGGCGGGACGATGCGCGACGCATGATGCTGCCCGAAGGCGCGGGAATCAGCCGGCGGGGCGATCGCCGGGGCGGCTGTGGGTTTCCCGCATCAGCGCCCGGTAAGCCTGGGGCGTGCGGCCCGTCGCGGCCAAGAAGGCGCGCATGAAATGGCCAAGTCCGCTATAGCCCAGCCGCGCCGCGATCTGCGCCATCGGCAAGTCGCCGTCGCGCAGCGCCTTGCTGGCGCATTGCAGCCGCAGGTCGTAGAGCAGCTCCAGCGCGCTGCGACCCCGGCTCAGGCGGCAGGCGCGGTCGAGCTGCGCCTGCGAGCAGCCCAGCCGCAGCGCCAGTTCGGCGATGGTCTGGCCCGATTGCAGCTCGGCCTGCGCCAGTTGCAGGAAATGCCCGGTCAGCGCCCGGGCCTCGGCCAGGCCGGCGGGCGAAGGTGCGGATGGCGCCAGCCCCGCGCCCTGTCCATCGCCCAGCCGCGACAGCACGGCTGCGATCAGCCCCAGCCCGCGTGCGGTCGCGGCATTCTGCGCGGGGGCGCGCGGCATCCCCGCACCCAGCGCGGTCATTGCCGCGTCCAGCAGCTCGGCATCCGCGGCGCCAGGCAGGCCGTGGCGCAAGCCCTGCGGCAGCGTCAGCCCCCGGCACATGGCGGGCGGGATCAGCAGCGCCAACCCATGCACCTCGGGCGGCGGGTTCAGCGAAAAGGCGGTGCCCGCGGGAATGAAGGCGATGCGGCCGGCCGGCAGCACATGGTGATGGCCTGGAAACATGATCGCGACCGTGCCGCCGGTCGGGCGAAGCAGCACATGGTCGCCGCGGACCCGCGGGCTGCGCGGCGCGGCCGGGCTGCGCACCGGCCCGCCCCAGTGAAGGCCGGCCAGCGGGATCAGCCGCAGCCCGCCGCCCGGCCGCCCGCCCGGCAAAGCGCAGCGGGGCTGGAGCGCCGCCGCCTGACCCGGCCCGGCCGGGCCGGGGAGAAGGTCGCGGAACGGGCTGGGGGCCAGGCAGGGGGCCGGGGCCAGCGGCCGGCCGAAAGCAGCCGGCGTCAGGGCCACGTTCGGCCGGGGATCGGGGTCCGCCGGCTCGGGGATGGTTTCCAGGGTGATGCCGGCCGCGGCCAGCCGCGCCAGCACCGGATCGGGCGGGATCAGGTGGCGGCGGGCTTCATCCATCAGCCGCGGCTTTCAGCGGATCCATGACCAAGGGCTATCTCCGTGACGCGAGTCCATGAAGAATATACTCATCCCAGGGTTGCCAAAAGATGAATATGTCTTTGCCGTGCGGCATGCACCACGGGCCGCGCCGGTCAGGGGTCGATCCCGATCCGCTGCCAATCCCCCAGCCGGCCGCGAAAGAAGCTGCGCTGCGCCTTGGCATATTGCCTCGTGGCGATGACCGCGCGCCGGATTGCCTCGTCCAGGTCGATCCGTCCCTGCAGATGCGCGACCAGTTCCGGCGCGCCGATGGCCTTGGCCCAAAGCGCATCGGGGCTCCAGCGCGGCAGCAGGGCGCGCACCTCGTCCAGCGCGCCCTGGTCCAGCATCAGCCGGAAGCGGCGCTCGATGCGCTCGGCCAGCCAGTCGCGGTCGGGCTCCAGCACCAAGAGATGCGCGGCGGCGGGGTCGATCAGCGGCGGCGGGGTCTCGGCCTGCCAGGCGGCGATGCCGCGCCCGGTGGTGGTCAGCACCTCCCAGGCGCGCTGGACGCGCACCGGGTTTTTCAGGTCGATGCGTGTCCGGGTCTGCGCATCAAGATCCGCGACCATGCGTGCCAGGCCGCCGGGTTCGCGCACGAGCTGGTCGGCCCAGGCGCGGATTTCGGGCGGGGTGGCGGGAATCGCCGCCAGTCCGCGGCTGAGCGCATGCAGATAAAGCCCGGTGCCGCCGGTCACGATCAGCCGGCCGATGCCCCGGTCCATCAGCGCCGCCACCTCGGCCAGCCAGGCGCCGACGGAATAGCCGCGGTCGCAGGGCACATGGCCGTAAAGCACATGCGGCGCGCGCGCCTCGTCATCAGGCGAGGGCCGCGCGGTCAGCACGCGCCAGCAGGACCAGACCTGCAAGGCGTCGGCATTGACGATGGTGCCGCCCTGACGCTCGGCGATCTCCAGCGCCAGGGCGGATTTGCCGCTGGCGGTGGGCCCGGCAATCAGGACATGGCGGCGGGGCTCCAGCCCGGCCAGGATCGGGTGACGCGGGGTCATTTCGGGGCGGGTCGGCAGTGGTTGAACATGGGGCCTGTTTGCGACATTTTGCCCGGCAATGAAACAGCCGCAAAAAGGTGAACCCATGTCGGAAAGCGCGTCCAAGACCCGCGGAAGCTATTCGCGCGTGATGTTGAAGATTTCGGGCGAGGCGCTGATGGGGGACCAGGGTTACGGCCTGCACCCGCCGACCGTCGCCCGCATCGCGCAGGAGGTCAAATCCGTCCATGACATGGGCGTCGAGATCTGCATGGTCATCGGCGGCGGCAACATCTTCCGCGGCCTTCAGGGCAGCGCGCAGGGCATGGAGCGGGCGACCGCCGACTACATGGGCATGCTGGCCACGGTGATGAACGCGCTGGCCATGCAGGCGGCGCTGGAGGCGCTGAAGATCCATACCCGCGTGATCTCGGCCATCCGCATGGACGAGGTGGCCGAGCCCTATATCCGCCGCCGCGCCGTGCGCCACCTGGAAAAAAAGCGTGTCTGCATCTTCGCCGCCGGCACCGGCAACCCCTATTTCACCACCGACACCGCCGCCACGCTGCGCGCCAACGAGATGAATTGCGAGGCGATCTTCAAGGGCACCAAGGTCGATGGCGTCTATGACAAGGATCCGAACAAGTTCCCCGACGCGCGGCGCTATGACGACGTGACCTATGACGAGGTGCTGCAAAAGCATCTGGGGGTCATGGATGCCTCGGCCATCGCGCTGGCGCGCGACAACGACCTGCCGATCATCGTCTTCTCGCTGGATGAACCGGGCGGTTTCCGCGGAATCCTGGCCGGCACCGGCACATATACGCGCGTGCACGGCTGAAAAACCCGTATAGGCTTTGCCATGCCGGCGTGGCTCGGCTAAAAGCGGCGAAAATCACAGCACAGAGGCCATGACCGAGCATGTCCGACGAGATCGAGATCGACACCGACGACCTGGAACGCCGCATGAAGGGCGCGATGGAATCCCTGCGCCATGAATTCGCCTCGCTGCGCACCGGCCGTGCCTCGGCCAGCATGGTCGAGCCGATCATGGTCGATGCCTATGGCTCGCCCACGCCGATCAACCAGATCGGCACGGTGAACGTGCCCGAGCCGCGGCTGGTCACGATCAACATCTGGGACAAGGGCCTGGTCGGCAAGGCCGAGAAGGCGATCCGCGAATCGGGCCTGGGCATCAACCCGCAGCTCAACGGCACCATCATCATGCTGCCGATCCCCGAGCTGAACGAGGAACGCCGGCGCGAACTGACCCGCGTCGCCGCGCAATATGCCGAGCACGCCCGCGTCGCCATCCGCAACGTGCGCCGCGACGGCATGGACCAGATCAAGAAGGCCAAGTCCTCGGGCATGTCCGAGGACGACCAGAAGTTCTGGGAAACCGCCGTGCAGGAATTGACCGACAAGATGATCGCCTCGGTGGACCAGGCGCTCGAGGCCAAGCAGGCCGAGATCATGCAGGTCTGACCCGGATGGCCGAAACCGCAGCCAGCCTGTCGAAATCCGGCGGAGGGGACCAGCGGCCCCGGCATGTCGCCATCATCATGGATGGCAACGGCCGCTGGGCCAAGAACCGGGGCTGGCCGCGGCTGGTCGGGCATCGGCGCGGCGCCGAGCGCGTCAAGCAGATCGTGCGCGCCTGCCCCGACCTGGGGGTGAACTGGCTGACCGTCTATGCCTTTTCGACCGAGAACTGGAAGCGCTCGACCGAGGAGGTGCTGGGCCTGATGGGCATCTTCGCCCGCTATATCGAGCGCGAGGCCGACGGGCTTTCGGCCGAGGGCGTGCGCATGCGCTTCATCGGCGGGCGCGAGCGGCTGGAGCCCAAGCTGCAGCGGCTGATGGCCGGGATCGAGGCGCGCACCGCCGGCAATACCCGGCTGAACTTGACCGTGGCGATCAATTACGGCGGCCGGGACGAGCTGACCCGCGCCGCGGCGCGGCTTGCCGCCCGCATCGCGCGGGGCGAGGTGGCCGAGCCGACCGAGGCCGACCTGGCCGATTGCCTGGACACCGCCGGCCATCCCGACCCCGACTTGGTGATCCGCACCTCGGGCGAGACCCGGACCTCGAATTTCCTGCCCTTCCAGGCGGCCTATTCGGAATATGAGTTCACCCAGACGCTCTGGCCGGATTTCACGCCCGAGCACCTGGCCGAGATCCTCGACCGTTACGGGTTGCGCGAACGGCGCTTCGGCGGCGCATGAGCGGCGGCGGGTCACAGCCGGGCCGGCTGCGCGACGCCTTGCAGCGCGGGCGCGACAAATGGGCCGATCTCTGGCCGCGCCTGCTGTCGGGCGTGGTGCTGGCGGTGCTGGGGCTGTTGCTCCTGCTGTCCTCGGGGCTCTGGATCCGACTGGGCGTCTCGGCCGTGATCGGGGTGATGATGTGGGAACTGGCGCGGCTGACCGGCTGGCGCCACCCCGAGTTCCGCAGCCCGCGCCATCCCGTGCTGATTGGCATCCTGTCGGGGCTGGTGATGCTGGCCATGCTGGTGCTGCCCGGCGACTGGCCTATGGCGCTGGCGCTGGTGCCGATGATCGCCGGCTGGCACGGCACGCATGAACACGAGTGCCCGGCCTATCTGCTGTTCACCCTGGCCATCCTGGGCGCGGGCTACGGGCTGGTGGTGATCCGCGAGGTGATGGGCCTGCCGACGCTGGCCTGGATCGTCGGCACCGTGGTGCTGTCGGATGTGCTGGGCTATTTCATCGGCCGCAAGCTGGGCGGTCCGCGCTTCTGGCCCGCCGTCAGCCCCAAGAAGACCTGGAGCGGCACCATCGCCGGCTGGGCGGGCGCGCTGGTGCTGGCGCTGGTTCTGCTGCTGGCCGGGCAGGCGCCCTGGCCGGTGCTGGTGTTGGGGCCGCTGGTCGCCTTGGCCGGGCAGTTCGGCGACATCGCCGAAAGCTGGCTCAAGCGCCGGGTGGGCGTCAAGGACAGTTCCGAGCTTATCCCCGGCCATGGCGGCGCCATGGACCGGTTCGACGCCATGTCGGGGGCGCTGCTGCTGGCGCTTGTGTTGTTGATCGGCAATCTTTTACCCGTGATCGGAGGCTGAAGGAATGCGCAGCATATCGGTGCTGGGCGCGACCGGGTCGGTCGGTGAAAGCGCGTTCGATCTGTTGATGCGGGCCGGCGGGCCCGAGCGGTTCCGCACCATCGCCCTGACCGGCGGCGCCAATGTCGCGCGCCTGGCCCGGATGGCCCGCGCGCTGCGGGCCGAGATCGCCGTCACCGCCTGGCCGCAATGCCTGGCCGACCTGCGTGCCGCGCTGTCGGGCAGCGGCATCGAGGCCGCGGCGGGGCCGCAGGCCGTGGCCGAGGCCGCCGCGCGCCCGGCCGACTGGACGCTTTCCGCCATCATCGGCGCCGCCGGCCTGCCGCCGGGGCTGGAAGTGCTGGCCCGCAGCGGCACGCTGGCGCTTGCCAACAAGGAAACCCTGGTCGCTGCCGGGCCTCTGGTCATGGCGCGTGCGCGGCAAACCGGCGCCCGCATTCTGCCGGTCGATTCCGAACATTCCGCGATATTCCAGGCGCTTCAGGGTGAAAACCTTGAAACCGTCGAGCATGTGACCATCACCGCCTCGGGTGGCGCCTTCCGCGACTGGCCGCTGGAACGGCTGGCGCAGGCCACCGTGGCCGAGGCCAGCCGGCACCCGAACTGGGACATGGGCCAGCGCATCACCATCGACAGCGCCAGCATGTTCAACAAGGCGCTGGAAGTCATTGAAGCGCATGAGTTCTTTGGCATCGGCGCCGAGCGTTTGCGGGTGCTGGTGCATCCGCAGTCGATCATCCATGCCATGGTCACGCATCGCGACGGCGGCTCGATCGCGCATCTGGGGGCGCCGGACATGCGCCATGCCATCGGCTATGCGCTGAACTGGCCGGCGCGCGCGCCGCTGCCGGTGCCGGCGCTGGACCTGGCGGCGCTTGGCAGCCTGACCTTTGCCCAGCCGGACGAGGCGCGCTGGCCCGCCCTGCGCCTGGCGCGCGAGGCGATCGAGGCCGGCGGCGCCGCCGGCGCGGTGCTGAACGCCGCCAAGGAACAGGCGCTGGACGATTTCATCGCCGGGCGCATCCGCTTTACCGACATGGCCCCGGCGGTCGAGCATGCGCTGGCCCTGGCCGCGCGCGAGGCGGGTTTCGGACAAAGCCCGCGCGAGCTGGCCGAGGTGCTGCATTGGGACGGTTTCGCCCGGCGGGCGGCGGCGCAATGGCAGGGGGCGGCATGAGCCTGGCTCTGGACATGATGGGTGGTTTCCTGTGGACCGCGGCGGCCTTTGTCGTGGCGCTGTCGGTCATCGTTACCGTGCATGAATATGGCCATTACATCGTCGGCCGGCTTTGCGGCATCAAGGCCGAGGTGTTTTCGCTGGGCTTCGGGCCCCGGCTGGTCTCGCGCCGCGACCGGCACGGCACGGTCTGGCAGGTGGCGGCGATCCCGCTGGGCGGCTATGTCCGTTTCCTGGGCGATGCCGATGCGGCCAGCGCCGGCTCGGTGCGGGTCGAGCCGGCCCGTGCGCGCCAAAGCCTGACCGGGGCGCCGCTCTGGGCGCGCTTCGCCACCGTGGCGGCGGGGCCGGTGTTCAACTTCGCGCTGTCGATCCTGGTCTTCGCCGGGATGGCGATCTGGCAGGGCCTGCCGGTGGACGAGGTCCGGGTGGGTCGGCTGCACCCGACGCCGCCCGGCGTCGAGATGCAGCTGCAACCCGGCGACCGCGTTCTGGCGCTGGACGGCCGGCCGGTCACGAGCTGGCGCGATCTGGGCGCAGCGGCAGCCGAGCTGCCCGCGCGGCCCGTCCATGACTGGACCGTGCTGCGCGAGGGCGCCGAAATCACCGTGCCCGGCCCCGATCTCATGCCGCCCCTGGTCATCGGCATCGCGCCGCGCAGCCCGGCGGCCGCGGCCGGGCTGAAGCCAGGCGACGTGATCCTGGCCATCGACGGCGAGCCGGTCTCGCGCTTCGACGAACTGCGCGCGCATGTGGCCGAGGCCGAGGGCCGCCCGGTCCTGCTGCGCGTCTGGCGCGAGGGCGAGGGGGAAGCCGACTATACCCTGGCCGCGCGCGAACAGGATCTGCCGACCGACGACGGCTATACGCGGCGCTGGCTGATCGGCGTGACCGGCGGCGGCACCTATTTCGAGCCGGCGACGCGGCCGGCCGGCGCTGCCGAGGCGCTGGGGATCGGCGCCGCGCGCACCTGGGACATCATCGCCTCGTCCGTCTCGGGGCTTTGGGCGATGATCACCGGCCAGATCGGCAGCTGCAACCTGGGCGGCGCGATCTCGATCGCCGAGACCACGGGGCAGGCGGCCTCGGCGGGGGGCGGCAACTTCATCTGGTGGATCGCGGTGCTGTCGGCGGCGATCGGTTTTCTGAACCTGCTGCCGGTGCCGGTGCTGGATGGCGGGCACCTGATGTTCTATCTCTACGAGGCCGTGGCAGGGCGGCGGCCCTCGGACCGGGTGATGGACATCCTGTCGGCGCTGGGGCTGGCGGCGGTGCTGTCGCTGATGGTTCTGGGCCTCACCAACGATCTTTTCTGCCCCTGAACGGCGCTAGGCTTTTGACAGTGTGGCCCGCTTCGCGGTATCCATCGGGGCAAATATGGCGGGGCCAACCCGCCGGGAAACGCATTACTCGCGAGGGGCGGCGATGACGGACAGGAAACTCGGCAAGGGCGCGCTGGCGCTGATTTCGGCGCTGGCGGTGGCCGCGCCGGTCGCGATGGTGGCGACCCCCGCCTCGGCCTATGTCTTCAGCAATGTGCGGATCGAGGGCAACCAGCGCATCGAGCCTGCGACGATCCTGTCCTATCTGGACCTGCCGCGCGGCCAGGACGTTTCGGCCGGGGCGCTGAACGACGCCATGCAGCGGCTGCAGAACTCGGGTCTGTTCGAGACGGTCGAACTGGTGCCCTCGGGCGGGACGCTGGTGGTCAGGGTGGCGGAATACCCCACCATCAACACCGTCGCCTTCGAGGGCAACAGGCGTCTCAAGGACGAGAACCTGGCCGAGATCGTCAAGTCGCAGTCGCGCCGGGTCTATTCCCCCGCCCAGGCCGAGGCCGATGCCGCCACGATCAGCCAGGTCTATGCCTCGCAGGGGCGCCTGGCCGCCCGTGTCGATCCGCGCATCATCCGCCGCGGCGGCAACCAGGTCGATCTGGTCTTCGAGATCCGCGAGGGCGACTTGACCGAGATCGAGCGTATCGGCTTCGTCGGCAACCGCGCCTTTTCCGACCGCCGGCTGCGCAACGTGCTGCAAACCAAGCAGGCCGGCATCCTGCGCACCTTCATCCGCCGCGACACCTTCGCCCCCGAGCGGGTGCCGCTGGACGAAAAGCTTCTGACCGACTTCTACCGCTCGCGCGGCTATGCCGATTTCCGCGTGCAGGCGGTGGCGCCGGAACTGGCGCGCGAACGCGACGCCTTCTACATCACCTTCCAGATCCACGAAGGCCCGCGCTATACCTTCGGCACCATCAACACCGTCAGCGAGATCCCCGGCGTCGATGCGGCGGAATTCGCCGCCCAGAACCGGGTCAAGCGCGGCGCGGTCTACAACCCGACCGATATCGACACCACCATCCGCCGGATGGAGGCGCTGGCGCTGCGCAAGGGGCTGGATTTCGTCAATATCGAGCCGCGCGTCACCCGCAACGAGCGCAGCCAGACCCTGGACCTGACCTTTGCCCTGACGCGCGGCCCGCGCGTCTTCGTCGAGCGCATCGACATCGAGGGCAACACCACCACCCTGGACGAGGTGATCCGCCGCCAGTTCGCCACCGTCGAGGGCGACCCCTTCAACCCGCGCGAGATCCGCAACTCGGCCGAGCGGCTGCGGGCGCTTGGCTATTTCTCGGATGTGCAGGCGGAAAGCCGGCCGGGCTCCACGCCCGAGCAGGTGATCGTCGACGTGAACGTCGAGGAGCAGCCGACCGGCAGCCTGAACTTCGGCGTCAGCTATGGCGTTTCGACCGGGGTGGGCTTCAACATCTCGCTGTCGGAAAAGAACTTCCTGGGCCGCGGGCAGCAGGTTGACCTGGCCTTTTCGACCGGCACGGACACGCAAAGCTCGGGCCTGACCTTCGTCGAGCCCTATTTCCTGGGCCGCAATCTCAAGGCGCGGGTGCAGGCCTGGTATAACACCACCGACCGGCTGAACTCGGATTACAACACCCGCACCGTCGGCTTCCTGACCGGGATGGAATTCCCGGTGTCGGAGAACGGCCGGCTGGAGCTGCGCTACAAGCTCAGCAAGGACACGCTGTTCGATGTGGAAGAGCCGCATATTGAGGATGGCGAACTGGTCGGTTCGTCGCAGATTCTTTTCGATGAACAGGGCGGCTATTACACCTCGGCGCTCGGCTATACCTACAGCTATGACAGCCGCATCGCCGGGCTGGACCCGGTGACCAGCTATCGGCTGCGGTTCAGCCAGGATTTCGCCGGGCTGGGCGGGGATGTGAAATCCGTCACCAGCACGCTTTACGCCGGCGTCGAAAGCCGCGCCTGGCGCGAGAACGTCACCATGCTGGCCGAGTTCGAGACCGGCGCCGTCCACATGCTGGACGACCAGGACAGCCGCTTCCTGAACCGCTTTACCGGCAACGGCAAGATCCGCGGCTTCGAGCCGAACGGCTTTGGCCCGCGTGACCTGGCGGCGCCGAACGAGGATGCGCTTGGCGGCAATTATTACTGGGCGCTGCGCACCGAGCTGCAATTCCCGCTGGGCCTGCCCGAGGAATATGGCATCACCGGCGGGCTTTTCGCCGATGCCGGCTCGGTCTGGGGGCTGGACCGGACCAGTGGCACCAACGGGGTCGAGGTCGACGACGGCATGAAGGTCCGCGCCGCGGTCGGCGCCTCGATCTTCTGGACCACGCCGATCGGGCCGCTGCGCTTCAACTTCGCCAAGGCCCTGAAGAAAGAGGACTATGACGAAGAGCAGTCCTTCGACCTGACGATCTCGACCCGCTTCTGATGGCTTGGGGACGCGGCATCGCGGTGCTGCTCCTGGCCGCGCTGCTAGCCGCGCCCAGGGGGGCGTCCGCCCAGCCCGTGCCGGAGCCCTCCGAGCAGCCCGAGACCCTGGCGCCCGAGGCGGCGCCCATCGTGGTCGAGACGCCGCCCCCGAACGGCCAGGCGGTGCTGCCGGTCCTGACGCTGGATCAGGATGCGCTGTATCTGCATTCGCTTTGGGGCCAGCGCGTGCAGGCCGACCTGGAGCGGCGCGGAAGCGAGATCGCGGCCGAAAACGAGCGGCTGGTCGAACAGTTTGCCGCCGAGGAGCGCGAGCTGACGGCGCTGCGCCAGACCCTGCCGCCCGACGAGTTCCGCAAGCGCGCGGACGAGTTCGACAAGCGCGTCGTCGAGGTGCGCCGCGCCCGCGACGCCGCCCCCCGCGCCTTGCAGGCCGAGGCCGAGGAAGAGCGCCAGGCCTTCTTCCGCGCCGTGCTGCCGGTCCTGGCGGCGCTGATGCGCGAAAGGGGCGCGGTGGTGGTCTTGGATCAGCGCGCGATCTTTGTCGCCTCGCAATCCATTGATGTCACCGAGGAACTGATCGACCGCATCGACCGCGAGATCGGAGCCGGCCCGCTGGCCGATCCGCCCCAGGCGGATGCGCCGGAGCAGGCGGGGAATGCTGCGCGGCAGGGCGCATCGGGACAGGAGGCGGTCGAGACGCCTGCGCCGGAGGAAGGGGCATCCCCCGCGCCCGAGGTCCAGCCCGGCGAGACGCAGCCCGGTCCGGCGCAGGAATAGGCCCCCTCGGCCCAGGGGGAGGGATCGGCGGCTAGCCCGACCGGCGGTCCAGATCGCCGATCCGTTCCGTCAGCAGCGCGAAAAAGGCATCGGCATCGACATCGCGGATGAAGGTGGCGTTGGGCGTCCGCCCGCTGACCCGCCACCAGTCGGCGACAGTCATGCCCAGGGTGTATTCGCCCTGGGTCTCGATCTCGACATTGATGTAGCGGCCGGTGAACAGTTCGGGCTTCAGCAGCCAGGCGATGGTGCAGGGATCGTGCAGCGGCGCGCCCTGGCTGCCGTATTTCTCGCGGTCGTAGCGTTCGAAGAAATCGGTCCAGCTGGCGACGGCCTGGCCGATGCGGCCCATGGCGCGCATGCCCTCGACCCAGGCGCGACTGGTCAGGGCGCGATGCGTCACGTCCAGCGGCATCACCGTCAGCGGCGCGCCGCTGGCAAAGACGATCTTCGCCGCCTCGGGATCGACATGGATGTTGAACTCGGCCGTGGGGGTGATGTTGCCGACCTCGAAATAGGCGCCGCCCATCAGCACGATCTCCTGCACGCGCGGGACGATGTCGGGCGCGCGCCGGAAGGCGGTGGCGATATTGGTCAGCGGGCCGATGGGCACCAGCGTCACGCTGCCCGGTTTTTCGCGGCGCAACGTCTCGATCAGGAAATCGACGGCATGGCCGGGGGCGAGCGGCATGGCCGGCTCGGGCAGGGTGACGCCGTCGAGCCCGGTCTTGCCATGCACATGCTCGGCCGTGATCAGCTTGCGCTGCAAGGGCGCGTCGCAGCCGGCATGGACCGGAAGGTCGGGCCGGCCGGCCAGCTCGCAGATCATCCGGGCATTGCGCTGGGTGTGGTGCAAGGGCACGTTGCCCGCGACCACGCTTAGCCCCAGCACCTCGATTTCGGGGCTGGCGAGCGCCAGCAGGATCGCCACGGCGTCGTCCTGGCCGGGATCGGTGTCGATGATGATCTTGCGCGCCATGGGCTGTCCTTCGCTGCGTTGCGGGATGCAGGGAAGCCCGGCCGGGCGCGGGATGCA
The DNA here is from genome assembly GCF_008824185.1 of Paracoccus pantotrophus. Classification (NCBI taxonomy): domain Bacteria; kingdom Pseudomonadati; phylum Pseudomonadota; class Alphaproteobacteria; order Rhodobacterales; family Paracoccaceae; genus Paracoccus; species Paracoccus pantotrophus. The sequence goes on from NZ_CP044423.1 coordinate 761,922, forward strand.
AGCCCTCTAGTTGCCGGCAGGCCGCAGGTGGGTGATGCCCGCCGCCGCCGCCCGCGCCAGGGCCGGGTCCAGCGACATGACCACATATTCGCCGCGCCGCCACAGCTCGGCCATGTCGTCGTAATGGCGCGAGAAGGGATGGCCCGACTGCCCGGTCGAGATGATGAACACCGAACTGTCGGGATCGGCCAGGTCGTAGACCCCGCGATAGGCGGCCCCGGTCACGTTGAGCCAGGGATTGCGGCCATGGCCGAGGAACCCGGCCTGGGCGATGGTGGAACTGCCGCCCGAAGTCGGCTGGATCAGGTTCACGATGTAGGAGATGCCGCGCATGTCCCCCAGCGCCGGGTGGACATGGCGGGCGCGGTGCAGGTCACCCCAGCGCCAGCTGGCAAGGTCGGGGCCAAAGCGCGCCACCAGCTCCAGCAGCGCCGCGTCCAGCGCCTGCCGGGCGATCTGGGTGCAGGTCTCGACCGGGGCGGACTGGCGGATGTCGCACCATTCCGAGGCGCCGCCCGTGTCGCGGAATACCCGGTCGATGAAAACCGGGAAAAGCTCGGTCAGATCCTGCGCCAGCGGGCCGAGGTCGTCGCGCACCAGCCGGTCCTGCAAGGCCCGCATCCAGGCGGCATAGATCAGCGGCTCGGGCAGATGCTCGCTCATCGCGCCGTCCCAATTGGCCAGAAGCGCCAGTGCGTCCTGGCGCAGCCGCTCGGGCGTGCCCTGGGCTGCGGGTTCGCCGGTGAACCATAGTTCGGCCCCGACCAACGGCAGCAGGCCGCGGGCCACCGGGCTGACGATGTCGGTCTGTGCGGCGATGAAGCTGTCTCGCGAATGCACCTCGCGCGATTCGATCAGGTGGCGCAGCCGGCCCAGCCGGTAGCCGTCGGCCCGGTCGTGGCCAAGCCCGGCCCAGCCCGTCTCGGCCGCCCCGGTCGCGGCGACGATGCCGCTTTCGGGGCTCAGCTCGGCCCGTTCGGCGGGCGCGGGGCCGATCCCCTGCCAGCGGTTCTGCACGACCCAGCCCGGCGTCGGCATGCGGCCCGCCGTCTGGTGCCCGGCCGGACGATGCGGCAGGGCGCCGGCCAGAACCTGACCCACGCCCTGCGCATCGGCCAGCGTCACGGTCAGGGCCGGGGCGACCATCCCGCGCAGCGCCTGGGCCGCCGCCCGGCGGTCCTGCGCCCGCATCAGGCCGATCAGCGCCGACATGCTGCGGTCCTCGCCATGGCCGCCGGTCCAGGACAGCGCCGCGACATGGCCGGCGGGCAGGATGGTGGCAAGGTCCAGATGCGCGGCGGGGATGACCGGGCCGTTCTCGGTCTCGCGCAGGGTGATGGTCTGCGGATCAGCGCCGCGGATGCGCAGCGTCTCGCGCCGGGTGGTGAACTCGGTCCAGCCGTTCGCGCCGCGATAGCGGTTGGGATCGCCGGGCTGGACCTCTTCGATATACAGATCCTGGTCGTCGACCCAGGCCGGGGTGATGCCCCAGGCCAGGCCGGGATTGCGCCCCGAGAGGATCGCGGGAATGCCGGGAATGGTGCCGCCGATCACCCCGCCCGATTGAAGCTCGATCCGTGCCAGGTACCACAGGCCCGGCGCGGTCAGGGCGAATTGCGGATCGTTGGCCAGAAGCGCGCCCCCCGCCGCCGTGCGCCCCGCCGCGGCGGCAAAGCCGTTGGCCGAGGCTCCCGCTGCCGGTGCCAGGTAGCCGGCCAGCGTCGCCGTCCAGTCCCGCGGTCCGGCGCCGCGGTCCGGCGCGGCGAAGCGCGCGCCTGGGAAAAGCGAGGCATAGCCGGGCAGCGGTGGCTCGCCGGGCATGGCGACCAGATCCTGCCCGCGTTCGGGCGCGGCCAGCGACAGCCGGGCCCGCAGCACCTCGCGGCGCATCTGCACGGTCGAGGATGCCGCCAGCAGCTTCAGGATCGCCAGCGAATCCGCCGGCTCCCAATAGGCGATGTCGTCGGGATACAGGAAGAACTCCGGCGCCCCGCGCCCGCGCGCGCCCAGGTTGACCTGTTCGATCCAGGCATTGACGCCCTCGGCATAGGCCTGCAGCGCCTCCAGCACCTCGGGATCCTGGGCCTGCAGCGAGGCGCGGGCGTTGCGGTAAAGCCCCAGCCGCCGCGCCAGGTCGTCGGCGGGCAGCGCGCCCATGCCATAGATCTCGGCCAGCCGGCCCTGCGCCGCCCGGCGCAGCACGGTCATCTGGAACAGCCGGTCCTGGGCATGGGCAAGGCCGAGCGCGAAGAACATGTCGCGGTCGCTTTGGCCGAAGATATGCGGCACGTCCTCGGTCGTGCGCACGATCTCGACCGGGGCCGAGATGCCCTCGACCGTATAGGTGCCGTCGTAATCGGGCAGCGAGCGGATGGCGAAATACCAGGCCAGCGCCACCAGCGCGATGGTCAGCAGGATCAGCCCGACCGTCAGGCGCACAAGCCAGCGGAAAAGTGTCACCATGAAAAGGCACGGTCCCGAGCTTGGGCACGAGAGGTTGACCCCCGCGCCGGGTGATGAAATTCATGGGGTGAATAGGGCAGGGCGCGGGCCGGATCAACGCGCCTTTTCGACGGGAAAGGAAGAAACCGATGGCGCGCGTGGCATTTCTGGGACTTGGGGTGATGGGCTTTCCCATGGCAGGCCACCTGGCCGCCGCGGGGCATGAGGTGACGGTCTGGAACCGCAGCCCCGCCAAGGCCGAGACCTGGGCCGCAGCCCACAGGGGCCGCGTGGCCGTCACCGCGCGCGAGGCGGCCGAGGGCGCCGAATTCGTCATGGCCTGCGTCGGCAATGACGACGACCTGCGCCAGGTCTGCCTGGGCGAGGCCGGCGCCTTTGCCGGCATGGGGAAGGGCGCGGTCTTCGTCGATCACACCACGGTCTCGGCCGCGGTCACGCGCGAGCTTTCCGCCGTCGCCACCGAGGCCGGGCTGGGCTTCGTCGATGCGCCGGTCTCGGGCGGGCAGGCGGGAGCCGAGAACGGCCAGCTTTCGGTGATGTGCGGCGGCACCCCCGCCGATTACGCCCAGGCCGAGCCGGTGATCGCCGCCTATGCCAAGATCTGCAAGCTCATGGGCCCCTCGGGTGCGGGGCAGCTGGCCAAGATGTGCAACCAGATCGCCATCGCCGGGCTGGTGCAGGGCCTGTCGGAATCGCTGCATTTCGCCGAGAAGGCCGGGCTGTCGATCGCCGAGGTGGTCGAGGTCATCAGCCAGGGCGCCGCCGGCAGCTGGCAGATGGCGAACCGCCATCAGACCATGGCCGAGAACCGTTTCGACTTTGGTTTCGCGGTGGACTGGATGCGCAAGGATCTGGGCATCTGCCTGGCCACCGCCGACGAGACCGGGGCGAGCCTGCCGGTGACGGCGCTGGTCGACCAGTTCTACAAGGAGGTGCAGGCCATGGGCGGCGGGCGCTGGGACACCTCGTCGCTGATTGCGCGGCTGCGCCGGTGACGCCCGTGCTTGCCAAGGGCGCCGGGATCGCGCTATCAGCCGGCACGGGGGCGGTTAGCTCAGTTGGTAGAGCGTCTCGTTTACACTGAGACGCTTGACCGCGAAGCGCCGGGAAACTAAAGGCAAAATCACGGCTTGTTCCCAATTCTGCAAGCCGTGTTCCCAATCGGGGCGGTAGCTCAGCGGTAGAGCGACACGTTTACACCGTGTTGGTCGGGGGTTCGATCCCCTCCCGCCCCACCATTTTCACGCCTCATCCTGCTCCCCGATCCATGCCGGCGTGCTGCCGATCTCGGGGATCAGCAGCAGGGTTTCGGCGTTCATATGCTCGACCTCGGCCCGGCGCGCGTAGTGCTTCGCCATCTTCTCGGACAGGTGGCCCAGCATCGATTTCACCCGCTGGATGCCGCCGAACACCTCGGGGTTCCTGGCCACGGCATTGGCGATCTGGGTCGCGTTCGTGTGCCGCAGGCCGTGGAAGGTCGGTGCGAACGCCCCCTCCTCATATTTGTCCTTTCGATCCGGTCTCAGCTTAAGGCGAATCAGTTCGGTTCGCCATGAAGCTCCGAAGCCGCTGCTCGTCCACGGCCGGCCGCGCGAGTTGGTCAGCAGCGGGCGGCGCGGATCCACGACGCCGGCCTTTCGGCGCCCGGCACGCTCCATGTCCAGGATCGACAGCACCACCGGGTGCAGCGGAATCGGCGTAGCGCTGCGGGTCTTGCCCTGCTGGAGATACCAGGTCCCGCCGTCAATCCGGCTGTCGCTCAGGCGCAGCACCACGTCGCCGCGCCGCTGGCCGGTGTAGATGGCGACCAGGGCGACCTTGACGATCTCCCGCTTACCCTTTCCGATCAGCGTTTGCAGCGCATCCTCCGGCCAGGGCTCATAAGCCCCCTCGCTCTGCACGCGATCGATCCCGCTGCACGGGTTGGCATCGACAAAGCCGCGCGGCTTGCTCCATGCAAAAACAGCGCTGATATCGTCCAGTCGACGGTTGGCCGTGGCCGGTCGATCCGCGAGGCTGTCATAGAGCGCCTGCACATGGATCGGCCGGATCGCCCCGGCCTCGAAGCTGCCCCAGCGCGCTTCCATCAGCGCCAGCGCCAAATCGCGCATCGCCTTGGACTGTCTGGGCAGCGTCTTATACCGCTCGCTGTCCCGGTGCTGGCGAATCATGGCGGCGATGCCTGTCGGACTTTCGGCCTCGCCAGGTGCCGCACCAAACACCTTGCGGTGCGCATCGTCATATGCGGCGCGGTATTCGGCCGAGAACGGGTGCGGCAGCGGCGCCCGCTCCTCTTTGCCGTTACGCACCACCCTGAAATAGAAGAACTCCCGGCCGGCGCGAACCTTGCGCTGCACGTATTTTTCAAGCCTCAGTTCAGCCGCCACGGCTCGCCCTCAAGATCGGATCGTCATCGCCCTGATCCTCGGGGGCGATCCGCTTCTCAACTTCCGCCCATTTCCATCGCGAGGAAACCCCGATTTTCACCGGCCGGGGCAGGTGGCCTTTGCGCACCCACTCCCACAGCGTGCTCTCGCTGATATCGAGCATCTCGCAAAGCGTCCTGGAGCCGACATAGGCTATGATGCGAGGCTCCAGGTTGGCGCGCTCGGGCATTGTCGAGGGCTGGATGTGCTGGTGCTTACCCACCTTTCGGCCCTTTCTTGTGCTGCCTCCTGTATTCGGCCACGGCTGCGTTATGTGCGAACAGCCCTTCCACGGGGATCAGGTGCTGGTTTTCCTTCGTGACGATGTAACCGGTTTTCTCAAAGGCATAGATCAGTTCCTCAGGAAGGCCCGCCTGTCGAAAGGCATTGACCATCATCTTCGTCAGCACATCCTCATCCATGGGTTGCGGGGTATCTGCGTCGGGGTCGAACAGAATCGGGTCATCCGGCCCAGGTTCGCGGCCAAACTTCTCGATGAACGCCAATCGGCTTTCCTCCAGCGCGTCCTTCAGTCGCGGGGTAAGTGGGGTTTTCTTCGGCATCACGCCATCCTCCTCTCTTCTTCGATTGCAATGTGCTGGCAGTTCGCGCCGACGATTGCGGCGGCGATGGGCGGGCAAACGCTGTTGCCGCAACACGAGACCTGCACGTCCTTGGCGAAGGCCTGCCAGCGCCACTCGCCGTCCTCGTCCTGGTGCCAGACGCCCTCGATCACATAGTCGTCGGGGAAGCCCTGGGCGCGGAACAGCTCGCGCGGGGTCAGCATCCGCATGCCGATGTCGATCACGACATAGGACGTGCCCTCGACCTCCAGCGTGACGAACTCGCCGCCGTCCCAGGCGCCGTGCTCGCGCAGGAACTCGGCCACCTGGCGGGCGCGGGCATGATGCTCGGGCGCGAAGGGCGGCGCGGCCAGCGCGGCCTGCATGTGCGCCATCCGGTCTTTGACTGTGATGGTGTGCATCGGCTCGTCCGTCCGCGCGCCGTCGCCGGTGCCGTAGTATTTGGCGAAGAACGCTGCGACCGGCGTCTGATGGCTGCCCGAGGCCGCGATGGTGCTGATTGGGTCGCGCAAATCGTGGCCAGCGTGCGCATCCATGCGCGGCCCGCCGTTCTGCTGCGCGAGGAAAGCCGCAACGGGATAGTGCTTCACCCCGCCCGCAACCACCGTGTTCAACGGCGCGCAGACATCCAGCGCCCGGGGCTTCTGCCCGGCTCGCTCACCATTGCCGACATGCACCATGGTCGCGGCGATCAGGCTGTTCTGGTCTTTCTTGCTGGCGCAGATCGTGTGGTGCGGATCGGTTGCCGGCCGGTTGCCGCCGCCCTGCTGGGCATAGGTCAGCACTGGGGCGATCAGGGCGTGCTGGATGCCGCCGACCGTGACGGTGCCGAGGGGATCGGCCAGCGGGTATTCCCGCCGCCCGCCACTGTCGCCGTGCGCGATACTGGCCAGATAGGGGGCGGTGAGCGTCAAGCCGGCGCCGCCGGCCGTGATTGTGTGGGTCGGCTCGTTTGCGCGCTGCCATGGCTTTTGGCTATTGCGCATCGTGGCCAGATAAGGCGCCAGCATCCCCAGTGGCGCGGCGCCGCCCGGTTTCTTGATCCAACTGTTGGCCGTGACCGTTGCCATGGGGTCGCGCAGGTCCTGGCCGGTCGCGCCGCCGTTGAAACGCTGGATGCTGGGCGCCAGCGTGGCCGTCGCGATGCAGGCGTCGGCCTTGGCGGTCACCGTCGCGAAAGGCTCATCCCCGCCGCGCGGCCTGCTTTGGCCGGCCCGGCCGCCGCAGCCGACAATGCTGGGAACGACAAGCGCGCTATGCCCGCCGCCGGCAAGGACGGTCGGATGCGGCGCGTCTACTGGCCGGTCCCGCCGATCCGTCCCCTTGAGGTTGACCAAGAACGGCGATTCCGCCTCGATCACGTAACGCCCCATGCCGCGCGCCACGCGTGCCAGCGTGTTCTTCGCCAGCGGCCTGACGGCACGCAGGCCGTGCTTGGCCATGATCTCGGGCCCGGTGTCGAAGATGCTGGGGCACGGCAGGGACCAGTCGATGCAGGTATGCGCGCCGACCCAAGGCAGCAGCTTGCCCTTGCGAACCTCTTTCGACTTCGGGTCGCCGTGCGTGGGCTTCGGCCAGACGATGGGGCGGCCGTCGCGGCGCGCAATCAGGAACCAGCGCTTGCGGATCGTCGGGGCGCCATAGTCGCAGGCGCGCAACTCCTTCCACTGGACCTTGTATCCGGCCTTCCGCAGCCGCTTCAGCCAGAGGTCGAAGGTGACGCCAGCCAGTTCCTTGATCGGCTGGCCATCATTGTCGAGCGGCCCCCAGGTCACGAACTCCTCGACGTTCTCCATGCAGATCACGTCGGGCTTGGCGTCCTCGGCCCATTTGACCACGACCCATGCCAGGTCGCGGATATTGCGGTCGCGGGGCGCGCCGCCCTTGGCCTTCGAGAAATGCTTGCAGTCCGGGCTGGCCCAAAGCAGGCCGACATGCCGGCCCTTGGTGACGCTGAGCGGGTCCACGTCCCAGATATTGCTGTCCAGATGCAGTGTCTCGGGGTGATTGGCCGCGTGCAGCGCCAGCGCCTTCTCGGAATGGTTGATGGCCACGTCGGGCGACCGGCCAAGGGCCATCTCGATCCCGGCCGAGGCGCCGCCGCCGCCGGCGAAGCTGTCGATGATCAGGGGGAAGTGCGGTTGGAAGGTCATGTCCGATCCTCCCCCGGCTTCTCGCCCTCGGCAGTAGGCAAAAACCCCGTGCCGCGCAGCCATTCCCATTCATCGTCGGTGCCGAGGTATTCGACCCATTCGCCCTCGCCGCGGAACTGGCCTGGGCCGGGTTGCTTGATCCAGCGATCAGTCATCGGTCGGGCTCCTGCGCCTCGGGCTGCCGCGAGAGGCCGTCACGTTCGCCAGCCTCATACCCCGCGCTGAACGCGGCGCACTCGGCCATCTCGGCGCTGCGATCGCCAACGAATGCCAGAAGATGCCGGACAGCGGTCCTTACAGCATCTTCGTCGGCTGCGGACAGTTCTCTACCCCCGTAGCATTCGGTCTCGATCCTGACGATCTGCTCGCCGCCCGTTTCGACGGTCACCGCCCAATGCGGATGTTGCGCCAGCCGCGCTCGCCGCGGCGCCTCCTCGGCCGGTCCCTGCCAGGTGCTGCGGCCGATCTCGACGGATACGATGGGGCTGGTCATGCGTCACCGCCTTCCGCGGCTTTCGCCCAGGCTGCGATCTCGGGCTTATCGCTGCCGCTGAACCGCCACGGCATCGGGGACAGCTGATGGGCAACCTGCCATTCGTCGATCGCAGCCCGGACGCGGGCCTGCAGATCGAGGTTGACCGCTGGATCGAAATACAGGATCGGATCGCCATCTTCGTTGCAGAGGTCATACAGGCTTTCCTCGGCCGCCTCGAAGAACTCGCCCTGATCGAAATGCTGCGACACGCGGACCGGCACTTTCGCAGCCTGCATGATCAGCCGATGCCCACAGGCTTTGGCCTCTGCTTCAGCCTCATCGCGGGTGGCATAAGGCCCACCGGCCCAGACCTCATCGTCATTCGAGGAATACCAGGCGGTCTCGGGGGCGGTCAGTTGTTCGATGGTTTTCATGCGGTCCTCCGCAGCTTCTGGTTTTCGGGTTGATCGGCATCAAGGAGGTCGAAGAGGCTGGGCATGCCGGCCTCGCGCGAGGCGGCCTCGACGTATTTGCAGCCGTCGAGCCAATAGCCCTTGTTCAGTTCGACCCCGATGCCCTTGCGCCCGAGCTTCACGGCGCGGAAAGGCACGGTCATGAGCCCGCCGAACGGGTCGTAGACCCACTCGCCCGGCTCGGTGTATTGCGCGATGGCCCGGTCGACGATGTCGTATTGCAGCGGGCACAGGTGCATCTCGTTGCCCTTGCGCGCCTGCTCGGCGTTGATGGTCATCATGCGCGCGACATCGGTCCACACGTCGGGATGTGCGCTGTGCGGCGGCAGCAGCATGAAGGTCGGCGGCAGCCGGCCCTTCTTCTCCAGCGCCTCGCCTATCCGGACGTGATGCTCGAAATCGTAAACCTGCTGGAGGTTGTAGGCTTTCCAGACCTTGTAGACCTGGTCGGCGTCCAGCCCCTCCAGTTCCTCGGGCAGCAGGGTCCGGTCGCCGTTCGACCGCATGTAGCCGTGGGCATCGATCTGCCAGCGGGCGCGGCTATAGCCGCCCTCGTTGCGCCAGTCCTTGGCTTCCGGGTCCCATTCCTTCTTGGCCTTCTTCACCGGCCGGTCGGCGTAGCCGTTGCTGGTGTCGCTGGGCGGCCGGCGGAAGATCAGCAGGTATTCCGGCACGCCGCAGCCCATGCGGCTGCCGTCCTTGCACTGTTCCGACCAGCCCAGGCGATGGGTCTGCTTGTTCTCGCGCACCACGTCCGTCGTGATGGTCTTCATGCCGAGATAGGCCCAGCCGTGGCGCTGGAACTCGTGCACGCAATCCATGTGCAGGGTCGAGAGGGTCTGGAAGCCGAAGCCGTTGATACCGCCGGGGATGATCCGGTCCTTGACGTGGATCGCGCAGATCCGGCCCGGCTCCAGCACGCGCAGCAGCTCGGGGATCAGGAACCCCATCTGCTGCCAGAAATGCGGATCGTCGTCGGTATGGCCGAAATCCGCATAGTTCGGGCTGTATTCGTATTGGGTGCTGAACGGGATCGACGTGACGATCAGCTGCACCGAGGCGTCAGCCATGCTGCGGGTCTCGGCCACGCAATCGTTGTGCACGCAGCGATAGTCGGGGCCCGAGGCCTCGACTCGCTCGACGCCCAGGGCGCGGACAAGCGCCTGCTGCATCGCGACCTCGGACAGGCCGAATTCCTTGATGATGTCGATCATCTTGCTCACCATCTCCTCGTGCTGACGCCATTTGCGCTCGAGGCTGCGGCGCACCTCGCGCTCGGCCTCGGTGTAGATCAGGTCGAGCCGCACGCTGTCCGCGGTCTGGCCGAAGCGCCGCAGGCGGTGGACTGCCTGGATAAAATCGTTGAACTTGAAGCCGATCCCGAGGAACACCGACCAGGCGCAATGCCGCTGCAGGTTGGTGCCCGAGCCGAGCATCACCGGCTTGGCGCCCAGTTCCCGCACCCGGCCGTCGGCGAAATCGCCGATCAGCTCCTCGCGCTGATCGAGGTCTTGCGAACCATACACGGTGGCGATGGTCGGGATCGCCTTCTCCAGCGCCGCGCGCTCGGCCTCGAGGTCGTGCCAGATGATCCGGTGCGCGGCCGGGTCCTCGGCCCGGATCTCCATCATCTTCTCGACCCGCGCCGGCAGGCTCTCGCGCTTTTCGCGCGCCGCGGCCGAGAGGTCCGCCGTCGCGTCCTTGAACATGCGCTTCTGGCCGCTCTTCTCGATGGCGGAGCCGGCCAGGTGATCGACCGGCAGCTCGTGCCAGCGCACGTCGAGCGGCGGCAGGTCATAGCCCTCGTCCGAAAACGACGGGTCCAGATCGCTGGGCTTGGTGACGAACAGCGCCCAGGATGCGACCCACAGCCAGAACTCGCGTTCCTTGTGCTGCATCAGGGTCAGCTGGTCGGCCTTTTCCGAGTTGCGTTTGAAGAACCGGGTCTTGGCCTGGCCGATATCCATCACGTCGAGGAAGCCGGCATAGGACAGCAACTCGATATAATCGTTCGGGCTGGGCGTGGCGGTGGCAACGAAGCGATACGGCACGCCGGCGGTCTTGACCCTGTTCGACTGGTCGCGCCGGTCGTCGCCGGCAAAGAGCGCCATGAACTCGCGGAAGGTCTTGGTGCCGCCGAACCCGCGCAGGATCGCCGCCTCGTCGAGGCTGACGCCGATGAACGGATCGGGGGCGACCTTGCCCTCGCGCACCGATTCGTAATTGGTCAGGTAGATGCCCGGGCCGTCCACCTTGTCGGTGTCGCGGATGAATTTCAGGTCCACGGCATAGCTGCCACGGAACCGCTCCTGCGCCTCGCGCATGAACTCGCGGCGGACCCCGAGCGGGGCGGTGATCAGCGTCGGCTGGCCCGTCGTCTCGGTCAGAACGCGCATCGCCTCCAGCTGCGTCGCGGTCTTGTGCAGGCCGAAGTTGGCGAACCAGGCGCGACGGCCACCCTGCAGGCCCCAGCTCACCATGCGGCGGGTATGGGGTTTCAGCGCCGGGTTCAGCGTCGCCTCATCCACCTGCATGCCGCCAAAACGTGGCGCGATGGCGGCCTTGGCGCGCAGAAACTCGTCATAGGAGGGCTGCTGTCTCATCGCCTCACATCCTCAACGGCATGAGGACGACGGTCAGGTCGGGATCCTCGGTCAGAAGAAGGGCGGCGTCGCGCGAGGTGCTGGCTTCGATGCGCACGGTGCCAAAGTTCTGCACCGCCTCGCGAACATAGCTCTGGTTGAAGCCGATGCTGAAATCGCCGTCGGCCTCAATCCTGGCCTCGACTTCCGGTCCGAAGGAGACGGACGACAGGCTGGCTATGCGATTCTCCAGGTCAAACTTGATGCCATCGCGGACGTGGCGGAACACGTTGGGGTTCGGAAAGCGCCGCAGCAGCGCGCGGTTGATGACGGCATGCCCGCGCATTGCGCTGCGAACCGGGATCACCCGCGTGTAATCGGGATAGGTGCCGTCGATGCATTTGGCGAACAGCGTCCAGCCGCTGCCGACAAGCCGCATGGCCGGCTTGGTCGATCCGCCGACGCGAATGTGCCGGTTGCCGCCGGCGGTCAGAAGGCTGCGCAGTGCCGCGACCGAGTGGCGCGGGAAGATCAGATCGGGCAGAGGCCAGTCGGCATCGGTCTGATACAGGGCCAGCCGATGGCCATCCGTCGCGGCCCCCGCCAACCGCCTGTCGCGGCCGTGCATGTAGATGCCGTTCAGGTAATAGCGCGTCTCTTCGGTCGAAATCGCCCAGCGGACGCTGTCGATCATCTTGGCCAGCGCGGTTTCGGGCACGTCGGACCAGATCATGCCGTCGGTGCCGGGCTCGGCCGGCCAGTCGGCCGCATCGATCAGCAGCCGCAGCCGGATCGTGGTCGGGCCGATCCGCATGGTCACGATATCGGCGGCCCGGTCGATGCTGATGCTGTCACTCGTCTCGGCGCCGACCAGCAGGGCGCGCAGCACGAAAGCGTCCAGCAGGAACGGATCGGCCGCCGCGCAGGTGGCATCGCAGTCGACCGTCAGCCAACTGTCGAGGTCGGTGGCCTCGATCTCCAGCAGGCCGTCGCGCGGGGTGATCCGCAGGCAGCTGAGGACCGGGATGGTGTTGCGCCGCTGGACAATCGAGGCGGCGGCGATCACCGCGCGGCGCAGAGCCGCGACGGTGCAGGTGATCCCGGCCGTGGCGGCGGGCTTGATGGGCTCCATCAGGGTCATGGGTGGCCTCAAGAACTTTGGCCGAACCGGCCGTATTGCAGAAAAGAGCCCCCGGCCCGAGCAGAAGCCGGGGGCCAGTGATGCCCGGCAGGACAGGCGAGCGACCGGCGGGCAGGGAACTTGGGAGAACTAGAGTTTTTTGTTGCCCGGATGCCGCTCGGCGGCGTCCAGAAGGTCTCTGATTTCAAAGGCCAAGGGCATATTGCCGATGGCCGGAACCTCGGCCAGGACGCGCTTGTGCAGGGCGAGCGCGCGCAGGTAATTCGCCATCATCTCTGGCATGCCGCCCGCAAAGTCGCGCGACATGAGTTCCACGGGATGGCTCATCTCGCCCCCTCCGAAAGCGCGGCCCAGCCGGCGTCCCGCGCCTGGACCGCCGTCGGAGACAGGTAGTCCAGCACGGTGCCGGCCGCGGGCAGGTAGGACCAGATCGCGAAGCCGGCGAGGATCAGCCAGAAAACGATGCCGGCGATGAACAGGATGCGGACGAACCAGCAGGCGGCACAGGCGCGCTGGTCTCGCTCGGCGGGCACCCGGCGGGCGAAGTCCCGGAGCTGGAAGTCGGTGTTGGCAAGGGCGGCCATCACGCATCCTTCCGCGTGTTCGCCGGCCGATGGCGCTGGCGCTGCATCACGCCATGAGCGCTGGCGGCGACCATGTAGGCGAGGCGTCGCAGGCTCTCGGGCGCGTCGGCCGCCAGATCGGCATTGGAGATGATGGCGCGCGCCGCAGAGACCGCGCAGGGGGTCAACGTGAGGGAGGGGAGTTGCATCAGGCGCTCCATCCAAGGGTTGTGGATGGCTTGAAAATGACTGTCAGGAATATTCCTGTCAATCCTAAAAATTCTTGCTAGGAATTTTTCCAGAATGGGCAAATTATTGCCGGGTCCCCGCTTGCACGCATAGTGAGCAGCGGGGCAGTATTTGTTCACCTAATGTTCTTGGAGGCAGGTATGAGCAACGAGGAAAGGTTCGCTGCACTGTTGAGCGCTATGTCGGCCGACCAGCTTATTGCTCTTGTTTCGACCCTGTATCGCCGTCGTGAGCTAGGGCCTCTGCAAGATCCAGCCATCCCTGCTGACGTTCGGGAGAGAGAGTTCGAAACGCGCGAATAAGTGCTGCCTCTGCGCGAGTTCGATCATCGGCAAAGAGGTCCGAGACCTCCACTTCAAGTGCGGCAGCGATTTGCTTCAGCACCCGCAGCGTAACCCCGTCGAAGCCACCTTCGATCTTGGAGATTGTCGACTGCTTAACGCCGGCCATTTCGGCCAGCTCATCTTGGTTTAGGTCGCGATCACGGCGCAAGCGTTCCAGGTTCATGGCGCGATGATCTTTTGTTTCGCGGAAAGGTGCAAACGCGCGACAGGAATATAATGCTTGACGGGAATATTCCCGACAGTCATATCATGCGCCATGACTATGCTCGAACATCATCTGAGAGCTTCTGAGGAAACGCAGGCACAATTCGCCTCGCGCATCGGGGTGCGGCAAGGAACCGTGTCCAAGCTGATGCGCGGGCTCGTGACGCCGAGCCTGAAGCTCGCACAGAGGATCGAGCGAGTCACTAACGGCGCTGTTCCCGTCTCGTCCTGGGTTGATCCTGACCCTGCAGACACATGGGACGCGCAACTCCCTCAACCCGCCGCCACGGCGGCACAACCCCAAGAGCATCCTCATGTCCCTGATCTGCAAAATCCCTGATCGTCCCCGATCTGTCCTGCCTTCGCGGCAAATGTCCTTCACGCCCCCGGTCGGCGGTCGCGGCCGCTCGGCTGCTGCCCGGCGCCGTGCGCATGTCCACGCGCAGCGCGATACCGACGATTTCCTGCGGCGCTGGTCGATGCTGATGATCGTCAGCTTCGCCACCGCCGAGGCCTGCGGCCAGCATTTCGGCGTGACCAAGCAGACCGGCTGCAACTGGCGCGAGGGCACGCATCGTCCCTGCGGCGATGCCGTGGATTTCGCCATGCAGACGCTGCCCCGCTACGCCGAGATCATGTGGGGGTGATGATGGGTTTCGGGCTTTCAGGTTGCCCGGGGCGGGGGAGTAAGCCGGGGCGCAGCACCTGGTCCACCCGTCACGATTCCGGCCGCCTCGGGCGGGATTGACCGGGATCGTGGAACCTGCGGCTGGCCCGGCCGAGAGCCGCCCCGAGGCGGCAGGGCAAAAACACACGCCGGATCGAGGCAGCGGGTCAGGGCGTGTCAGGCGGGGCGGCCAATCCTCCTCCCTAGGGTCGCCCCGCCGATCAACGCGCCAAGAGGATTTGACCATGCATGCCCATCCCCGAGATCTGAAAAGCAACACCGCGGCGCGGCTGATGTCGATTGCGGCGATCCGGGCCCGGTTGTCGATGCTGTCGGTGGCCTATTCGGCCCGCATCGGCGCGGTGAACATGAACGACGTCCACGCGACGGTGGACCGGATCACGTCGGTATTCGGCCAGGATCATGAGCTGTCGCGTGAGATGCTCGCCTTCGTGGCGGGGCTGCCCGAGTTGCGCCGCCATGTTCCCGATCTGGCGGCCGCCGGTGATCGGCTGATCCGGGTGGTCGAGCGCACGACCTGGCCCGATGATGCTGGGAGGGCCGATATCCATGGCTGATCCGCTGCGCCTCTCGCTCGCCGACCAGGCGATGATCCATGCCCTGGGCGTGCTGTCCCGGCCGCCGATCACGGATCGGTCCGGTCTCGACATGGTCGTCGGCATCATGCGCGACCTGATGCCGGGCGTGACGCGCGAGAACCCGCGCCTGCTGGGGCTGACCCAGACGGCCGATCAGTTCCTGTCCTGCCGCGTCTCGGTGCCGGGATGCTACGGCAGCCTGCATGACCGGGCGTGGAAGGTCATGAACGACTGGGATCGCCGCCGGCTGGCCGAGGCCTGGGACCGGGCGCGGGGTGCGAAATGATCAGGGCCATCCAGGGAAAGGGCACGAACCGGGCGCGCGTCATCTGCGACGAGTGCGGGCGAGAGGACGTGGTGACCTGCGACTATCAAACGAGGTCGAACGGAGTTTCCGAACCGCATGCCGGCCAGATCCACAAGAAGCTCACCCGGCAAGGCTGGGACGTTCGGAAGGGGAAGCTGCATTGCCCCACCTGCGCCGCTCACCGCCGCGCCTTTGCACAACAGGAGGGTCAGGAGGTGACCGTGACCAAAGCAAGCGTCGAGGCCTGCGAGCCGCCGGAAGCGTCGCGCGAGCAGAAGCGTCTGATCATCATGGCGCTGGAGGAGGCTTATGATGTCTCCGCGCAGCGGTATCGCGGCGGCCAGACGGATGCGACCCTCGCCACCGAACTCGGAAACGGCATCCGTGCGGGCTGGGTGGCTGAAAAACGGGAGGAGCTGTTCGGGCCGGCCGGCGGAAACGAGGAAATGGACGCGATCCGGAACGAGGTCGCGGCGATCGAAGGCGCGCTGTCCGATGGCCTCGAAGGCATTCGCAGCGAGATGCTCGGCCGGATATCGGCACTGACCAAGCGCCTGGATGCGGTATGTGCGGCAGTGGGTCCGCGCGCCGGGAAGGTGTGACATGAGAACGCACCGGGATCGGCACGGCAATGCGTATCGGGCCGGCGCTCGTGAGGCCGTCGGGGACTTCCTCGCCGATCTTCTGGCGCTGACGCCGCCATCGACCCATGACGATCTGAAAAGACTGGCCCGCAACGTGCTGGCCCGGCCGAAATATCGGCGCATCCCGAAGGCGGTTCCGAATGGGGGCTCGGATGACGCGTGACGATCACCGCCTCGACGAAGCCAAGGCCATGCCCATCGCCGATGTGGTGGCGCGGCTAGAGCTGTCCGGCTTGGTCCGCACCGGCGGCGAACTGGTCGGGCCGTGCCCGCAATGCGGTGGCCGGGATCGCTTCGGCGTCAACCTGAAGGACGGGGTGTTCACCTGCCGGAAGGAGTGCGGGCCGCACGCCCGGGGCGACCAGATCGCGCTGGTGCAGCATGTGCTGGGGCTGGATTTCCGCGCCGCGCTGGAATGGCTCTGCGGGCCGGCTCAAGGCCTGTCCGATGCCGAGCGCGCCGAGCGGCGGCGCAAGGCCGAAGAGAATCGGCGCAAGCAGGCCGATATCGCCCGGCGGGCGCGCGAGAACTCGATCCGGGCCGCGCGGGATATCTGGTTCGCCGCCGGCCTGGCCGAGGGCACTCTGGTGCGCGACTACCTGACCCTGCGCGGCATCGTTCCCGGGCTCTATCCCGATCTGCCGCAGGTTCTGCGCTTCGATCCTGCGGCGCGTTACATGATCCCGGTCGAGGGCAAGGCGCAGGAATGGCAGACCGTGCATGTCGGGCCGGCCATGGTCGCGGCGGTTGTCGATGCCGGCAACCGGGTCACCGCAGTGCATCGCACCTGGCTCGACCTGGATCAGCCCAAGGGCAAGCTGGTGCTGCCCGATCCGCGCAAGTCGGGCGAGACGCTGCCCAGCAAGAAGGTCCTGGGCTCGAAGAAGGGCGCCGTCATCCGGTTCCTGACGCCGCAGGACTGCGACACCATGATCATGGCCGAGGGGGTCGAGACGACCCTTTCCGCCTTGATCGCGGAGGCCATGCCCCGGCGCTGCGCCTATTGGTGCGGCGTCGATCTGGGCAACATGGCCGGGCGCATGCAGCGCGGCCCCGGCCTGAAATATGCCGGCCTGCCCGACATGGACGATTCCGAGGCCTGGCTGCCGCCGGTCTGGGTCAAGACGCTGATCTTCGTCCAGGACGGAGACAGCGATCCGAAACTGACGCGCGCCAAGCTCCTTGCAGGGATCCGGCGCGCCAAGATCAAGCGGCCCGGCCTGCGGGGCTACATCGTCCATGCGGGCGACGGCCGCGATCTCAACGACATTCTGATGGGACAGCGAGATGAGTGATGATGACGCGCTCGGGCAGGTCCGGGCCGTGATGAGCAATGCCGAAGAGGTCGATCTGCCCGAGGGGATGAAGCCTGACGGCCATGATGACGGCTACCCGGATGACTATGCTCCCCCGCCACCCCCTCCAGATGAAGGCGGCGGCGAAGGTGAGCCCGAAGATCCGGTTTCCCGCGCCTCGCGCGAGCCGCTGAACGACTTCGGCAATGGCCGCCGCTTCGTCATCCACTTCGGCGACGATATCCTGTTTGTTTCTCAGGTCGGCTGGTTCGTTTGGGACGAAACCCGCTGGCGGAAAGACGATGAGATCAGCCGCGATGTGTCGCCGCTGATCCGGGCGCGGGCGCAGAAGGTGTCCTCGCTCATTCTTCAGGAAATCGATTGGCTCCAGCCATCCGACCGGGACCGGAAGCTGCTGGAGGAGGAGGGAGACCTCAAGGTCCGCCGGCGCGAGATCGAGCACACACCCGGTTATGCGGCCGACGAAGCGCTGATGAAGGAGCTGGCGGCGATCGCAGGCAGGATGCGTGGCCTGGAGGCGGCTTTGAAGTCCCACCGATCACTGATCGGCCGGCGGCTGACCTGGGCGAAGGACGCCGGCAACTCCAGCCGGATGTCGAACATGATCGCCGAAGCTCGGGTCATGCTGGCCCGCGCAGTCGATGATATGGATCAGGGCGCACTCGACGTGAACACCCTGTCCGGCGTCCTGCGCTTCACCCGCATCCCCAACGATCCGGAAGCAGGCATGACCGGCATGTCCAGCGTCGAACTGGTCCCGCACGACCGGGCGCAGTTGCTGACGAAGATCATGCCGGTGATCTATGATCCGGACGCCAAATGCCCGCGTTTCGACAACTTTCTTGAGCAGATACAGCCGAATATCGAGATGCGCCGGTTCCTGCAGCGATGGTTCGGGCTCTCCATGACCGGGCTGGCCATACAGAAGCTCGCATTCTTCCACGGCGGCGGCGCCAACGGCAAATCCGTTCTGGTCGACCTGATGGCGAGGATGTTCGGCGATTACTCGGCCTCTGCCCGTATCGAATCGCTGACCGGCAAGAACAAGAAATCCGGCTCAGATTCGCAGCCGGACCTGATGCCCCTGATCGCCGCCCGCTTCGTGCGAACGTCGGAGCCGGAGGATGGAGAGCGCCTGCAAGAGGGCCTGGTCAAGGCCCTGACCGGCGGCGAGCCGATGATGATCCGTGCGCTCTACAGCGACTTCATCATCTTCCGGCCGATCTTCAAGCTGACCATTTCCGGCAACCACCTGCCCGAAATCCGGGGCGGTGACGACGGTATCTGGCGTAGGGTCATGCTGGTGAACTTCCCGGTCCAGATCCCGGAAAAGAAGCGCATCCCGAAGGAGGAACTGGACGAAATCCTCTGGCAGGAGAGGTCAGGTATCCTCAACTGGCTCATCCAGGGGCTGATCGACTTTCTCGACGGCGGCCTTCAGGAGCCGGACGATGTCACCAGCGCGACCGAGGGCTACCGGGCCGAAAGCGATCCGATCGGCACCTTCCTCGGCGATGCCACCGTGGTGACCGGGTTCGAGGGCGACTTCATGACCGCCCGGGAACTGATCGAGGCCTTCAACTTCTGGATCGAAGAGCGGGGCGAGACGCGCTGGGGCAATCGCACGGTGTCGAACAAGCTCAAGGCCAAGTCCGGAACATGGCGGCATCCCGAAACGAACAAGACCTTCGCGCCGGGGAAATCGGGTGTCACAGGCTATCGCGGCATTCGGCTCGATGACACGTTCCTTTCCCGCAAGCGCTCGGCCGAGGCGTCGTCGTCCCAATCGTCCTGGGGAGGTTCGCCACGATGACCCCGCACCCCATTCTTCACCTTCAATCGACCTGGCGGGCCTGCGGGCCCGTCACGCGTCTTTGTGCCATCGCATCGCTGTTGGGCCTGACGGGCCTGACGGGCGGCGGCGGTGGGCCTGAAATCCTTCGGGGGTCAGGGGGTGCCGTTTGCGCAATATCAACGGCTTAATCCCGATTTTTGGGCCTGACGGGCCTGACGGGCCTGAAAAATCGACATGCACGCATGCGCGAGAAACAGCGGGGTAAGGGGGAAATGCCTCATGCGTAAAGGTTAGATTTTCAAGCCCTTCAAGCCCGTCAGGCCCAAAAAACAAGGTTAACCCTTTGAAAACAAACGAACGAAGCAAGGCAAAATAGCCCATTTTTCAAGCCCAAACCCGCACATTTCAAGCCCGTCAAGCCCAACTCCGACCCGAAGAAAACAAGATATAGCTGATCGCCAGAAGGAATGCACAAGATGATGAATAAAGCAGAGAGGATCGCGGCGGGAAGGTTGCTTGTGCAGGCTGCGCAGGAGGCGCGCGAAGCTTGGCGGGCCGAGGAAGCCGCCCGGCTCGCCGCCATCCGGGACGCCAGCGCGATCCCCGATCAATGCGGCCCGGATACCATCGCGGCGCCGGCGCGCGGCCCGTTCGTCGTAGAGCCGCAATTCACCATGGTGCCGAACGGGGTTGATAAGCACGGTCTGGACAAGTGGGCGGCGGCGGCCACGGGCTACGGCCACAGGGCCAGCGTCCGCGCGGCCGATGTCTTCGACCGCATGATCGCCTCGGCGCTGCGGCGAAAGCGGCCTTGCCCGCTGACCCATGGCCAGATCGCCATGGGCCGGCACTATGCGATGCTGGTCGAACTGGCGGCGGCCGATGGCACCAAGGTTTCGCGGCTCGATGCATCGCGGGCGGGCGGAGACAGCATGGGCTGGATGGATCGGCATATCGACATTGCAGAAGAACTGGCAATCCTGCGTCGCCGCATCGGATCGCGCGCGGCCATGGCTGTTCGCCGTATCAGGCCGACAGATCGGGGCGAGATGCAGCGAGGCCCGATCATGGATCGCGTGCTGGTGGACATGGTTTGCATCAAGGGCTGCGCGCTGGGGGATGTCCTAGCTTCCCATGGGTGGAAGAAGAATGCTCGGTCCTACAAGGCTATCACGGAGGCGCTGAGCGGGGCGCTGGACCGCATGATCGGGTATCGGGGGCAAAAAACTTCTTGACCGCTTACGTCACTCTGTGAGACAGAATTGCATAGTATCACGAATTGCGCCCGCAGGGATCATGTCCCGAGCGGGCGTTGTCATTTCCGGGATACCCGAGCGCGCCTGCCGACATGCGCGACCAGAAGGGCCAGCTGCAGTGGCAGGGTGGCTGGCCCGTCATATCAGCGAGGCGATCATGGGCAGGCTCAAGCAGCTGGCGCCGCGCGTCGGCTCGTTGTCGTCGCGGGTCTCGTCTATCGGCGCCGGGGCTGATCGGCTCAAGCGCCGCGACCAGATGGTGCCGTGGCGCAAGTGGTACAAGACGGCCGAATGGCAGCGGCTCCGCTGGGACTGTCTGGTCTCCGCGCTGTTCACCTGCACCCGATGCGGTCTCATTGGTGAGAGCCGAGACCTGGTGGCCGACCATGTTCGCCCGCATCGCGGGGACCGTGAACTGTTCTTCGATCCCGGCAACCTGCAATGCCTTTGCGCGACCTGCCACAACCGGGACAAGCAGCGCGAGGAACGGGCGGCCGGCCGCGACGTCGCGATCTGACCTCGAAATCGGGCAGATCGGCCCCTCGGACCCCCAAGGGAGGGGGTGGGTCGAAAGTCAGGGGGCCAATCCGGCCCGGACCCGCGCCCCCCTCATCTGGAGATTTTTTTCTGATGGAAGAGGTTTTCGACCTGTTCGGAAACCCCGTTGAAGCGGGGTCCGGCAAGCCCGGCCGTCCCCGCAAGGTGGCGACGCCGGAAGATCGCAATAAAGTCAAGATGTTGCTTGCGGTCGGCTGGTCCAATGAACGGATCGCGGCCGTGCTGCGCATGTCGCTGCCGACTTTTCGGCGGAATTTTTTTCAGGAGCTGAAGATTCGCCCGGTGGCGCGCGACATGCTCGACGCGCGCCGGCTGGAGCTGGCTCTGGCCGCTGCCCAGGCCGGCAATGTCGGCGCCATGCGCCAGGTGGATCGGCTGTTGGATCGGTTCGACCAGATGGAGGCGGAACGCGCCTATGCGTCGCGACCTAAGGATCAGCCCGAGTCCAAGGAAAAGCTGGGCAAGAAGGTGCTCGACGAGGTGCTGGCGCTCGATGCCGACGCCGCGCTGATGAAAGAGCTGGACCTGGAGACCAAGGGTGGCGGGGGCAATGTCCGCCATTGAGGCGCTGCCGCGCTTCGCTTGCCCGGATTGGTGGGAAAAGCTTCAGGCCGGCGAGGTACCGATCGGCGATGTGCCGGTCAACGAAGCGAAGGCGGCACGGGTGCTGGCGTTCTTCAACCGATTGCGACTGCCGGACGTGCCAGGCAATCCGCCGATGTCGGAGGCCTGTGGTGACTGGTTCAAGACCATCCTGGTGGTGTTCTTCGCCAGCGAGGATCCGGAGACCCATCGCGAGCTGGTCTGGGAACTGCTCTGCATGGTCCCGAAGAAGAACTCGAAATCCACCTATGTGGCGGCGCTCGGCCTGACGGCGCTCTACATGGAGGAGGCGCCGAACCGGCAGATGCTGCTGGTGGGGCCGAGCCAGAACATTTCAGAGCGTTGCTTCGACCAGGCGCAGGGGATGATCAACCTGGACGACAAGCTGAAGCTGATCTTCAAGGTCCAGGAGCACCTGAAGACGGTGACGCGGCGCAAGACCGGCTCGAAGCTGGAGGTGAAGACCTTCGATACCTCGATCGTCACCGGGGAAATCCCGGTGCTGACGATCATCGACGAACTGCACGAGCTGGGCAAGAAGGCCAAGGCGGCGAAGGTGATGCAGCAGATCCGCGGCGGCGGCATCACCAAGGTGCGCGGCAAGGTCTTGATGATCACCACCCAGTCGGACGAGATGCCGACGGGGATCTGGAAGTCGGAGCTGAAGAAGGCGCGGGCCATCCGCGACGGTCAGGCCGGATCATCGCCGATCATGCTGCCGGTGCTCTATGAGTTCCCCGAGGAACTCCAGCGCAACGAGAAATACTGGCGCGACCGGGACAACTGGCATCTGGTCTTGCCGAATCTCGGTCTGTCGATCGACGAACAGGCACTCGAGGACGATTACGAGAACAATGGCAAGGTCTCGAAGGAGGCCGAGCAGATCTGGGCCAGCCAGCATCTCAACATCGAGATCGGCGTTGGCCTCGGCGGCGATGCCTGGTCTGGCGCGGTGCATTGGGAACCGGCCGCAGCGGGTTGGATCACCCTCGACCGGCTGCTGGACGAAAGCGAGGTCTGCACCATCGGCGTGGACTGGGGCGGCGCCGACGACCTCGCGGCGCTCGCTGTGCTGGGCAGGCGGGCGCGGGACAAGGTCTGGCTTCTATGGGTTCGCGCCTGGGCGCGCGAGACGGTGTTCAAGTCCAGGCCGCAGATCGCCGACGCGTTGCGCGGGTTTGAGGAAGACGGCGACCTGCGCGTCGTGTCCTCGCCCGAGTTGCAGGCCGCCGAGGCTGCCGAGATCTGCGACCGGGTGCGGTTGGCCGGGCGGCTGCCCGAGGCCGGCGGCATCGGCCTCGACGCGGCAGGGATCGCGCTTCTGCTCGATGCGCTTGAGGAGATGGGCATGGTCTCGCCCCTGGTGCAGGCGGTGCAGCAGGGCTGGAAGCTCCAGACCGCGATTTCGACGGTGCCGCTGAAGCTGGAGTCGCGGCGCATGCTTCACGCCGACCAGCCGATCATGAATTGGGCGGTCGGCAACGCCAAACAGGAACTCAAGGGGAGCAACTACATGGTGACGAAGCAGGCCTCCGGCGCTGCCAAGATCGATCCCCTGATGGCGGCGTTCGATGCGGCGATGCTGATGTTCAACAACCCGCAGGCCGCGCCACCGATCGGCGACTTCCTGGCCAACCCGATCATGGTGATCTGAGATGGACCTGCCACGGGGCATCGTCGATCGCTTCGGCAGGCCGATGGCGGCGCTGTCCGATCTGACCAAGGAACAGCGTCTCACCCTGCAAGGCGGCGACCTCGGCTATTACGTCGCCAGCAATGCCTCGGGCAAGGTGGTGACGCTGTCGGCAGCGCTGACCATCTCGGCAGTATGGGCCTGCATCGTGCGCAGCGCCCAGGCCATGGCGTCCTTGCCGCTGGACCTTTATCGCAAGACCGCTGGCGGACGGCAGCGGCAGGACGGGGCGCTGGCCGACCTGATCAGCCTGTCGCCGAATGCCGACCAGACGCCGGTCGAGTTCTGGGAGGGCATGTTCTCCTGGATGCTGGCCACCGGCAACGCCTATGCCGAGATCGACCGGGTCAACGGCCGGCCATCCTCGCTGGTGCCGCTGCCCGCCACCCATGTCCGGCCGTTCCGCAACAAGGTGAGCGGCGAGTTGTTCTACGAGGTGCGCGAGCCCGGCACGTCGCGCCCGCGCGTCATCGGCCGCGAAGACATGTTCCATCTGCGGGGCTGGGGCTTCGGCGGCGACGAGGGCATGTCGCCGATCCGCTGGGGCACCCAGTCGCTCGGCGCCGCCATGGCCGCCGACGAGGCCTCGGCCAAGATGTTCGGCTCGGGCATGCAGGCTTCGGGCGTGCTGAAGACCAACCAGCGCATCTCGCCCGAACAGCGCCCGCAATTGCAAGCGATGATGAGCGAATACGCCGGATCGACCAAAGCCGGCAAGCTGATGATCCTCGAGGCGGGGATGGAGTTCGAGCAACTGACGCTGAACCCGGACGATGCCCAGATGCTGGAGACGCGGCGGTTCTCGATCGAGGAGGTTTGCCGCTGGTTCGGGGTGCCGCCCATCGTCATCGGTCATTCGGCCGAGGGGCAGACCATGTGGGGGACCGGGGTCGAGGCAATCTTCCTGTCCTGGATGCAGCTCGGCATCAACCCGGTGCTGAAGAAGGTCGAGCAGCGGATTCGCAAGCAGCTGATCCCGCTGCGCGAGCAGCGCGACACCTACGCCGAGTTCAACCGCGAGGCCATGCTCCAGATGGACAGCAAGGCGAAGGCGGACTTCATCCGCGCGATGGTGACGATGGGCGTCATGAAGCCCGACGAGGCGCGCGACAAGCTCAACATCGAGCGCGAGGGCGGCGCGGCCGATCTGCTGTGGATGCAGGGCGCCATGAAGCCCATGGACATGATTCTCAAGGGGAAGTGACGATGGCCAAGAACCATATGCCGGTCGCGCATTTCGGTGTGCGGCCCGATGACGTGCGCGCCGAATGCGCCCCGCCCAAGGCGTTCGAGAAATGGCAGCCCGAGCTGCGCGCCCGCGCCGAGGCTGTGGGCGATGATAGCGGCCCCTTCACCATCGACGTTATGGATGTGATCGGCGACACCTGGGACGGCTACGGCGTGACCGGGCGCAAGGTGGGGGCGCTGCTGCGCGCTGCCGGCGAGCGCGAGGTGGTGGTCAACATCAACAGCCCGGGCGGCGATGTGTTCGAGGGGCTGGCGATCTACAACATGCTGCGCGGGCACAAGGCGGATGTGACGGTGCGCATCGTCGGTCTTGCCGCCTCTGCCGCCTCGGTGATCGCCATGGCCGGGGACCGCGTTGAAATCGCCCGGGCCGGCTTCCTGATGATCCACAACACCTGGGTGTGGGCTGTAGGTGATCGGAACGACCTGATGACCGTTGCCGGTCAGCTGGCGGCCTTCGACGAGGTTCTGGCGGACCTGTATTCTGTTCGCACTGGCATCGATCCCGCGGAAATCGGCACGAGGATGGATAAAGAGTTCTGGGTGTCGGGGCGAGCGGCTGTCGAGCAGGGATTTGCCGACGACCTGCTCGAAGCGGATCATATCACGTCCTCGAGTGGGGCAAAGGCGCAAGTTCAGGGCCTGCATCGCAATCGCCGCGCCGAAGCGGCTATGGCGTTGGGTGGCATGCCCAGGTCCGAGCGTCGCGCGTTTTTCAAGGCTCTTACCAGCAAGCCGAGCGCTGCTGACGACGACATGCCGCGCGCTGTCGAGACCATGGCCAACCTGACCGGGTGGGCCAAATCGCTAACGGCCAAGATGGAGAACTGACATGGCCTTTGACATGGAACAGGCGTTCGGCGAGTTCAAAGCCGAATTCGACAAGGTCACCGACAAGATCAATCGCAGCGCCCAGAATGCTCTGGACGAGGCGAAGCGCCTTGGCGTCCTGACCGAAGAGACCAAGGCGAATGTCGATAAGGCACTTGCCGAGCAGGGCGATCTGAAAACCCGCCTCGACGACATGGAGGCTTCCGCCCGTGATCTCGCACAGCGCTTCGCCAGCGGCCGCCGCAGCGGTGCCGGTGGCGCGAAATCGCTGGGCCAGCTGGTGGTTGCCGAGGCCGAGGAGAAGATCAAGGCCGCGGCCAAGGGCGGCGTGAACGGCGACGTGTCGCTGGGCTTCTTCAACGCCATCACCTCGCTGCCTGGCTCTGCCGGCGAGCTGCTGCCCGAACGCCGCGAGCCCGAGATCATCGCCGAGCCCGACAAGAAGTTGGTGGTGAAAGACCTGATCACGGTGGGCGAGACGGGCCAGCCGCTGATCAAGTATTTCCGCGAGGTCTCGCGCACGGGCGCCGCCGGCATCGTGCCGGATGACGGCACCACGGTGAAGCCGCTGATCGACAAGACTTGGACCTCGGAATCGGCCGAGGTGAAGACTATCGCCGGCCGGATGGAAATCCACAAGCACATGCTGGACGACATCCCGGCGCTGCGGACCGATATCGACACCACGCTGACCTATGAGGTCAACAAGGTCGAGAACGCGCAGATCCTGGCGGGCGACGGCACCGGAGAGAACTTCTCGGGCCTGATCACCAATGCCACGGCCTATGGCCAGAGCGCCCGCGAGCCCTCTGGCGCGACGATCCTCGACCGGTTGCGCCTTGCCATGCTGCAGGTGTCGGCGGCGGGCTATGTCGTCGATGCACATGTCCTGAATATCTGGGACTGGGCCGCGGCCGAGATGCTCAAGGACACGACCGGGCGCTACATCTTCGGCAACCCCTTCATGGAGACGCCGACGCCGCGCCTCTGGGGTCGTCGGGTGGTCGATACCGAGGACATGCCGGAAGGTGATTTCCTGACCGGGGCCTTCAAGCTGGCCGCCACCTACTACCAGCGCCAGGACATCGAGATCCTGCTGTCGTCGGAGAACCGCGACAACTTCGACAAGAACATGCTGACCGTGCGCGGTGAGAAGCGCGGCGTCGTGGTGGTCAAGCGCCCGCTGGCGCTCTGCTACTACACCGCCCCGGGCGGCTGATCATGGTTGCGGGCGCGGCATCGTCTGCGCCCGCCGCAATTCCCTTCACGAAAGGAATACGGACATGCCGAAGTTGAAAGCACTCCGCGGCTCGATCGGCGCCTATGGCCGGGTCAAGGCCGGCGGCATCGTCGAGGTTGACGACGATGCGGCGAAAAAGCTGCTGGCCACCAAGCGTTTCGTCCCGGCCCGCGCCGAGGATATCGCGGCCGCCACCAAGGCGCAGGAGGAATACCTGAAGGTCGAGACGGTCGGCGTCACGCCGGGTTTCGCGCCCTTGCCCGAGGCGCCCCAGCCAATCGAAAGCGCCACGGCCGGTCTCGAGCTCGATGCGCGGGAGAAGCTGCTCGAGGAACGTGCCACGCAGCTCGAGGCGGATGCCAAGCGCCTGCACGATCTGGAAGCCTCTTTGAAACAGCGTCAGGCCGAACTCGATGCGCGGGAGAAGGCGAATGCCGATCTGGATCAGACGACGGTGGCTTCCGCCGCTGCTGCCGAGGATGCGGCGACCGAGGCCAAGGACGCCCCGAAGGGCAAGGGCTCGAAATGATCGTTCCGCTGCCCGATCTGAAGGACTACCTGCGCGTCAGGCGAGATCACGAAGACGAGACCATTGCCGCCATCGGAGAATCGGCTGAATTGCAGGTGCGGAACTGGATCGGGCGGCCCATTTATGCCTCATTGGCCGACATGCCGCTTCCGGGGGCTCCGGGGTATAGCCAATATCAAATGGTTGCGGATAGGGCGATCATGGTAGCGATCATGATGCTAGCCGAGAGAACCTATTGGCAACGCGGAGGGGAGGGCGGGGCCTCGGAGGATGCAGTGCCGCCCGCGACGGTCAGGGCGATACTGTCCGGGTATCGGGTATTCCATCCTCTGCCCACCTCCGAGGATGGCGCCTGATGATCAGATCCGGCGATCTCTCCAAACTGGTCGTTTTCCTCGCGCCCTTCAAAGAAACCGATGCCAACGGAAAACGCATCCAGCGATATGAACAACGGTTTTCGGATTGGGCCCATGTCCGCCCCCTACGTGGTGGTGAAGCCGTCATGCAGTCTCGGCTGGCCTCGAAAGGCCCCGCCATTGTGACCATCATATTTTCAGCAGAGGGTTTCCAGATCACTTCGGAATGGCGGGTCGATATCGACGGTCGGGTCTATGACCTGAAGGAAGACCCGCGCGAGGCCCAAGGCGGTGCCGTTCTGGAAATGCTCGTGGAGCGGGTAGGATGATCGACATAGAGCCGTTGATCCAGGTGATCCGCGCCCGGCTGATCGTCCAGGTGCCAGCCTTGGGAGGTCGCGTTTTCGACCGCGCCACCGAGGGCGACGAGACGCCCTATGCCGCTTTCGACACCTTCTATGGCGTGGCGGCGGATGCGGAATGCATCGAGGCCGAGGACTGGACCGTCCAGATCGGCATCTATCATAGCATGACCAGCAAGGCCGAGGTCGGGAAGATTGTTGGCCAGGTGAAGGCCGCCCTGCATGGCTGGGCCGACACCGATGCGCTGACCATGCATCCGATGCGCGTGACGCTGGTGCGCGTCATGGACGATCCTGATGGCGCGTCAGTGCATGGCGTGGTGCAGGTCGAGGCGATGGTGGAAGGTTAGTTGGCCGGAAGTCCCGTTGAAAAGAAGTATTGGTAACACAATTGATTGGTTATCGCGGTAATTTCATCCCTCTCATAAAGTCGCTCACAGGAATCGGCAAGCTTCTTCATTACCGCGAGTTCTCTCTCTGCTTGGCGTTGTTCCAGTGCCTTGATGCTTTTCTGTATTGCCTCCTCTGCTTCAATATTCTTTTGCATATTTGATGTGCTAATAAATTCCTTCGATGAAGGGATATAGGTATGTTCCTCGCCGGTGTGTATTTTAATGCATTCTTCTGCGGTCTTCGCCTCTCGTCTATCGAATGTGCGCCCGCCCTTTAAAATTGCTTCGGCCCAATGGTCGCCGCCTTTTTTGTTCCCTGCCTTGTATTCCTCAACGCACCAATCCGCTATTCCGGAATGCGCCGGTGTTGCGAAAGAAAAGAGCATGATAGCGAGATAGATACGCATGCGATCCTCCGGAGTGTGCAATGGCCCAGCTTAACCCCCGGATCATGGCGAAACTCAAGCGAATTCCTGATGTCGCGGTCGAGGCTGCGCGCCAAGCGATGGAGGAGGGGGCTGAAGAGGTCTGCGAATATATCCGCAACATGGTCCGCTCAACCTTCACCCAGCGATCCGGCGACATGGTCCAGTCGATCGGCTGGACCTGGGGCGAGTTGCCGCCCGGCACCTTCATGATCGACGAAATCCGTAGCGGCAAGAACAAGGGTGACCAGTATGCCACCTTGCGGATCAGGATCTATGCCGGTGCTGGAGATGGCTTCTATTTCCGGTTCCACGAATTCGGAACCAAGGATGGAGTGCCTGCACGCCCGACCTTCTATCCGGCATGGAAGGCGAAGCGGGCCGAGTTCCGCAAGCTGATCCGCGACCGCGTCCGGGCGGCAATCAGGGAGGAGTTGCGCCGTGGCTAAGGCGATATTCACGCGCGAGTTTCATTATACCAGCATGACGCGCAATGCAGGCTGGTCCGCCTATCCCAAGGACGATCCGCAATATTACCCGCGCGAGTTCATCGATGCGGCCGTCAAGGCTGGCTGCGCGACAGAGTCTCCGCCTTCGGTTCGCAAGGGCCGGGCAAAACCGGCCGCCGAGGCCGATTAATCGGGCGCGATTTCGAGCCCTTCAAACCGACATGCCGCCCTGGGGCGGCATTTTTCATGGAGCTGAGGCATGGCAAAACCGATTACCGAGAAGTTCGAGCAGATGACGCTCGAGGTCGCCACCGACGAGGCTGGCACCACCTGGACCAAGATCTGCGGCCTGGTGGGCGTCACAATCACGCGCTCGGCGACATTCGACACCAGCGAGGTTCCGGCAGATTGCGACGATGAATCTCTGCCCCTCGATCAGGAGCGGGCGCTTCGCTCGCTGCAGGTGTCGGTTTCTGCCGACGGTGTCTGGGCGCAGCAGTCCCACGAGATGATGCTGGACTGGTTCTACGGCGGCCAGAGCAAGCTCATCCGGCTCGGCAACCAGAATGCCGCGGTTGGCGATACGCAGTACGAACGGGGCCCGGCGGTCATGACCACGCTGACCAACCAGCGAACCAAGGGCCAGAAGGTCACGGCATCGATCGCGCTGGAATTCGATGGCACGCCGACCCGCCTGCCGAGGGCTGCTTGATGGCGCGCGTCGTCATGCGATGGGCGGGCGGCGAACACGCTGTCCGCCTCGGCATCGCCGAGGCCGAGGTGATCCAGCAGCACACCGATTGCGGTCCCGAGTTTCTGCTGAACCGCATCAGCCTTGGGCAATGGGAACTGCCTCATCTGATGGAGGTGATCCGCAACGGGCTGATCGGTGGCGGCATGGACGAGGTCGATGCCAAGCGGCTAGTAGACCGGGTCGTGGCGCAGCAGCCGTGGATCGCGCTGAAGCGGCCCGCGATGGAGATCCTGTCCCTCGCCCTTTACGGCCCGCCGGATGATCCGGTGGGGGAGGGTTTGCCGGCGGGCGATCAGACGCAGGAACCCTCCCTCGCGGAAAGTGGAAGTTCAGCACCTATTACGGGTTAGGTGCGGTGCTGGGGTTCAGCCCTCGTCAGGTGGGCGAGATGACCCCTTGGCAGTTCCGCGCCTGCCTTGATGGCTATGGCCGGGCCCATGGCTGGAAAACGAACGGGGACGGTGCGGCAGACGCACTGTCCGACGCCGATCTCAAGGAAATGGGCATTGTGGGCTTCTGATGGCTGAAGAACCGGATCTGATCATATCGGCGGGCTTTTCGGACGCCCAGCTTGTCGCCGAATCCAACAAGGTCGTCGCCGAGTTCCGCAAACGCGGCGAAGAGGCGCAGAAGGCGTTCCAGGACGCCCAGGGCCGGGTGACCGATACCCAGGCCGCGCGGGCACATGCCCGTGACCTCGATCGTCTCGCCCGGCAGTACGATCCGGTCTATCGCGCCGCCAAGCGTTATGAGGAAGAGGTCAAGCGCCTGGATCGCGCCCTCGATGTCGGTGCGATCAGCCAGCAGCGCTATACGTCCGAGGTCGCCAAGGCCGCCCGGCAGATGCACCAAGCCGGCGAGACCATGCAGGACACCGCGCGCAAAGGCCAGCAGATGGGCACCGGATGGCAGAACCTCGGCTGGCAAGTTGGGGATTTTGCCACACAGGTAGGCGCTGGCACCAGCGCGGCTCAGGCATTGGGTCAACAGCTTCCCCAGCTTCTTGGCGGTTTCGGCACCCTGGGCGCGCTGATGGGTGCTGGCGCGGCCATCGCCATCCCTCTCGGCGCGGCCCTGCTGAAGGTGGCGATGGACACCGAGACGCTGGACGAAAAGCTCGACGGCCTGGAGAAGACCACTGGCGCCTATCTCGATGCGGTCGAGGCGGCCGAAACCCCGTTGGAACAACTCCG
Source organism: Paracoccus pantotrophus (assembly GCF_008824185.1). NCBI lineage: Bacteria > Pseudomonadati > Pseudomonadota > Alphaproteobacteria > Rhodobacterales > Paracoccaceae > Paracoccus > Paracoccus pantotrophus. The sequence continues at coordinate 792,796 of NZ_CP044423.1, forward strand.
CCTGCAATATGGCGATCTGGCAGATGAGATTGCCAGGGTGAACGAGCTTACCGCAACCCTGACATCTGTGCAGGCACGCGCCGATCTGCTGGGATCGGCCAGGACGTTTGCTGGCACGGTGTTCCCCGGCGAGGCTGTGTCTCGTGCCCCCGGGCTCTCGGATGCTGAATGGTCCGCCGTTCAGGAGGCGCAGGCCCGGAAACTCGCCCGGGCAACCGGTGCCAGCGTCGAGCAGGTCGGGCTGCTGCAAATGGCCATGCGCAGGCTCGAGACCAGCAACAGCATCGAGGTTGTGCAGAAGGATGCAGAGAATTTCCGTGACGTGCTGATCCAGATTTCAGGGAGCGCCGAGGCGGCGGCGCAAAAGTTCCCCGAGCAGATGGGGACGCTGAACACGCTGATCACCTCGGCTGCCGATCAGCTTGCGGCAGCGGACCGCCAACGACGCGAGGCACAGCAGGATCTTCTGGAAACCTATGATGCGAATACGCAGAAGCTGAAGAAGCTGGCCGATGAGCGGCGCCTTGCCGAGGAAAGCCAGACCGAGGCGGTGAAGGCAGGGAAGGAGGATCAGGCAGAGGCTTATGGCCGCGTGATCAAGGCCATCGACAAGGAAGTTCAGGCGGTCCGGCAGTCCATTGCCGAGATGGACGGCACCTTCGAGGCCAGCGTCAAGCGGATGCAGGAGCTGGCCGGCGGCCTCGGCGGTACGATCAATGACGCCATCAAGCAGTGGACGGGGCTCAATCTCCGCGAATGGGGGCAGGCCGGGACCGCTGCGAACAAGGGCATCCTCGACCTGATCGCGCAGCGGGAAAGCCGCGGCGATTACAATGCCACGCTCGACGACGGGCGTTGGACCGGCGGCGCGCGCAATCTGGTCAACATGACGCTGCGAGAGATCCGCGCCCTGCAGGAGTCGATGAAGACGCCGGAAAACCGGGCGCTCTATGGCAATGGTGCCGGATCGTCGGCCTTGGGCCGGTATCAGATCGTCGGCTCAACCCTCGATGACCTGATGAAACGGCTCAAGCTGACCGGCGACGAGCTGTTCACGCCCGAGTTGCAGGACCGGCTGGCGATGGAGCTGCTGCGCCAGATCAAGCCTGGCGATGTGGATGGTATCCGCAAGGTTTGGGCGGGCCTGGAAAATGTGCCTGCGCCGCTCATCCAGCAGGCTTGGGGCCAGCAGTCCATTTCTCGGGTTGATCCGGAGGTGCAGAAGGACCTCGACAAGGAAATCAAGGATCGTGAGCGTCTCGCCGAACAGGCCAGGCGATATGGCGAGCAACTGGCGCAGAACCTCCTGACCGAGAAGGAAACGGCACGGCTGGCGTCCGAACAGGCAGATCAGATCGCCGCGATCAAGGCGTCCGGCATGGACGAAGAGGCGCAGGCGCGTGCCATCGCTGCCGTGACGGCCGAAACGGAACGCCAGCGGGTTGTCATGACCCTCCTGGCGGAGGCCAAGCGCCGCAATGTCGATCTCGATGCTCTGCTTGCCGATGGGTCGATGACCTACAAGGAGGCCATCGAGGCCTTGGGCGAGGCGAAGAAGGCCGACATCATCGCCACCAACGAGCGTGCGATTGCTGAAGGCAAGGCGGCTGAAGCCCAGCAGATGATGGCGGATACGCAGCAGCAGGTGAAACAGGGGCTGCTGGATTCGGTCCTGGCCGGCGAGAGCTTCGCCGACGTGCTCGCCAATGTCGGCAAGATGTTCGCGCGTGCCGCGCTCGAGGCCGCGCTGTTCAACGAGGGCGCCTGGTCCTCGGCCGGTGGCGGCAAGGGGCTGCTCGGCGGCATCGTGGGCGCGATTTTCAGCGGCTGGTCATCAGGCGGCTATACCGGCCCCGGCGGCAAGCACGAGCCGGCCGGCATCGTACACAAGGGCGAGGTGGTCTGGTCGCAGGACGATGTGCGTCGTGCCGGGGGCGTTGGCGTTGTCGAAGCCATGCGCCGCGGCTCGCGTCTTCCCGGGCTTGCTGACGGCGGGGTGGCCGCAATGCCCATGATGCGGCTCCCGCAGATCCCCATCGGCGCTGCGGCGCCGCGGGGCACGGCCGTCAATGCCACCTTCGCGCCGAACATCAGCATCGCGCCCGGCGTCACCCAGGCCGAGCTGGGGATGACAATGGCTGCCGCTCGGCAGGAATACGAGAGGAATTTCCTGCCCATGCTGCAAAAGCACCTGCCCAGCTATAACGAGCGGTACGCCTGATGCCCGAAGTGATCGCCTGGCCGTGCAGCCTGACCCGGCCGATGGATGTCAGCTATTTCATCCAGTGGACCTCGCGCGACGCCGGTGCCAATCTGGCCGGCGTTGCGCAGGTTCTCGCGCCGGGCATGGGCGCCTGGCGGGTGGATATCACCATCCCGCGGGATTTCGACGGAACCAGGGTCAAGGAGCTGGAGGCCTTGGTCTCGGAAATGCGCGGCCGCTACAACGTGGCGAACCTCTGCATCTGCGATCCCTACAAATATGGCCCGCGCGTGAGCCCCGTGCAGACCCCGTTCAGCGATGGAACATGGTTCAGCGACGGCACAGGTTTCACCGACCCGGCGGCGGGCATGCAACCGCTGCTGACCTCGGCCGCGGTCGCGGCCGGGGACAATGAGCTTTATGTGGACCTGACCAACCCGGTGCGGCCCTCCCTGCGCATCGGCGACATGTTCTCGGTCAATGGCTTCCTCTACCGGGTTGTGCGACGCAATTCTGCCGGATGGGTAAAGTTCGAGCCGTCCGCCCGGCGCCCCATTGCTGCGGGAACCGCCCTGACCACCAATCCGCCGCGCTTCTTCGGCCGCTTTGTCGACGACATGCAGGGCCAGCGCACCCGTGAGATGCTCAAATGGGGCCAGAGCATCACCATTTCCTTCATCGAGGCGTTCGACAGATGAGCCCAGAGCTTGCCGCTTTCCTCGAAAGCGACCCCGAGGTGGTGCCGCTGGTCCGACTGTTCCATCTCAATTTCGGGTCGGTGCAGTATTACCTTAACGAAACCGAGGTGCCGCTGACCTTTGCCGGCCAGATCTGGCAGCCCTCGATGGGCTGGATCGGCGCCGACCCGCTCAGCCTGTCTGCCAACCCCTTCGATGCCAACCCGGCCTATTACACGGTCTGGAACGTCGGCAACAAGGAGGGCGAGGATCTGGCCTATGAGGCGCTGAACAACCCGGCGTCCTGGTCGGACAAGCTGGTCCGGCAGCTTTGGGCGGTGCGTGGCTTCCCGAGCGACGCCATCGTGATGCATGCCGGTCGGATCGTCGATGTGAAGCCGCGCGAGAATGCCGGGCTGGCCGAGATCCGCGTCCGCGCCGAAACCATCGCCGCGGCCCGGAACTACACGCCGCTCGGCGAATATACCGACCGCGACCAGCAGCGCCGTCATCCGGGCGACCTCGGATGTCAGTATGCGGCCTCGCTGGTCGGCAAGAAGATCAAGGGATGGCTGATCGGCTAGCGGCCTTTGTCGAGGCCACCGCCGCGCGGCCCTGGGACTGGGCCGCCGAGAACTGCACCTTCTGGGTCGCGGATTGGGGGCTGGTGCGCTGGGGCATGGATTTCGCGGCCCGGTATCGCGGCAGGTGCCGCAGCGAGGAGGATTCCGACGCGCTGGTGGGTGGTGATTTGGTCGCGCTGGTCAGCCCGGAAATCCCGCTGCCGCGCAAGGATGCCCCAGCCGAGGGCGATATCGGCGTGATCGAGTTTCGGGGCCGTCAGGTCTCGGCCATCTGGTCCGGCAGCCACTGGCTGATCAGGACGCCCCGCGGCATCGCCATGGTGCGCGCCAGGGCAATCGCAATCTGGGGTGATTGAATGCCAGCAGTAGGAGGATGGCTCGCTGCCGTCTGGACGGGAGCCAGCGCGGCCGGCGCCGTGGGTGCGGCCCTGCTGAAGTTCGCGGTTGGCGTCGCGATCAACATGGCCGTCGCCAAGATCATGGCTCCGAAAGGGCCTCGACCGCAAGAGTTGCAAACCGAGTTGCGGTCCAGCAATGCGCAGCGCATCCGGCATCTCGGCCGCGTCCGGTCCAGCGGCGCGGTCATGTTCTGGGACTGGGCCTATGTCGGCGGTGAACGCCGCCTGTTCAAGCTGCTCGCGGTAGCCCAAGGCGGGATGAGCAATGTCCAGCAATGGTATCTGGACGGCGAGCCCGTCGAGGTCGATGCCAACGGCTATGTCACCACGGCACCGTGGAACAAGGGCAATATCCGTCTCCGCTGGCGGAAAGGCATCCAGGGCGATCAATGGGACGGCGGCGACTATGCCGACCTTCGCGCAGCCTTCCCCTCGCAATGGACCGAGGCGCATCGCCTGCGCGGCGTCGGCACGATCCTGGCCACCTTCGATGCGGTGGGCGGCGAGGATATCGCCGAGGTTTATTCCGGCGGCGAGCCAGAGGTCTCGGCGCTGATCGATGGGGCAGGTGCCTATTGGGTTCTGGATGGCTCGACCGTCAATGGCCGCAATCCAGCAGTGCACCTGTCCGATATCCTGACCAACCCGGTCTATGGCGCTTTGGCTCCAGCCGACATCGATGTGAGTCTGCTCGCCATCGCCCGAACCGATTGCAGTGCCTTGGTCCCGACGGATGGCGGCACGCGCAGCCGCTACCAGTCCGGCATCAGCTACGCGCTGTCCGATCCGATCAAGGATACGGCGCAGAAGCTCCTGGATGCCATGGGCGGCCGGGCTTGGATCACGCCGGAAGGCAAGCTCGCCGTCGAAGCGGGCGTCTGGCGGGCGCCGAGCATCACCATCGAGGAGCGCCATATCGTCGAAATGGAATATGGAGCCGGGACCGAGCGCATCAACCGGGTGACGACCCTGGTGCCGACCTATGTCGCGCCGCAGGTGCGGTGGCGGGAAACCACGGCCGATCCCGTCGACGATGCCGATGCGATCGCGCGTTGGGGCGAGGGACAGCCAAAAAGCGTGGATCTGCTGGCGGTGCAACATCACGGTCAGGCCGCTCATGTCTGCAAGCAAATGCTGGCACGGATGAACCCGGATCGTCGCATGTCCATCAAGTTGAGGGCTTTTGGCCTGCGGCTGATCGGAGAGCGCGTGGTGGCCGTCAACCTGCCGCGGCTGGGCCTGGCATCGGTGCCGTTCTGGATCGACGGCCTGGCCTTCGACGGGAGCAATATCACGGTCGATCTGATCGAGGCCGAGCCAGCGTCATTCGATTGGACGGCGAGCGAGGAGGGGGAACCGCCGGCCATCCTCACCGATATAGACCGGGGCGTCGCGACGCGAGATGTGGCGATTTCCGGCGTGACCCTGATTACCGACGACGGGCCGGTTTATATCCGGATCGAGGGAACGCTTGCGGCGCAACGCGGTGATCGGCTGATCGCGCAATATCGTCGGACGGGGAGCCTGGTGTCCTGGACCGACATGATCAGCGAGGGCACGTCCGGAAACGGGTTTTCGTTCAGGACGATGCCACTGGGCGACCTGTCCGAATACGATTTCCGGGTCTTCTTCGGCCGCTACAGCAACGGGTCCAGTGGCCGCGAGCTGCAGATGCTGTCCGTCCCGGTTGTCGTGACCGGGGTTGACGTCGTGACCAACGGTAACCCGCCGGATGAGCCTGTCGTCATATCCGCCAGCGGCAGCGCGGGAGACAACCTGATCGTCACCTTCAGGGTAGACCTCGGCGCGAACTACCACCGCACCGGGCTTTATCGCGCCGCGTCCGGGGCGCCCTTCGGCTCCGCAACGCTGGTCAAATGGTCCTTCGACCAGTCTTCGCAGGTGACGATGACGGCCTCCATTCCGCCTTCCGGTGCGCGGTTCTGGCTGCGCTCCGAAAACGAATCCCAGGTCGCGTCCGACCCGGTCGAAGTCGGCAACTATCCCGCCTGATCAAGCGCAAATCCAGCAAACAGCAGCGGTCCTCTGGGGCCGCTTTTCCATGTGAGGCATGCATGTCATACGCGAGCGATGCGAACACGACCTATGTGAACGGCCAGCCCGTCGATAAGGCAGACGTTCGCAACCTATGGGCGTCTGTCGATGGGATCGTGGCCGCCAGCAACCTTGGCGACGTCCTTGCCCTGCAGACCGATACCGAGGCGAGCACGGCGCAGCTGGTGGTGGCGACCGTCCCGGCCGCGCAGTCTCATATCTCGCTCACGGCGGGGCAAATGCTGCGGTTCCGCTGCCCTTACCCAAACACCGGACCCGATCCGATCATCACCATCGGCGGCGATGAGTTCGTCATCAAGGCGCGCAATGGGAGCACGTTGGCCGCTGGCGATCTGCCGGGCGGCCAACGATTGCTCGGCTATATCTACTGGAATTCGACCGACAGGAAGGAAGTTCGCCTGTCAGAGTCCGTGCGCATTCCCGATATCAGCGGCCTGGCAATTGCCCTTTCCAACAACGGAAAAGCCTTCACTTCGCGCACTGCCGCCGTGAACTTCGGCCAGGCCAACCTGCCCGGTTCGCTCAGTCTCATCACGACGATCGAGGGCGAGTATCTTGCGGTGCGCAGTTTCAGTAACGCCGCCGACGATCCTCTGTTCGAGACGCAACCTAGTTGGGGCGTGGCGTTGAGATTGCCGCGCCGCGAGTTGCTGGACAATGAGGTTTCCGCCCGTTCCTCCATGATCCGCCCTGTGGCCGACGTGAGCGGATATATTCTGGCCTCGGTGGATCGCAACGGCAACTACGTGATGCCGGGCTGGGCGCAGGAGAGCGATGGCGGTTGGCCGTCATGGATCTACGACGAGATCTGGACCAGGGTCGAACCCATGCTCCCCGAGCTTCCGCCGAGCGGCGTGATCCGTGAAGTCGGCGGCGAGTATATTTTCAGCCAGCATGACGCGAACGGCAACTTCATCATGCCGGGCTGGGCGCAGGAAAGCGACGGTGGCTGGCCCGCCTGGATCTATGACGAGATCTGGGCCGATACCAGCAGCCGCATGCCTGATCTGCCGCCGAGCGGCGTGATCCGCGAAGTCCAAGGATCGGGGTTGATCTTCAGCCAGCACGACCGCGACGGCAACTATGTGATGCCGGGCTGGGCACAAGAGAGCGATGGCGGCTGGCCGGCTTGGGTCTATGACGAAATCTGGGACAATCTCAGCGATCGCATTTCCGATCCGGGCTCGGCCGCTCAAGAACTCGACTCGCCGTTCTACGACCGATCCGCCCAAGTGACCTTCGCACGGGCCCGGTCCGATCTGACCAAAATCGCCGTCATCGGATCGTCCACGCCCTGGGAAATGCGGACGGAAATCGCTGGTGCGTTCGACGGTCTGATCCCGGCTTACGGTGGGGTTGAGGTCGTTGACGTGACGAACGACTGCAAAAGCGGCGAGCGTTCGATGCACACGGCTGCGCGCCTCGGCGCCATCCCGGCGCGCCTGACCATAAACGGGGGCGTCATTCCCGCGTCGGGCCCCGTGTTGGTTACTGCCGTCAACATGACAGGCAATAATCAGCTGAAAGCGTTCGATGGGAGGCTGAACCGCTGGACCGATGACGCGAATACCGGCGGTCAGATCCCTGGAACTCTGTCCTGGTCGGCGGATGACAGTTCTCTGGTCTTCACCCGTGCAAACGCCGGATCGGAAATTTCCATAGGCTGGGAAGTTTCGTTCTTTCCCACGCTCGGACCCACCCTGCGGGACCGCTTCTTTGTCATCCATACCGGTTGGAACGATGCTCCAGGTGGATCGACTTGGGAAGAAATCCTCGGACGGCGCGAAGCCATCGTGAACTATCTCGATGCGCGGGATATTCGCTTTTCGATCTGGACGGACATGTGCGACATGGATTGGGCCCCCGAAAACCCGAACCGAGCAAAGTTCGCCAGTGGCAATGCCGCCATGATCGCGAAATGGGGGCCGCTGGTCTGGGATATGAACGCCTATTTCCTCGGGGCGCAGGTGTGGACCGATGCCGCGGCAATCCCGTCTGATATTCTGAACGGCCTCGCTCCCGGTTTCACCGGCCCGACCACGGAAGATCTGGCGCAACAGGCGGCCGGCAATCGCTGCCCGTCGCTTTCGCGCGACGCGGGCCACTTCAACGCACTCGGGCGCTATCTCGCGGCGCAGGAATTCCGCCGCCATCTGATCAACAACAACCTTTATCGCACGGAGAGCTAAGCCGATGCCCGATACCGTCGCATTTTTCGGCCAGAAGGCGATCACTGGCCCGATCCCGCTGACGCGGCCCAACATCTACGACAAGGATGCGCTGATCATCCTCGATCCTGGCCGGTTGACTGGCGCTTCGCCTGGGGTTCGCCCGGCGGTCATGGCCCGAGGCAGGGCGCCCTACGCAGCCAGGAACTTCGACCAGGTGATCAACGACAGCCTGCGCCCCGAATTCGTTTGGAACGGCGGGCCGGATAACCTGGGCGTCCTGGATTTCAGCGGGGACCGTTCGCTGACAACGGAAGGCCGCGTCAACATCAACACGGGCGAATGCACGATCATCCTCACCGTCCGCATCCGCGCCTATGGCCCGACCTCATCCAACCTTAGGATTTTGGAACCGGGTGATACGCCAGGCGGATCGCCCGCAATTCGACCCGTTGCCGATGCTGACGGGGTAACGAACCCACGTGTCGCGGTTTTTGCGTCGGGGGCGACCGGCGTTTATGTCCCGACCAGCAACCCGAACGACTGGAAAGTCATCGGCGCGTCGATCAGCTCGACCGGCCCCAGCTATACCTACAAGACCGGGGATGCGCTGCATACCCGCGCCGCCGCTTACCCAGAGGTCACTGAAATCAGGCATCCCATCTTCGGCTGCGATATTCTCGGTCGCGGCCTTTCCACCGGAGGCGCGGGCGATTTCCTGCTTCGTGAAGCCCGGTTCTTCGATCGGGCGATGGGGGCGGATGAATTGACCGAAGATTGTCAGCGGCTGGAATCGCTGTTCGGCATTACCTGAAAACCGAAGGCATTCCCCCGGCATCTCAACAGCCCCGCCCAGGCGGGGCTTCTTCTTTGGCAAGCGGAGAGACGATGGATACCCCGCCTGAACCCGGCCTGCTTCAGCAGGCGCTATTCTATGCCGCCATGGTCGGAGCCTGGATCACGGGCGAGGCGGGCAGGGCGGCGCTTGCCGGCGCCGCTGGCGGCCTGGTCCGCTGGTGGATGACCGTGGGAAAGTGCCGGCTGCGCGACGGTGCCGTGATGGCCGCGGCAGGCAGTCTGATGTCGCTCTATTTCAGCCCCGTTATGCTCGCGCTGCTGGAGCGGTGGATCGGAGAAATCCGCGGTGATGCCGCCGGCGCCGCCGGGTTTGCCTCGGGACTGGCCGGCATGTCGCTGGCCAAGCTGGTGTTGGGCGTGATCGAGGCGCATGCCCGCAAGCTTGGAGGGCGCCCGGATGCCTGATTGGTTCAAGACCTGGCTGCGCGAGGAAGCGCGGGCATGGGCTTTCGCCGTGGCCCTGATTGTCGCCTGGTTGGTGCTGCGGATGTTGTGAGAAAGCCCCGGCTGCCAGCTGCATTGCAGCCGGGGCTTGCTTCGTTTCATCCCAAAACGAAGCGCGCAGACCCTATCCCGCTATTCCGAAATCGCAACACCCCAGCTCGGCCGCCCGTCTCGCCAGGCCGGCAATCGTGGCCTTCCAAGCTCCAGGACTTTTGTCCCGTTTCCCTTTCTGCCGTAGATCGGCACATCCTCATGAGGTAAAAAATGGCAAACAGGTTCAGCACCTTCTTGCTCGGGGCCAATGCGCCAGCGCTCGGCTCCTATGTCGTGACCCCCAGCGATGACGCGGATCTCCCCGAGGCCATCCGCGCCGTGACCCTCGGTACGGCCGGCACATTGGCTTGGCGCGGCACTGATGGCGAGAGCTATGTGACCGCCACGCTGCCGCCTGGAACCTATGCGCTTGGCGCGGATCGCATTCTGGCCACCGGGACAACGGCCGCCGACATCACGGGTTGGGTTTGATGCGGATCGGATTGGGCATCGGCATAGGGTTCTCGCAAGGCGTTGCCGCGTCGGCGGGTGGCCCACGACATCCTCGACGCGCCACCAGCCCCAGCGCCACCATCCTGTTCGCCGGGCACAGCTTTGTGCAGACCGCCTATGGTGCGCCTGCGGGGGAGGAAGCATGGCCCTTTGGCGGTGTGCTGGATACCGACTGGCCCGGCACGGCGCTGTCCGACTACGTCAGCTATGGCTCGCTGCAGGATGTCCGGGCGCTGAACGGCCACCTGCGCAACTCGGCCTATGACGCGGTGATCGTTTCCGAGTTCACCGATCCGACCGGCCCCGGCTTTCCGGCCTTCGACAGCACAGAAGGCAGGAACACCCTCCAGCAAGCATACTGGGACGCGCTGGACGCTTCCGCCCGTGGTGCCGAGTTGATCCTCCAGGACATCTGGCCGCCGCAAGGTCGCGATGACCTCTATGGCAACGCCACGGGCTTTTCACAGGGCCTGCGGCAATGGCTGGAGCTGCACACTGGGCAGCAGGTGTGGATCATCCCCGCCTTCCCGTTTGTGGCGGCGATGCGTGCCGAATACGGCGACGCGATCTATTCGGACGGGCTGCACCTGGCGCGGCCGGACAGCCCCTATCCGCGCGGAATGTCCTATCTGGTCTACAGCTTCCTGACCCAGGAGCGTTGCCCGTTCGTGCGTGCAGGCGACGAGACCGTCGACCAGATGGCTTGGGACACGCTTCTTGCCCATGAGTGCGCCGGCATGGGCGGGGCGGTCGAATACAGATCGTCGCTGGTCGGAGATCCGTTGCCCGAACCGGAGCCGCTTCCAGGCTGATCATCGGATCGAGCGCTGGTGGGTCAATCGAAGGGCGCAGTAATGCCCAGCTCTGCCGCCAGCCCCTCCAGCGCGGCAATCGTCGCGTCGTAGCTGTTCCCGGCCTTGGGAAGCCGCGCCTTGCGGCTGCGATACCAGCGCAGCCATTTCGGCAGCTCGTCCAGAGGATAGGTTGCCGACCAGATCTCGCCGGTCAAGGTGAAGGTGGTTTCGTCATGCGTCGCTTTCATGACGTGTGTTTTGCGGCGGGGCGCGGGCGGGCGCCAGACTGCCTGAAGCCCGGCCTCTCTCAGTTCGCGAAGGCGTCGATCAGGTTCAAGACGGCGAGGATCTTCCGGGTGCCGCTGTCGATCCGATAGATGCGGTCGTCATCCCTGTAGTAGCTCCAGCCGTTACGCCGCTTCAAATCGTAGCGGTCAAAGTCGCGGATGAGCACATAGTCTCCGATGCGGAGCGTGTCGCCCACGCGCGTACCAAAGCGCTTGCCTACCTGCCCCGGTGGAACGCAGGGTGGGTTCTTTTTGGCGAGACCCGGTGGACAATCTGCCACGTAGCGGGTTTGCACGCGGTGGACCTCTCGGGCCCCCCGTTCATGATGGTGGCGTCCAGAGGCACCTTTGCCATTCCCGCGGCCCGGATCGGCCGCGACCGGGGCGGCTCCCATCGTGGCGATCACCAAGGCGGTGATCAGTTTCGTTGTCAGCTTCATCGTTCAAGCTCCAAGGCAGTCTCGGAGAGATATAGCGCCAGCCTCCGCGAAGGCTGCATCACAAAAAAAAGCATCGGCGAAAAAGAGCCCGCGAAATGCTCTGGATCGGCCCCCGTCGGGTGAAGAAGCGTGAGACGGAGGCCGACACCCACGACGCTAGAGGCGAGCTGGTATCAACCCATCAGATAAACCCGCTAACACCAAGGCCTCTGCCGATGTTGCACACAAGAGGCAGAGTCCCCGGTCCGCCGAGAGAATGCTCGGACGGGCTTCAGCATCATACCACATCGAGGGCTGCGCGTTGCTTGGAAAGTGATCGGCTCCCAGCACATCGGCCAGGACCTGCCGGGAGCCGAGATTCGCGCGTTTCAAAAGTGCGAATCGAGGCGATCCTATAGCAACCGCCTTCGCCCCGCTACCAGCCGCGAAACCGCTCGTCTATACCAAAGGTCGAAGGCTTGACGGGTATGAGCCGTATGGTGCCATCGTCGTGGATCAGTTTGACCAGGTCGCCGTTCTTGTGGTGCTTGATGCCTTCCAGATTCCACGGCGGCCGAGAGAATATTTCGGTGATACCGCTAAAAGCGTCGGTAAGCGCAATAGGGCTGAACATCGGAACCTCACTGTTTGATGGATGAGACGGCGGACCGAGATCCGCCGTCCACCTTCCGGCTTTTTAATGCCGCATACCGGAACAGGCATGACGTCGCCTGACCTTGTTGCGAGAATTTACCGGAAGCTCTGCATCCCTTGAATTAACGCGAATCGTCGCAACGGCCGCGTTACGATTGTTCGGGTTTGTCAGGTTCGCCGCGCGGGTCGCGGACTTCTTCATCGCCGATGGGGCGTTTCGCCAGCTCATCACTCTGCTGCTGGGGCGGATGTTCTCGGGTCGGTTTCGTGCGTTCTCGGTCGGCACCCATATACTGGGTCCTCCATAACACCGCCGGACCATACCGGAGGATACACTTAAAACTGGTGCGGCTCGCTCCGAATTACATCGGGAGCGCGACAACAATCGTGCAGCGCTTAGTAAAGCCCCGAAAGAAACCCGACAGCTCACTCCCGAGCGATCAAAACCGCCCCGCCTCGCGCGGGGCTTTTCCATGGAGAAGCCATGTATCCAGCAGGGTTCAAGGGCCGCGCGCAGCGGCTCACCGATATCGATGTGGCCCGCGTCGGCCGCATTATCGGCGCGGGCGAGGATGAGATCCGCGCCGTGATCGAGGTCGAGACCTCCGGCGGAGGCTTCGACAGCCAGGGCCGGCCGAAGATGCTTTTCGAGCCGCATGTGTTCTGGCGCGAACTCGGGCCCGGCCAGAAGCGCACCGCGGCCGAGGCCTCGGGTCTCGCCTATCAGCGGTGGGGCAGCGCACCCTATCCCAATGACAGTTATCCGCGCCTGGCGCTGGCCATCAAGATCGACGCCAATGCCGCGCTGCGGTCGGCCAGCTGGGGCCTGGGCCAGATCATGGGCTTCAACCACCGCGCCGCCGACTACGCCACGCCGGGCGATATGGTCGCTGCCTTCTGCGACAGCGAGGCAGCCGGCCTCGAGGCGATGATCAGCTTCATCATCTCCGAGGGGTTGGATGACGAGCTGCGCCGCCACGATTGGACCGCTTTCGCCCGCGGCTACAACGGCGCCGGCTATGCGACCCATGACTATCACACCAAGCTTGCGGCGGCCTTCAAGCGCTGGCAGGCCATCCCCGATACGCTGGCGCCGGCCTGCCCGAAGATCGGCCTTGGTAGCCGCGGGGACGCGGTGCGCCACGCCCAGCAGCGCCTGACCGCGCTTGGCTTCGACACCAAGGGCGTGGACGGCATCTTCGGCGCCAATACCCGCGCCGCCACCATCGCCTTCCAGAAATCCGCCGGCCTCAAGCAGGACGGCATCATCGGGCCCAAGACCTGGCCCGCCCTTCTCAAGGAGAACTGATCCATGAGTTCCGTTTTCGTCCGCATGGCGATCTATGTCCTGTCGCCGCTGCTCACCATGCTGGCCGGCCTGCTGGGCGGCTGGGGCGTCAGCTATGACGCCGCCACGCACATGCTGACCATCAACGTCGAGGCGGTGATCGCCGCCGCTGTCGCCGCCGCCGGCCTGTCGGGTGCGATCTTCGCGAGATGGGGGGTGAAGTAGTGCGCTCGCCCTATGAGGTCGCGCTGGCCGCGTCTCTGGTTGCCGGCCTCGCGGTCGGCGCCGCCGTTGCGCGGCCGCGCCGATCCCGGCTCAGGCGATGGGGCGGTCAGTTTTCCATGCCGGCGCCGGAGCCGTTACGGATGGCCTAGTTTTCCGCTTGAGGTGAACCGAACCCCCAGGCTCGCGAGCTCGTTGATGATGGCTTTGTAGGTTTCGATCACATTCACGATGCTGCCATCTGACAGCCTGACTTCGGTGCCGGCGTCATCCGCAACCTCCCGCACCGAGCTAATATGCGCGACGGCGAGGGCAACCTTGCTTGCTTGCCGACCCGGTTCATTCAGGTGAAGAATGATGAAGGTCATGGCGATTCTCCGCTCCCTGAAGTCCCCACGTTAGAAGGCCAAACGGCCGCCGTCCAGCTTACTGCGTCGGATGCCGGACCTGAGGGTCGCTCACCGACGAGCCGTTGTGATCCTCTCTTCTTCCACAAGAGTGGGTGTATATCCGCAAGATGATCCCCATATATAGGATATCCGCGCGGAGACACTGCGCGGTGCCATGGAGGACTTCATATGGTCCATGACCCGAAAATGCTGACCGAGCAAGAGATGCTCCAAACTGCGGTTGATGGTTTGGATAGCGATACCCCACACCGGATTGACGCAAAGTTCAAGCAAGCCATTGACGAAATGAATGAAGAAGAGGCGCAGGCCGCGAACGACAAGGCCAATTTAGATTGGAATAAGAGCTATGACGAATTGGGTGACGGTTGAAGCGGATGAACCGGGGCCGAAGCAGTATCGGGTAGAGCATAGAGCCTGAACTGGAAGAGGTGTGGGCCGGCTTGACCTTGCGTCGGCCCGGGAACCAGCAGTGCATCCGGACGTTTGCCCGCTGTGCCGCGTGGAAGCGGTGAAATCAGTGGAGGAACTGTTTCATGAAGACGTTGCAGGACGCGTTCGAGCACACCTTGCAGGACATCTACTGGGCTGAGAATGCCCTGTCAAAGTCCCTGCCCAAGGTCTCGAAATCCGTAAACAACGCCGAACTGAAGGCGGCGGTCGATGCTCATCTGAAAGAAACCAAAGGGCATATCAAGACCCTGGAGGCGGTCTTCAAGTCAATCGGGCAGGAAGCCAAAGGCGAAAAATGCGACGCCATGGACGGCCTGCTGAAGGAGACCGATGGCCTGATTGAAGAGGCTTCGGGCCATGCTTTGGATGTGGCGCTGATCGGAGCAGCCCAAGCGGTCGAACACTACGAGATCGCGCGTTACGGCACGTTGCGCGAATGGGCCAAGGTTCTGGGTCATGACGAGGCGCACACGTTGCTTACATCCATCCTGGACGAGGAAAAAGCTGCGAACGCAAAACTGACTGCGCTTGCGGTGACCGCCGTGAATGAGGCCAAGCAACCCTCCAAGAAATAACCGTTGCTCATTTTTGCGACTTAGGTTGTTGAAGCCTGCAAGCTAACGGATACGGCACAACAGTTCACCGTCTCGCCTCGGCTCGAACGAGGCGGGACGGATCCCTGCCGCAGCGTGATCACCGGGCATGTGGACTCCATCGTTCACTTTCTGTTCTCATGGCGGCGGAAAGGAATCGCCATGACAGAACTGCTATTCGAGCCCGGCATCACACACGTCGTCGTCACATGCTGGCGGTGCAAGCGCGATCAGACGTTCTATCCCCAGGACTTGCCCGATGGCATCGATTACTGGGCGTTCTGCGGTCGAGCGGTGTGCAAGGGCTGCGCGGCCCACCATCCGCATGTGACACGGTATCCCAAACCGCTGGACCCGTGGCAGCGGTCTCGGCCGAGCGACTGAGCGGTCCCAAGCTGTGTTCCCAAACCCCCGGTTTGTTCCGGTCGAAATCGATCTTTTCTGCTGATAGGCTGGGAACATGAAGCGGAACAATTTCAACTTGATCGGGTCGGTTGCGTCTCGTTTACACCGAGAATGTCGGGGGTTCGAGTCCCTCACCGCCCACCATTTCCCCAAAGGCCAGCCATGAGCGGCGCGCTCTGCGGCCTGCGCATCGTCGAGATCGCCGGCATCGGCCCGACGCCCTTCGCCGCGATGTGGCTGGCCGACCACGGCGCGCAGGTGGTCCGCATCGCCCGGCCCGGCGCGCCGCAGATCTTCCCGATGAAGCGCGACGTGCTGGACCGCGGCCGCGACTGGCTGGAGCTTGACCTGAAATCGCCCGAGGGCCGCGACATCGCGCGCGACCTGATCCTGCGCGGCGATGCGGTGATCGAGGGCATGCGCCCCGGCGTGATGGAGCGGCTGGGCCTGGGCCCCGGGGATTTCCCGGAAAACCCGCGGCTGGTCTATGGCCGCATGACCGGCTGGGGCCAGACCGGCCCGCTGGCACATTCGGCCGGCCACGACCTGACCTATCTGGCGATCACCGGCGCGCTTTCCGCCATCGGCCCCGCGAATCATCCGGTGCCGCCGCTGAACCTGGTCGGCGATTTCGCCGCCGGCTCGATGTATCTGGTCGCCGGCATGCTGGCGGCGATCCTGCGGGCGCGCGAGACCGGCCGGGGCCAAGTGGTCGATGCCGCCATCACCGACGGGGTGGCGCATCTGATGGCGATGATCTCGGGGCTGCGCGCGAACGGGCTGTGGCGCGATGAGCGCCAGGCGAACCTGCTGGACGGCGGCGCGCCCTATTACAGCTGCTATCCCTGCGCCTGCGGCGGTTTCCTGGCCGTCGCCGCCATCGAGCCGCAGTTCTGGGCCGAACTGGTCCGGCGGCTGGGGCTTTCCGAATCCGATCTGCCCGACCGTGCCGATCCGGCGAACTGGACCGCGCTGCGCGCGATCCTGGCGGCGCGGATCGCCACACGCAGCCGCGACGACTGGGCGGCCGAGCTGGAGGGGACGGATGCCTGCGCCGCTCCGGTGCTGTCCATTGCCGAGGCGCCGCGCCATCCCCACAACCGCGCCCGCGGCGCCTATCTGGGCACGGATCCGCGCCCGGCGCCGCTTTTGTCGGGCAGCCTGACCGAGCTTCGCGAAGGCCGGCGAATCACGGTCGAGGCGGCGCGCGATCTGTGGCGCTGAGCCGCCATTTCGGTTGACTTGCCCGGCCGAATCCGCGATATACCCGCGACCGGCCGGGCGCATGTCCGTTGCCGGCATCCTATTTTGAACCTCACCCGAGACAATGGGTGCGCTGTCCGAAGGCGGGGCCTGGCCCCGGCAACACCTGCAAGCCAGGGGCCGAAGGACGCGGCAGAGCAAGGAAAGACGGAATGTTCGCAGTTCTCAAGACGGGCGGCAAGCAATACCGGGTTCAGGCCGGTGACGTGCTGCGCGTCGAAAAACTGAACGCCGAGGCCGGCGACCAGGTCCAGTTCAACGAGGTGCTGATGATCGGTGCCACCGTCGGCGCGCCGCTGGTTGCCGGCGCCGCCGTGCAGGCTGAGGTGATCGACACCATCAAGGCCGACAAGGTCATCACCTATGTCAAGCGCCGCCGCAAGCATTCGTCGCAGCGCACCCGCGGCCACCGCCAGCAGCTGACGCTGGTTCGCATCACCGAGCTGCTTGAAAAGGGCGGCGACAAGACCGATGTGAAAGCCGCCGTCGGCGCGCGCACCAAACTCGCACCGGCCGCCAAGCCGGCGAAAGCCAAGAAGTCGGAAGCCGAAGCCTCGGCCGAAGACGCCAACTGAGGCAGAAGGAGACTGAGCCATGGCACATAAGAAAGCAGGCGGTTCGTCCCGCAACGGCCGCGATTCGGCCGGTCGTCGTCTCGGCGTGAAACTCTTCGGCGGCCAGCAGGCCGTTGCCGGCAACATCATCGTGCGTCAGCGCGGCACCACCTGGTGGCCGGGCCAGAACGTCGGCATGGGCCGCGACCATACCCTGTTCGCGCTGGCCGACGGCCATGTAACCTTCAAGAAGGGTCTGAAGGGCCGCACCTATATTTCCGTGCTTCCCGCCAATCTCGAGGCCGCCGAGTAAGCCGATTTCAACGCCCGGACGTCAAATTGGGGGATCGGCAAGGCCGGTCCCCTTCGCGTTTTCCGGGGCCGTACCCATATGATTGCGAGTAATTGGGGGAGAAGAGTGACATGAACGAATTGATTTCCTCGGACGCACGGCAGATCGAGATCGTGACCGAGCGCTTCGTCCTGCGCCCGCTTCGGGCATCGGATGCCGGGCTCATCGCGCATTACACCGCCGACCGACGCGTGGCCGAGGGAACCCGTTCGATCCCGCACCCCTTGCCGCCCGGCGCGTCCGAGGCCTATGTCCGCCGCGCCATGGCGGCCGACCGGGACGAGGATGTCTGGGCCATCGACGGCTCGGCCAACAAGCTGGCCGAGGTTCTGGGCGTGGTCTCGCTGACCCGGATCGACAAGGAGCAGTCCGAACTGGGCTTCTGGATCGGCGCAGGGTTCTGGAACACCGGTTTCGCGACCGAGGCGGTCTCGGCCCTGGTCGAGGCCAATCCGCACGGCTCGCGCACCCTGTTTGCCGAGGCGTTCCAGGACAATCCCGGCTCGGCGCGGGTGCTGACCAATTGCGGCTTCGAATATCTCGGCGATGCGGAGAGCTGGTCCGTGGCGCGCGATGCCCGCGTGCCGACCTGGACCTATCTGCGCAAGATGGCCTGACCGGCCCGCGGCCACCGGCATTTCGAGAGCGGCCCGCATGGTCTCATGCGGGCTTTTCCTGCCGCGGCGGCCACCCTGCCTGCGTTCAGCCCAAGACTGTGCATTCCCGGCACGTCGGCGCGGTGATCGGATGGCGGATGGGGCGATGCGGCAAGGTCGCCATGGGTATTTGAGGAACGAAGAAGACAGGGGCGACGCCATGATCTTCACCGTTTCCCAAATACCCAAGGTGCCACCGCGCCGGCCGCGGTTTGCCTGCAGCCCTGCGCGCGGCCGAACCGGGCTTGTGCCCGGCGTCAGCGGCGCAGCGTGATCGCGTTGCCGGCGCCGGTGATCACCACCTCGCGCAGGTCCGCCAGGGCGGCGTTGGGAAGCGTCAGCGCCACCGTCACCGTGTCGCTGGCGGGCTGCGGCGGATTGGCGGCGGCGAAGCTGTCGGGCAGGGGCGGCTGGCCGACCAGCCGCAGGCGCAGCACGCCGTCCTGATCGGGGCGGATGCGTCCCCTCGGCATGGGCACCTCGGTGATCAGCGCCACCTTCCACCAGCCCTTGCTGGCGGCAAGCCCAGTCACGACCAGCATCCGCCCTTCGTAGAGCGGTTCCCATTTCGCGCTGGTGACCTGGGCCAGCGGCAGGCGCCCGTCCTGCACCGTGGTCGGATAGCCGCCCTCGGGTTCCAGCGACTGCTGGGGCGCCGCGCCGCCGCCGAACCAGCGGAACGGGTTGAGGCTGCTGTCCCCCATGCGGCCGCAACCGCCCAGCACCAGCATCGCACAGGCAAGAATGCCCAAGGTTCCCGATCGCATGAAGGCTGCCCCCGTTTGTCCCAAGTCTTTGCCGCAGTGATAGGCCAAGTCGGGCGGGCGCGAAAGCCTCTTTGACCTTGCGGGCCCATCGCGCTATGCCAGTGCCGCCCGATGCAAGAGGATGCCCCGATGGCCACGCCCGCCTTTGAAGAAATCGCCGAGACCTTCGATTTCCTGGAGGATTGGGAAGAGCGTTATCGCCATGTCATCGAACTGGGCAAGGCGATGGCGCCGATGGACCCCTCGTTGCAGGTGCCCGCCACCAAGGTCGAGGGCTGCGCCAGCCAGGTCTGGATCATGCCCCGGATCGAGGACGGGCGCTTCGACTTCCAGGGCGACAGCGATGCGCTGATCGTGCGCGGGCTGATCGCCATCCTGCATGCGCTTTATTCCGGCGTGCCGGTGCAAGAGGTGGCGGCGATCAATGCCAGCGCCGAACTTGGCCGGCTGGGGCTGGAGGAGCATCTTTCGGCGCAGCGATCCAATGGGTTGCGCGCCATGGTCGAGCGCATCCGCCTGCTGGCTGCGGCGGCCTGAACTCAGCCGCCGCGGCGGTGTGCAATCCAGCCGCCGCCCAGCACGCGGCTGCCCTCGGTGGCATAGAAGACGCAGGCCTGGCCGGGGCTGACGCCTTCCTCCGGGGCCAGCAGTTCCACCTCGGCACGCCCATCGCCGGTCGCGCGCAGGATGGCCGGGCGCGGCGGCCGGGTCGAGCGGATGCGGGCGGTGATCGGGATTTCGCCGGCAAGCGGTTCGTCGCCCAGCCAGTTCACCTCGGTCACGGGCACGATCCGGGTCGCCAGCGCCTGTTTGGGGCCGACGACGACGCGCCGCGTTTCGGGCTCCAGCCGCACCACGTAAAGCGGATCGCCCAGGCCGCCGATGCCCAGGCCGCGGCGCTGGCCGATGGTATAGTGGATCACGCCGCGATGCGTGCCCAGCACCTGGCCGTCCATATCCACGATTTCGCCGGGATCGGCGGCGCCGGGACGCAGCTTCTCGATCACGCTGGCGTAATCGCCATTCGGCACGAAGCAGATGTCCTGGCTGTCGGGCTTGTCGGCAACCGCAAGCCCGTATTGCGCCGCCAGCGCCCGCGTTTCGGCCTTGCTGGCCAGCCCCCCCAGCGGGAAGCGCAGGAAATCCAGCTGCTCCTGCGTGGTCGAGAACAGGAAATAGCTCTGGTCGCGGTTCGGATCGGCCGCCATGTGCAGCTCGGCGCCCTTCGCGCCGTCGAAGCGGCGGATGTAATGTCCCGTCGCCATGCAATCGGCGTCAAGCTCGCGCGCGGTCTCCAGCAGGTCGCGGAACTTCACCCGCTCGTTGCAGCGGATGCAGGGCACCGGGGTGGCGCCGGCCAGATAGGCGTCGGCGAATTCCTCGATCACCGATTCGCGAAACCTGTTCTCGTAATCCAGCACGTAATGCGGGAAACCGATGCGCTCGGCCACGCGGCGGGCGTCGTGGATGTCCTGCCCGGCGCAGCAGGCGCCCTTTTTCGCCAGCGCCGCGCCGTGGTCGTAAAGCTGCAGGGTCACGCCGATCACGTCGTAGCCCTGCGCGGCCAGCATGGCGGCCACCACCGAGCTGTCGACCCCCCCCGACATGGCCACGACCACGCGCGTCTGCGCCGGCGGCTTGGCAAAGCCCAGCGAATTCATGGTCGAATCTGGCGCGGCATGGCGCAGAGAGGGGCTTGGCGCTGTCATGGATCGTCCTTTGCGCGGGCGCGCTGCTCTGGCCCGCAGTTCATGACATTTATAGGCAAAAACCGGCAATTCTCAAGGGCCGGGGCCGGAAAAACCCTGAGCCGCTTCACCGGGGCTTAAGAAGTTTGCGCGACAAGGAGGCAGAGAGAACAGGGACTTGCCGATGTTTTTGAAGAAAACGCCCGGTCTGCGCACCGCGATCCTGCCCGATGGCAGCATCCTGACCCAGGCCGATCTGCCCCAGCCGCAGACCCGCTGGGTGGCCAGCCGCAAGGCGGCGGTGGTCGATGCGGTGCATTACGGTCTTCTGACGCGGGACGAGGCGATTCGCCGCTATGGCCTGACCGAGGAAGAGTTCGACGCCTGGGCCCGCGCCTTTCGCCAGCACGGTCGCAATGCGTTGAAAATCACGCATATGCAAAAATTTCGGCAACCATAAGTTGAGACAAATTTGATAAATAAACCGGTAACGTGATATTAACCTTTTGCTGGGAGGTTTTGCCAGTAGCCTGGTTAGCAAGGGGAAATGACATGCGAATCCTTCTGGTCGAGGATGATCCGACCACGGCGCGCAGCATCGAGCTGATGCTGATGAACGCGAGTTATAACGTTTATCGCACCGACATGGGCGAGGAGGGCATCGACCTTGCCAAGCTCTATGATTACGACCTGATCCTGCTGGACCTGGACCTGCCGGACATGCACGGGATGGAGGTGCTGCGCCAGATCCGCATGTCGCGCATCGACACGCCGATCCTGATTCTGACCGGCTCGGACGACACCGAAAGCAAGCTGCGCGGCTTCGGCTTCGGCGCCGACGACTACATGACCAAGCCCTTCAACCGCGACGAGTTGGTCGCCCGCATCCAGGCCATCATCCGCCGCTCCAAGGGCCACAGCCAGTCGGTGATCCGCACCGGCGAGATGGTGGTGAACCTGGACGCGCGCTCGGTCGAGGTGGGCGGGCGCGCGGTCAACCTGACCGGCAAGGAATATCAGATCCTGGAACTGCTGAGCCTGCGCAAGGGCACGACGCTGACCAAGGAGATGTTCCTGAACCACCTTTACGGCGGCATGGACGAGCCCGAGTTGAAGATCATCGACGTCTTCGTCTGCAAGCTGCGCAAGAAGCTGGCGGCGGCGATGAACGGCGAAAGCCATATCGAGACGGTCTGGGGTCGCGGCTATGTCCTGCGCGATCCCGCCTCCGAGATGCAGAATCCCGAGCGCATGGCCCTGCGCGCCTGAGCGTCGCGGGCGTCGGGGTCGCGCAACGCCGTGGGGCCGGCGCTGGACAATCCCGCCTTCGCCCCGGTATCACCTGCTGCGCAGATCACGGCCCACGGGGCCGGCAGAAGGCGGAGGGCAGATGGCCGGAGATGACGAGGATCGGACGGCTCCCGCGGGGGAGCCGGCAGTGCCGGCGGCGGCCTTGCCGCCCGTTTCGAGCCTGGACGCCGAGGCCGCCGCGGCCGAGCATGCCCGGCTGAGCGACGAGGTGGCGCGGGCGAACCTGGCCTATTACCAGGAAGACGCGCCCTTCATCAGCGATGCCGAATACGACGACCGCAAGCGTCGGCTCGAGGAGATCGAGGCGCGTTTCCCCCAGCTTGCCCATCCCGGCAGCCCGACCGAGCAGGTCGGCGCCGCGCCCGATACGCGCTTTGCCAAGATCCCGCATCGCCTGCCGATGCTGTCGCTGGAAAATGGCTTCACCCAGGGCGATGTCGAATCCTTCGTGCAGCGGGTGCGCTCTTTCCTCAACCTGGCTTCGGGCGCGCCGCTGGAGATCACCGCCGAGCCCAAGATCGACGGGCTGTCGCTGTCGCTGCGCTACGAAGGCGGGCGGCTGGTCCAGGCCGCGACCCGCGGCGACGGTGCGGTGGGCGAGAACGTGACCGCCAATGCCCGCACCATTGCAGACATCCCCGGCCAGCTTGCCGGCGACGGCTGGCCCGAAATTCTGGAGATCCGCGGCGAGGTCTACATGTCGCATGCGGATTTCGAGAAGCTGAACCAGTCCGACAGCGGCCGGGTCTTTGCCAACCCGCGCAATGCGGCGGCGGGCTCGCTGCGCCAGCTCGATCCCAATGTGACGGCGGCCCGGCCGCTGCGCTTCTTTGCCTATGCCTGGGGCGAGGTCAGCGCGCCTTTTGCCGACACGCAGATGGAAGCGGTGCGGCGGATGCGGGATTTCGGCTTCCAGACCAATCCGCTGACCCGGATCTGCGGCTCGGTGCAGGACATGCTGGCCGCCTGGACCGAGATCGAACAGATGCGCGCGACCTTGGGCTATGACATCGACGGCGTGGTGTATAAGGTCAACGATCTGGGCTATCAGGCACGGCTCGGCATGCGCTCGACCACGCCGCGATGGGCCCTGGCGCACAAGTTCCCGGCCGAGCGCGCCTGGACCCGGCTGGAAGCCATCGACATCCAGGTCGGCCGCACCGGCGCGCTGAGCCCGGTGGCGCGGCTGCATCCGGTGACGGTGGGCGGCGTCGTCGTCTCGAACGCCACCCTGCATAACGAGGATTACATCGCCGGCCGCGGCGCCGACGGCAGCGAGATCCGCGGCGGCAAGGACATCCGCATCGGCGACTGGGTTGAGGTCTATCGCGCCGGCGACGTGATCCCCAAGGTCGCGGACGTGGACCTGGCCAAGCGCCCGCCCGAGTCCGTGCCCTACGCCTTCCCCGAGACCTGCCCGGAATGCGGCTCGCCCGCCATAAGGGAAGAGGGCGATTCGGTCCGGCGCTGCACCGGCGGGCTGATCTGCCCGGCCCAGGCGGTCGAGAAGCTGCGCCATTTCGTCTCGCGCGCCGCCTTTGACATCGAGGGGCTGGGCGCCAAGCTGGTCGAGGAGCTGTTCCGCGATGGCTGGATCGCCGAACCGGCCGACATCTTCACCTTGCAGGACCGCTACGGCCCCGGCCAGCCCAAGCAGTTGAAAAACCGCGAGGGCTGGGGCGAGAAAAGCGCCGCCAGCCTGTTCCAGGCCATCGAGAAACGCCGCGAGATCCCGTTCGCGCGGCTGCTTTTCGCTCTTGGCATCCGTCATGTCGGTGAGGTCGCGGCGCAGGATCTCGCCCGCCATTACGGCAGCTGGGAGGCGCTGGAGGCGGCGCTCGACACCGCGCGCCCGGCGGCTGTGGCGCATCGCCTGGCCGAGGATGCGGCTCAGGCCGAGCGCGCGGCCGCGCAGGCCGAGGGCCGCCGCGCCCGGCCGTCCGAGGCGCGCGCCGCCGCGCTGGCGCAGGTCGATCTGCCGCCCGAGGCCAGTGCGGCCTGGGCCGGGCTGATCGCCGCCGACGGCATCGGCCCGGTGCTGGCCATGTCGCTGTCGGACGCCTTCGCCAATGCGCGCGAGCGGGCGGCGATCGACCGGCTGCTCGGCTTTCTGACCGTGCTGCCGCCCGAGAAGCGTGCCGCCGACAGCGCCATCACCGGCAAGACCCTGGTCTTTACCGGCACGCTGGAAAAGATGACGCGGGCCGAGGCCAAGGCGCGGGCCGAGGCGCTTGGCGCCCATGTCGCGGGCTCGGTCTCGGCCAAGACCGACCTGCTGATCGCCGGCCCCGGCGCCGGGTCGAAGGCGAAGAAGGCCGCCGAACTGGGCATCAAGGTCATCGACGAGGACGAATGGCTGGCGATCGCCCAGGGGTGACGCCGGGCCGCCCGCCGGCGCTGTTTCCGCTGTTCGCGGGTGTCGAGACCCTGCCGGGCGTCGGCCCGCGCGCGGCCGAGGCCTTTGCCCAGATGGGCGTGACGCGGCTGCGCGACCTGATCCTGACCCTGCCGCATTCCGGCATCCGCCGCCGCCCGATCGCCTGCCTGACCGAGGCCCGCCCGCCCGAGATCGTCACCGTGGCGATCACCGTGCAGCGCCACAGCCCGCCCACGGCCAAGGGCCGGCCCTGGCGGGTGCATTGCTCGGACGGCAGCGCCGATCTGCAGCTGGTCTTTTTCCATCCGCGCAAGGACTGGATCGAAAGCCAGCTGCCTTTGGGCGCGCGGCGGCTGGTTTCCGGCAAGATCGAGCTGTTCGACGGCATGGCGCAGATGGTGCATCCCGACCATATCGGCGCCGAAGGCACGGATCCGCCGCCGGATTTCGAGCCGGTCTATCCGCTCTCGGGCCGGCTGACGCAGGGCGTGGTGCAAAAGGCGGTGCAGGTGGCGATGGGGCGGCTGCCGCCGGCGGGGGAATGGATCGACGCCTCGGTCCTGGCGCGCGAGGGCTGGCCGGCCTGGGCCGCGGCGCTGGCCCGCGCCCATGCGCCGGAAGGGCCGGCCGGCCTGTCGCCGACCGATCCGGCCCGGGCGCGGCTGGCCTATGACGAGCTGCTTGCGCATCAGATGACGCTGGCGCTCTTGCGCCGCGACCGGCGGCGGCAGGCCGGGTTGGCCACGCAGGGGGACGGGCATCTGCGCGCTAGGGTGCTGGCCGGGCTGCCCTGGCCGCCGACCGGGGCGCAGCGCCGCGCGGTCGAGGAGATCGCCGCCGACATGGCCGTGCCGCGACGGATGAACCGGCTGCTCCAGGGCGATGTCGGCGCCGGCAAGACGCTGGTCGCCTTCCTCGCGCTGCTGGTCGCGGTCGAGGCGGGGGGGCAGGGTGTGCTGATGGCCCCGACCGAGATCCTCGCCCGCCAGCATTTCCGCGCGCTGGAGCGGCTGGCGCGGCTGGCCGGCATCCGGCTGGAGGCGCTGACCGGCCGCGACAAGGGCGATGCCCGTGCCAATATCCTGACCGACCTCGCCGAAGGGCGGATCGACATCCTGGTCGGCACCCATGCGGTGATCCAGAAATCGGTCGCGTTCCACGACCTGCGGCTGGCCATCGTCGACGAGCAGCACCGCTTCGGCGTCAACCAGCGCATGGAACTGGGCGCCAAGGGCGGGCATCTGCCGCCCGATATGCTGGTGATGACGGCAACGCCGATCCCGCGATCCTTGGCGCTGGCGCAATTCGGCGACATGGACCTGTCGGTGCTGGACGAAAAGCCCGCCGGGCGGCAGCCGATCCGCACCACGGTGATCTCGGATGCGCGCATGGCCGAGGTGGTGGCGCATCTGGCCCGGGCGCTCGAGGGCGGGGCGCGGGCCTATTGGGTCTGCCCGCTGGTCGAGGAAAGCGAGGCCATCGACCTGACCGCGGCCGAGGCGCGCTTCCAGGAGTTGCGGGCGCGGTTCGGCGATCAGGTGCGGCTGGTCCATGGCCAGATGCCGGCCGAGGAGCGCGATGCGGCCATGGCCGATTTCGCCGCCGGCCGGGCGCGCATCCTGGTCGCGACCACGGTGATCGAGGTCGGCGTCGACGTGCCCGAGGCGACGATCATGGTGATCGAGCGCGCCGAAAGCTTCGGCCTGGCGCAGCTGCACCAGCTGCGCGGCAGGGTCGGGCGCGGCTCGGGCGCGTCAAGCTGCCTGCTGATGTATCACGAGCCGCTGTCCGAGACCGGCCGACGGCGGCTGACCATCCTGCGCGAGACCGAGGATGGTTTCCGCATCGCCGAGGAAGACCTGGCGATGCGCGGCGCCGGCGACGTGATCGGCACCGCGCAATCCGGCCTGCCGCGGTTCCGCATCGCCGACCTGGAACGCCAGGCCGGGCTGATGGCGCTGGCGCGCAAGGATGCGCAGAACTTCCTGGAGCGCGACCCGGCCATGGAAAGCGAGCGCGGCCAGGCCGTGCGGCTGCTTCTGTGGCTGATGGAGCAGGACCGCGCCATCCGGCTGATCAGCGCCGGCTAGATGTTCGCATGATGTTCTTAAAAAGTTCTTTACTTTGTTCGCCGCTCATGAGAACAAAGCATAAACGAACCTTGGAGAGACCCATGACCCGCCAATCCCTCTCTGACCTGCTTGGCACCGTCGCGATTTCGGTGACCGCGATCATCCTGTTTTCGCTGCCCTCGATCCTGGCGGCCTGATCCCTTACTGCCCCGCGCAATCGACGGCCCTTCGCCTGGGGCCGTAACCTTCCCCCGGACGATCATGCGCGCAACTGCCGGTCCCCTGCGGGCCGGCTTTTCTTTGTCCGGGCGCATGTGCCGGTTGCGCCGGCAGGTGCCTCCGGCGGGGGGTATTTGGGAAACGGTGAAAATCAGGCCGGCGAGGCGTCGATGGCGCCGAGCAGCGCCTCCCAGGCCAGCAGGATCGAGGCATGGCGGTTGGGGAATTCGCGGGCGGGCAGCAGGGCCTCCAGTTCGTCGAAGGGGGCGGCGGGGGCGGGACCGTCAGCTTTTAGCATGGCCTGCAGTTCGTCGCGGGCGCGCGCGATTTCGTCGCGCGAGCGGCCAAGCGCGGTGCGGCCCAGCACCCCGGCCGAGGCCTGGCCCAGGGCGCAGGCCCGCACCTCCTGCGCGAAATCGGCGATGCGGCCGTCCTGCATCGCCACATGCGCCGTCACCGAGGAGCCGCATTGCGGCGAACGGCGATGCGCGCTGCCCGTCGCATGGTCGAGCTTGCCCAGATGCGGGATATCCGAGGCCAGCGCCAAGATGCGCCGGGAATAGAGCTGCATCAGGTCGCTGTCGGACATGGTCTTTTCCCTTGCTGCCGCCCGGTCTAGATAGGGACGGCAAGCCCGAAAGGAAAGCCGATGTTCGACCCTGCCAGCCTGAAATATGACGCGAAGGGCCTGATTCCCGCCATTGCGCAGGATCATCAGAGCGGCGAGGTGCTGATGATGGCCTGGATGAATGCCGAGGCCGTGCAACGGACGCTGGAGACGGGCCGTGTCACCTATTGGTCGCGCTCGCGCCAGGGCTTCTGGGTCAAGGGCGAGAGTTCGGGCCATGTGCAGAAGCTGGTCGAGCTGCGGGTGGATTGCGACCGCGACTGCCTGCTTTTGTTGGTGGACCAGGCCGGGCCGGCCTGCCACACCAACCGGCGCAGCTGCTTTTATACCGCCATCCGCGGGGGAGAGGAGGTTGTCATCATGGCGCCTCAGATCCCCAGGGATTGACGGATCTGTTCGGCGCTGACGCCCTCGTCGCGGAAAAGCTTCAGCGCCCGCGCGTCGTCGCGCTTGGCCAGCCGCTTGCCCTGCTCGTCGCGGATCAGCCGGTGGTGATGATAGCGTGGTGTCGGCAGTTCCAGCAGTTTCTGAAGGACGACATGGATCCACGTTGAATCCAGAAGATCTTTTCCGCGCGTGACCAGGGTGATGTCTTGCGCGGCATCATCCACCACCACCGCAAGATGATAGCTGGTCCCCATGCCGCGCCGCGCCAGCACCACATCGCCGATGCCGGCGATGAAATCCTGCGCCGACAACTGGTGCGGCCGGCCGGGGGCGACGTTCTCGTCGAGAAAGGCGATCTCGTCGAGGCCTAGCTGGTCCAGCGCCCGCGCCGCATCCAGGCGGATGGCGTCATCAGTTCCGGCATCGGCCATGCGGCGCTGGCGGCAGGTGCCAGGATAGACCGGGCCGTCGGGACCGATCCGCGGCGCCGCGCCCTCTTGCGGGGCCGAGAGCGCGGCGCGGATATCGGCGCGGCGGCAGCGGCAGGGATAGGTCAGGCCCAGCGCCGAAAGCCGTTCGAGCGCAGCTTGATAAGCGGGCAGGCGCTGGGACTGGTGCATGACCGGCCGCGGCCAGTCCAGGCCCAGCCAGCGCAGATCCTCGGCGATCAGCGCCTCGTATTCCGGGCGGCAGCGGCCTTGGTCGATATCCTCGATGCGCAGCAGGAACTGGCCGGGATCGGCCAGCCGCGCGGCGGTCAGGGCCGCGAAGGCATGGCCCAGATGCAAGGGACCGGTCGGCGAGGGGGCGAAGCGCGTCCGGTTCAAGATTGTCCTGCAAGCCATTGCTGGAAATCGGCTTTTGCGCGGTCGGTATAGGCTGGGTAGCGGTCCTTGCGCCCCTTGCGGCCGCCGCGCATCGCGTCCAGCGGCGGGTAGAGGCCGAAGTTCACGTTCATCGGCTGGAAGGTCTTGGCATCCGCGCCGCCGGTGATGTGGTTGACCAGCGCGCCCATCGAGGTGGTGGCGGGCGGCGGCGGCAGGTCGCGCCCCAGTGCCTCGGCCGCGGCCATGCGCCCGGCCAAGAGGCCCATGGCGGCGGATTCCACATAGCCCTCGACCCCCGTCACCTGGCCGGCGAAGCGCAGGTTCGGGCGCGCGCGCAGCCGCAGCCGGTCGTCGATCAGCCGCGGTGAGTTCAGGAAGCTGTTGCGGTGGATGCCGCCCAGACGGGCGAATCTGGCGTCCTGCAATCCGGGAATGCGCCGGAAAACATCTATTTGCGCGCCATATTTCATCTTTGTCTGGAAGCCGACGATATTGTAGAGCGTCCCCAGCGCATTGTCGCGGCGCAGCTGCACCACGGCATAGGGCTTTTCGGCCGGGTTATGGGCATTGGTCAGGCCCACGGGCTTCATGGGGCCGTGGCGCAGGGTTTCGCGGCCGCGCTCGGCCATGACCTCGATCGGCAGGCAGCCGTCGAAATAGCCGGCCGTTTCCCCCTCGTGGAACTCGGTCTTGTCGGCGGCGAGCAGGGCGTCGATGAAGCCCTCGTAATCCTCGCGCGTCATCGGGCAGTTGATATAGGCGGTGCGCTCTGCCTCGGTCTCGCCCTTGTCGTAACGGCTTTGCCGCCAGCAGATCGACATGTCGATGCTCTCGGCATGGACGATGGGGGCGATGGCGTCGAAGAAGGCCAGCGAGCCTTCCCCGGTCAGGCCGCGGATCGACTGGCCGAGCGCCTCGGAGGTCAGCGGGCCGGTGGCGACGATCCAGCGGCCCTCCGTCGGCAATTCGCGGATCTCGCCGGGCTGGAAGCTGACCAGCGGCTCGGCCTGCAGCGCCTGGGTCACCGCCTGCGAGAAGGCGTCGCGGTCCACGGCCAATGCGCCACCGGCGGGCAGGCGGTGGCGGGCGGCCATGGCCATGATCAGCCCGCCCGCCGCCCGCATCTCCCAATGCAACTGGCCCACGGCGTTCATGCGGTCGTCATCCGAGCGGAAGCTGTTCGAGCAGACCATCTCGGCGCAATCGCCGGTGCGGTGAGCAAAGGTGGCGACCTGGGGCCGCATCTCGTGCAACACCACCGGCAGGCCGGCGCGGGCGATCTGCCAGGCGGCCTCGGAGCCGGCAAGACCGGCGCCGATGATATGGATCGGTTCCATGCGTTTCCCCTTCGCGTCAGGCGCGATCTCCTAGCAATCGCGGGCCATGACGGCAAGAGAAAGGGCGGCGCCCGCAGGGGTGCCGCCCGATTCTGTCCGGCCTCGGCCCGCAATCAGGCCTCGGCGGCCTCGCCTTCGGCAGCCGCAGCTTCCTCGTTATCGGCCGAGCGCAGGCCCGAGGGCGCGGCGATATTGGCGATGACGAAGTTGCGGTCGATGGTCGGCTTCACGCCGGCCGGCAGCACCACGTCGTTGATGTGGATGGTGTCGCCGATCTGGCGGCCGGTCAGGTCCACGGTGATCTGCTCGGGGATGTCCGAGGCGGTCACGACCAGCTCGACCTCGGGGCGCACCACGACCAGCGTGCCGCCGCGCTTGAGGCCGGGGGCGGCGTCGTGGTTCTCGAAGTTCACGTGGATGAACAGGTTCACGCGGGTGTTGCGGTGCAGGCGCATGAAGTCGATATGCGTCGGCAGGTCTTTCACCACGTCGCGCTGGACGCCGCGGCAGACGACGCGCACGTCGTCCTGGCCGTCGATCTTCAGGTTCCACAGCGTGGACATGAAGCGGCCGGCGCGCAGCTTGGTCAGCAGCGAGTTGAACTCGATTTGGATGGGCTGCGGCTCCTTGCCGTCGCCATAAACGATGCCGGGCACCTTGCCTTCGCGGCGAGCTTGGCGGGCGGCCCCCTTGCCTGTCCCCGCGCGTGCCTCGGCCACCAGATCCGGGATCTCTTTGGCCATGATGGTATTCCTTTGGTTACGGTTCGCGGCCATCCTCCAAGGGTGCATGGCCGAAGCCGCGCCTATAGCGCGACGTCATTCGGATGTGAAGCGAAAAAACAGTTGCATGCCGCGGGGAAAATGCTTGTCAGATCGTCCTCGCTGGTTGCAAAGCTTGCTCCAGTGCGGGTCGGGGTTTTCGCGTTGCATCGGATTCATTCGCTGGACTATCTGAAGCTGGGACTGGCGGTCCTGGTGGCCTTTGCCCATACCTACTGGCTGCAGTCGCATATGACGCCGCAGCTGTTCATGATCGGCAACGGGCTGATGCGGGTGATGGTGCCGACCTTCTGCATCGTGGCGGGCTATTTCCTCTATTCGGCGGTGGCGCGCGGCAAGGGCAACAAGTGGCTGGCCCGCGTGGCGGCGCTCTACCTGTTCTGGATGGCGGTCTATCTGCCTTTCTGGATGGATCAGGTGCATGGGCTCGTCTCGCTGCTCAAGACCCTGGCCTGGGGCTATTTCCACCTGTGGTTCATGGCCGGCATCCTGGTTGCCGGGGCGGTGGTTCTGCTGTTGCGCGGCTTTGCCCGCAGGGTCGCGCCGGCCTATGAATACCGCATCCTGCTGGCGGCGGCGGCGGTCTGCGCCGCGATCGGGCTGGTTCTGCAATATGTCGCCCTGTCCGGGATCATGCAGATCGGGGTGAAGAAATTCTCGAACGGCCTGTTCATGTGCTTTCCCTTCGTGGCCATCGGCTATCTCTGCGGCCGCCGCGTGGCCCGGCTGGGGCTGCAGGGGCTGCCGCCGCGCCGGCTGGCGCTGGCTGCCACCGCCGCCGGGGCCGGGCTGCTGATGGCCGAGGCCTGGCTGGTGCAGGCCTGGCGCAGCGACCAGGTGATGCTGGACATCCCGATCAGCTCTTACGTCGCGGCGCCGGCCTTGTTCGTGGCGGTGCTGGGCACGGCCATGCCGCAGCCGCCGATCCGGCTCGATCCGATCTCGGCCATGATCTATTTCATGCATGTCATGGCGCTGCATCTGGCCCGCCTGCTGGGCTTCGAGCACCTGGGCGAGCTGATGCTGTTCGCCGTCGGCCTGCCGACCCTGGCCGCGATGCTTCTGGGCCGGTTGCGGATCCCCGGATTCGGCAAGGAAAGGACGCGGGGGCAAGGCGAACAGACCCGGCCCGATCCGGCGCCCTGATCCGGCCGCCTAGCCCCAGGCTTGCAGGAAATCCTGCGGCACCAGCAGGTTGTGGCGGCCCAGGTTCTTCACGTCCCGCTCGCCGCAGAGCGCCATGGTGATGTCCAGTTCCTTCTGGATCACCTCCAGCGCGCGGGTCACGCCGGTCTCGCCCATGGCACCCAGCCCATAGATGAAGGCGCGGCCGATATGGGTGGCATGCGCCCCCATGGCCAGCGCCTTCAACACGTCCTGGCCCGAGCGGATGCCGCTGTCGAGATGGATTTCGACCTGGTCGCCCACCGCCTTGACGATCTCGGGCAGCATGCGGATGGAACTGACCGCGCCGTCGAGCTGCCGGCCGCCATGGTTGCTGACGATGATCGCATCGGCGCCGAAATCCGCGGCCATGCGGGCGTCCTCGGGGTCGTTGATGCCCTTGAGGATCAGCTTGCCGCCCCAGAGGTCGCGGATGCGGGCGATCTTGCCCCAGTCGAGCTGCGGGTCGAACTGCTCGGCCGTCCAGGCGACCAGAGACGAGGGGTCGCCCACCCCCTTGGCATGGCCGACGATATTGCCGAAAAAGCGGCGCTTCGTTTGCAGCATCTCGATGCCCCAGCGCCATTTCGTCGCCAGGTCCAGCAGCACCGGCAGGGTCAGCCGCGGCGGGGCGGATAGCCCGTTCTTCAGATCCTTGTGGCGCTGGCCCAGGATCTGCAGGTCCAGCGTCAGCACCAGCGCCGAGCAATGGGCGCGCCGGGCCCGCTCGATGATCGCCTCCAGGAATTCCTGGTCGCGCATGACGTAAAGCTGGAACCAGAACGGCGCCTGCACCGCCTCGGCCACGTCCTCGATCGAGCAGATCGACATGGTCGAAAGCGTGAAGGGCACGCCAAAGGCTTTCGCGGCCCGCGCCGCCTTGATCTCGCCATCGGCGCATTGCATGCCGGTCATGCCGACCGGGGCCAGGGCCACCGGCATGGCGACCCTTTGCCCGACCATGGTGCTTTCCGTCGTCCGTCCGGTCATGTCCACCGCGACGCGCTGGCGCAGCTTGATGCGCTGGAAGTCCGAGCAGTTCTCGCGGAAGGTGCTTTCGGTATAGCTGCCGCTTTCGGCATAGTCGTAGAACATGCGCGGCACGCGCCGGCGGTAGATCGCCTTCAGATCCTCGATGCAGGTGATGACCGGCATGGCATTCTCCTCAGTTCGGCGCGCAGTCGGTGCTGCCCTCGGGGCAGTCCTCGGCCGGGGATTGCTGCGACAGGGCCCTGGCGCGGGCGTGCAGGGCCTCGGCGCGGCGCTGCAAGGCGGCGTCGCCCGCCGCCGGCGCGGTGCCGGCGCGGGCGGCAAGGGAGCGGCCGCGCGCATCCAGCGCGCCGCCCGCCGCCGCGGGGTCGCGGGCGGCATCGGCGGCATGGCCGGGCAGGGCCGGTTCGGCCAGCAGCCGGTCGGTCGGCATCAGTTCGGGATAGTCGCCCACCATGTCGCCGCATGCGGCCAGGCTTGCCAGCGCCAGCGCGCCCCAGATCCGCCCGCCCCAGATCCGCCCCATGCCGTTCCCCCATGTCTTCATGCGCCGGACCATAGGCCCGGCGGGGCGGCGGGGGCAAGATGCGCTCTTTACCTTGCCGCGGCTCGCCGCCTAGAAGACGACATGGCAAGAACCCAGGGCTCAAGGGCAGAGATCACCGGACCGCTGGTCCGCGACGCCGCGCGCAGGCTGTTTGCGCGCCACGGCTATGCCGCCGTCTCGATGCGCCAGATCGCGGCCGAGGTCGGCGTGCAGGTCGGCACGCTTTACAGCTATACCGCCGACAAGCAGGCGCTCCTGGCCGACCTGCTGCGGGTGCATATGGAGGAGTTGCTGGCCGCCTGGCGCGACGATCCGGCCCGGCCGGCGCTCGACCGGCTGGAGGCGTTCCTGCGCTTTCACATCCAGACCAGCCTGGAGCGCCCCGAGGCGGTGTTCCTGTCCTATATGGAGCTGCGCAACCTGACGCCGGAAAACCGTGCCGAAATCGCGGCCCTGCGCCGTCGCTACGAGGATGCGCTGGAGGCGATCCTGATCGCCGGCGAGGCCGAGGGCACCATGGCCGTGCCCGATACCCGGCTGGCCACCATGGCGCTGATCGCCATGCTGACCGGCGTCACCAACTGGTACCGCGAGGGCGGGCGGCTGGACCAGGAGCGGGTGGTCGCGGTCTATCGCGAACTGGTGCGCGGCGCGGTCGGTGCATGACCCTTTGCAACCGGCCGGCGTGATCCGATATAAGGCGGCATGAGCCTTCCGCCGCAATTCCTTGACGAGATCCGCGCCCGCGTGCCTTTGTCACGCGTCATCGGGCGCAAGGTGGTCTGGGATCTGCGCCGCTCGAATCAGGCCAAGGGCGACTGGTGGGCGCCCTGTCCCTTTCACGGCGAAAAGACCGCCTCCTTCCATGTCGACGACCAGAAAGGCTTCTATTACTGCTTCGGCTGCCACGCCAAGGGCGACGCGCTGACCTTCCTGCGCGAGGCCGAGGGGCTGGGCTTCATCGAGGCGGTCGAGCTGCTGGCCGCCGAGGCCGGCCTGCCGATGCCCGAGCGCGACCCGCGTCAGGTGCAGCGCGCCGACCGCCGCACCGAACTGGTCGAGGTGATGGAGCAGGCGGTGCGCTGGTTCCGCATGCAGCTGGGCATGGGCCCGGCCGAGGCGGCGCGGGCCTATCTGGCCCGGCGCGGGCTGGACGAGGCCGCCTGCGAAGCCTTTGGCATCGGTTTCGCCCCCGACCAGCGGCAGGGCCTGTTCAACGCCTTGCGTGCCAAGGGCATCGCCGAGGCTCTGATCGTCGAGGCCGGGCTGGCGGCCAAGCCCGACGAGGGCGGTGCGCCCTTCGACCGCTTCCGTGGCCGCATCACCTTTCCGATCCGCGACGGGCGCGGGCGCTGCATCGCCTTCGGCGGCCGGGCGATGGACCCGAACGCGCGGGCGAAATACCTCAACAGCCCCGAGACGCCGCTCTTCGACAAGGGCCGCAACCTCTACAATATCGGCCCGGCGCGGGCGGCGGTGGCCAAGGGCAGGCCGCTGGTGGTGGCCGAGGGCTACATGGACGTGATCGCCCTGGTCCGGGCGGGTTTCGAGGGCGCCGTGGCGCCGCTGGGCACCGCGATCACCGAGGACCAGCTGCGGCTGATGTGGCGCATCTCGCCCGAGCCGGTGATCGCGCTCGATGGCGACGAGGCGGGCCTGCGCGCGGCGATGCGGCTGATCGACCTGGCGCTGCCGATGACCGGGCCGGGGCAGGCGCTGCGCTTTGCCTTCCTGCCGCAGGGGCTGGACCCGGACGACCTGATCCGCGCCCGCGGGGCAGGGGCGATGGGCGCCGTGCTGGACGAGGCGCGGCCGCTGGTCGACCTGCTGTGGCGGCGCGAGACCGAGGGGCGGGTCTTCGACAGCCCCGAGCGCCGCGCGGCGCTGGACAAGGCCCTTGCCGAGGCGGTGGCCAAGATCCCCGACAAGGACACCCGCGACCATTACCACGCCGTGCTGCGCAACCTGAAATGGGAGCTGTTCGGCAACCGCCGCCGCGCCGATGCCCCCGCGCCCGCGCGTCCCGCCCGCGAATGGCAGGGCCGCGAGTGGCAAGGGGGGCGCGGCGCCCGCTTCCAGCCGGTCGCGCCGACGGCACCGACACGGGCCTCGCGGCTTTCCTCGCCCGACATGGACGGGCAGCAGGCCGAGGCGCTGGTCGAGGCCATGGTGCTGGCGATCTGCGCCACCCATCCCGGCCTGATCGCCCCGGTCGAATCGCGGCTGGAACGGCTGGAGCCGCAGGATGCGGACCGCGCGGCGCTGGTCCACGATCTCTTGTCGGGGACGCAATCCCAGGCCGGGCAGCGCGCCCTTGAAAGCATCATGGCCGACCCCCATGTGAGGGCGGCCCCGGCGATCCTGCGCCCGCATGACCGCGATGCCGCCGCCGGCATCCTTGCCAATGCCCTGGACCGGATCGAGGCCCGCCGTGCCGCGCGCGAGGAAATCGCCCGTGCCGAGGCCGAGATCGAGGGGCTCGCGGACGAGGGCCTGACCTGGCGCATGGCGCAATCCGCCCGTGCCCGCCAGCAGGCCGACCACCCCTCGCTGGCCGACCTGTCGGACCTGGGCGAGGACAGCGACGCCTATCGGGCCATCCTCGATGCGGCGCTGAAGAACGAGATCTGGCGCAAGCCGCGCCGCTGAAAGGCGCGCGAATCACCTGCGCCGAATCACCCCGGCCGAGGCCGGCTCGCAGGCTTTGAATCGCCTGCGATTCGCGCTAGAACCGGCCGATAGCCGATCCCGATTCGCCGATTCGCGAATCACCGCTTCAAGGGAGCCAGCATGGCAGCCAACGACGAAGACCAGAAGCCCGAGGCCAAGGATGACGATCCTTCGCTGGACATGTCGCAGGCCGCGGTCAAGCGCATGATCGCCGAAGGGCGCGAACGCGGCTTCATCACCTATGACCAGCTCAATGCCGTCCTGCCGCCCGAACAGGTCAGTTCCGACCAGATCGAGGACGTCATGTCCATGCTGTCCGAAATGGACATCCGCGTGGTCGAGAACGACGAGGAGGCCGAGGAGGCCGAAACGGGCGGCGAGCTGACCACCACCGGCTCGGGCTCGCGTGAGCTGACGGTCGCCACCGCCGAGACGGAAAAGCTGGACCGCACCGACGACCCGGTGCGCATGTATCTGCGCGAGATGGGCTCGGTCGAATTGCTGTCGCGCGAGGGCGAGATCGCCATCGCCAAGCGCATCGAGGCCGGCCGCAACACCATGATCGCCGGGCTTTGCGAAAGCCCGCTGACCTTCAAGGCCATCACCATGTGGCGCCAGGAGCTTCTGGACGAGGACATCCTGCTGCGCGACGTGATCGACCTGGAGACCACCTTCGGCCGCTCGATGGACGAGGATGGCGAGGAAGAGGAGGTGCTGCCGACCGAGGCCCGCCCCGCCGCGGCCAACGGTGCCGCGCGCGACGAGGAGGAGTTCGACGCCGACGGCAACCCCATGGGCCGCGAGGAGGACGAGGACGAGGACGACGGCCAGAACCTGTCTCTGGCGGCGATGGAAGCCTCGCTGAAGCCCAAGGTGCTGGAGACGCTGGAGGCCATCGCGCGGGGCTACGAGGAGCTGTCGCACATGCAGGACAACCGCATGTCGGCGACGCTGAACGAGGACGGCACCTTCTCGGCCGCGCAGGAAAGCGCCTATCAGGAACTGCGCTCGCGCATCGTCGCGCTGGTGAACGAGCTGCACCTGCACAACAACCGCATCGAGGCGCTGGTCGACCAGATCTATGGCATCAACCGCCGCATCGTCACCATCGATTCCAACGTGGTGAAGCTGGCCGATGCCGCGCGCATCAACCGGCGCGAGTTCATCGACGCCTATCGCGGCAGCGAGCTGGACCCGACCTGGGTCGAGCGCATGATGCAGCACAAGGGCCGCGGCTGGCAGGCGCTGTTCGAGAAATCCCGCGCCCAGGTGGAAAGCCTGCGCGCCGAGATGGCCATGGTCGGCCAGCATGTCGGCGTCGATATCGAGGAGTTCCGCCGCATCGTCAGCCAGGTCCAGCGCGGCGAGAAGGAATCGCGCCAGGCCAAGAAGGAAATGGTCGAGGCGAACCTGCGGCTGGTGATCTCGATCGCCAAGAAATACACGAACAGGGGCCTGCAATTCCTTGATCTCATTCAGGAAGGCAATATCGGCCTGATGAAGGCGGTGGACAAGTTCGAGTATCGCCGCGGCTACAAGTTCTCGACCTACGCGACCTGGTGGATCCGGCAGGCGATCACGCGCAGCATCGCCGATCAGGCCCGGACCATCCGCATCCCGGTCCACATGATCGAGACGATCAACAAGCTGGTGCGCACCGGCCGCCAGATGCTGCACGAGATCGGCCGCGAGCCGACGCCCGAAGAACTGGCCGAAAAGCTGCAGATGCCGCTGGAAAAGGTCCGCAAGGTGATGAAGATCGCCAAGGAGCCGATTTCTCTCGAAACCCCGATCGGGGACGAGGAGGACAGCCAGCTTGGCGATTTCATCGAGGACAAGAATGCCGTGCTGCCCTTGGACAGCGCCATTCAGGAAAACCTCAAGGAAACCACCACGCGGGTGCTGGCATCGCTGACGCCGCGCGAGGAGCGGGTGCTGCGCATGCGCTTCGGCATCGGCATGAACACCGACCACACGCTGGAAGAGGTCGGCCAGCAGTTCAGCGTCACCCGCGAGCGCATCCGCCAAATCGAGGCCAAGGCGCTGCGCAAGCTCAAGCATCCCAGCCGGTCGCGCAAGCTGCGGTCCTTCCTGGACCAGTAACCGGCCGATCAACGCAAGAAGGCCGCGCTTTCGGGCGCGGCCTTTGTCGTCCTGCGGCCGGGCTCAGCCGTGCTTTTCGATCCAGTCCGCGAAGGAATCGACGAAGCCTTGCAGGAATTTCGCGGTCTTTTCGTCGGTGACGCTGCCATCGGCGCCGTAGGCATCGGCGTTCCACTGGATATAGGCCTCGGGCATGCTCATCATCACCGTGCCGACATGGACCAGGTCGTTTTTCAGCCGCGCCTGCGCCAGCGCCGCGCCGATCACGCCGGGCGAGGTGCCGGTGACGGCCGCGGGCTTGCCCTTCCACGAGTTCTGGCCATAGGGCCGGGTGCCCCAGTCGATGGTGTTCTTGATCACGCCCGGATAGCTGCGGTTGTATTCCGGCGTGATCGCCAGCACCGCGTCGGAATGCTCGATCCGGTCCTTGAGCCGCAGCACCGATTCGGGTGGCTCGGCCCAGAGATCCTCATTGTAATGCGGCAGATCGCCGATATGCAGCAGGTGGAACTGCAACCGGCCCTCGGCCAGTTTCTGCAATGCCTTCATCAGCTTATGGTTGAGAGAATCCTTGCGGAGCGAGCCCACCATGACGGCGACGGTCTTGACCATGCCTGATCTCCTCTTGCGGTTTTCAGGCGAAGGCTAGGGGCGCAACCGGGGCGAAGGAAGGGGGCCGCGCTTGCATTCTTGGG